>CAZVES010000048.1:0-16992 GCA_964625835.1 uncultured Hyphomonadaceae bacterium
GCATAGTCGCCTTCAAGAATGAGTGTCTTGAAGCGCGCCGATCCGGTCACGTTGGTGCGCTCGCCAATGTTGACGAAGGATTGTGCGGCTGAGGTGGATGTCATTCAGTTCAGTCCTGTCTGCGGGGGCCAGGCGCCGCTTGCCACAATGGGGAAGTCTGCGGGACGCGCGGGATTGAGCCAGTAGACCCAGGCGGTCTCCCCCGTTGCGGCACCGTCACTTGCGAGGAGTGGCGTGGGCAGGCGATGATAGAGCGCCTCGTCCGGAGCGGCGGGGTCGAGGTCCTCGAATGCGTCAAGCGCGTTGGCCAGGGCAAGTCTGTCAATAACATAGCGCTGGGCGCGGACAAGGCCGTCGCCCGGCACGAGGCCGGGGAAGTTGCCCATGTCCAGCAGTGTTCCACGCAGCCAGCATGGCGCGCCGAAAGTCCCGCCAGACTCAAGCTCCAGTGGCGGATAGACGCTCGCTGAACCCTCCATGAGAAGGCCGTAAAAGGCGAAGAGATCGCCCTGGGAGACAGGACCATTGGGGGCCATTTCGCTTCAGTGGCTCCGGATGCCGGGCAGGCCGTCAATGCTGGCGGCGTTCTTGCGTCGGTACTTTTCCGCCCATTCATCGGCGGTCACCTTCGGATTGTCAGCATAGCGCCGGAGCTGGTCGCGGTCGCCCTTGAATTCATAGAGCGGAACGCCCCATCCGCAGCTGTCGGAAATCCGCTCCAGCTTGATGGTAAAGATGGCGCGCGCCTTGTCGAAGTCCGGAAACAGGGCGAGCAGGTCGGCAAAGCCGGGCTCGTCCCACTGGGTGGCGGTCGCCCTGCCGTAGAGCCGCAGGATGACCGGGGCGCCCTCAAAGGCGCAAAACATGATGGTGATGCGGCCATTCTCCGCTGTGTGGGCCTGGGTCTCGATCCCGGAGCCGCCCGTGTCGAGAAAGGCGACCGTCAGCGGGTCGATCACCCGGAAGGCGTCATAGCCCTTGGGGCTGACATTGACGTGCCCGCCAGCCGAGAGCGGCGCGGTCGCAACGAAGAACATCTTCTGCGCCTCGATGAAGGCGGTCAGGCGCTCGTCCAGCTTGTCGTAGGTCTTGCCCATGGGAGGCTCCTAGCTCCCCAGTTCAAACGGTTCGAGGCCGGACAGGCGCATGGCCGGGCTGGGCGTGGCAATCCTGCGCGGGGCCTTGCCCCGAGTGGCGCCGGCGATGGCGGCGATGTGCTCGGGCGTGGTGCCACAGCAGCCGCCGAGGATGTTGACCAGACCAGAGGAGGCCCATTCCTCCAGCATGCCTGCAGTCTCGCCCGGTGTTTCGTCATATTCGCCAAAAGCATTGGGCAGGCCGGCATTGGGATAGGCGATGATGCGGGTGTCGGCGACCCTGGAGATGGCGGCGATGTGCGGGCGCATGGCATCGGCGCCGAGCGCGCAGTTGAGCCCCACCGCCCAGGGCTTTGCATGGCGCATTGAGTACCAGAATGCCTCTGCGGTCTGGCCCGAAAGCGTGCGCCCTGACGCGTCGGTGATCGTGCCTGAAATGATAATCGGCAGGCTCAGATCAGCGTCAAAAATAGCCTTTATAGCGGCTTTCGCATTCAGTGTATCGAAAACGGTCTCGATCAGCAGTGCATCGACAAAGGGCGCCATGGCCCGGGCCTGTGCCTCATAGGCCGCGCGGACATCCTCAAAGGTCACTTCCCGGAACCCCGGATCATTCACGTCCGGGCTCAGAGACAGCGTCTTGTTGGTCGGGCCGATGGCACCGAGCACCGCAACGGGGCGGCCCGCTGCGTCGGCGGCCTCGCGCGCCAGCCTTGCGCCTTCTGCGGCGATCTCGTCAGCCAGGGCCTCCATGCCATAATCGGCCATGGCGATGGTGGTGGCGGAGAAAGTGTTCGTCTCGATCAGATCCGCGCCGACTGCGATGTAGCGCTCATGGATGGCGCGAATGGCGTCCGCTTGGGTCAGGTTCAGGAGGTCATTGTTGCCCTTGAGGGGCTTTCCCCAGTCTCCGAAGCGGTCACCGCGGAAGGCTGCCTCGTCGAAGCCAAAATCCTGGATCTGTGTGCCCATTGCGCCATCCAGTATGAGGACCCGGTCTCTGGCGAGGTCTGAGAGTTGATCAAGCTTGCTAGTGCTCATCACGCGGCTGCCTTCTGTTTGACATCGGCCGGTTTCAGGCCGAGCAGGTAGCAGGTCGAAAGCGCGAGCTGCGCCCGGTTCAGCGTATAGAAGTGGAAGGTGTCCACGTCCTGCTCGGCCAGGCAATGACAGAGCTCGGCGGCGACATTGGCGGTGATCAGGTCGCGCGTGTCGTCTTCCTGGTCGAGCCCGTCATAGAGTGCGCAGAGCCAGTCCGGCAGGCTGGCCTTGCAGAGCTTGGCGATGCGGGTCAGCGCCTCGAAATTCGGCTGCAGCATGATGCCCGGCACGATCGGCATCGTGATGCCCGCAGCGGCGACACGGTCCCGGAAGCGGAAGAAGGTGTCCGGCTCGAAGAAGAACTGGGTAATGGCCCGGTCCGCGCCGGCATCCTGCTTCGCCTTGAGGATGTCCATGTCGCCGTCCCAGCCCCGGCTGTCAGGGTGCTGTTCCGGATAACACGCCACGGAAACCTCGAAACACTTTCCAAGATCGGGGCGGTGGGCGCGCAGGCCCCGGACGAGGTCAACGGAGCTTTCATAGCCACCGGGATGGGGCTTGAAGGGTTCGCCCATGCCGTCCGGACTGTCGCCGCGCAGGGCCACGATGTGCTTCACCCCGGCCTGCCAGTAATCCTCGGCCACTTCGTGGACCTGCTCCTTCGTGGCATCCACGCAGGTCAGGTGGGCCGCAGGCGTGAGGCTGGTTTCCTGAGAGAGGCGGCGCACCGTGTCATGGGTGCGCTCGCGCGTGGAGCCGCCTGCGCCATAGGTCACCGAGACGAATTTCGGCGCCATGGGTTCCAGCCGCCGGACACATTCCCACAGCCGATCTGACATCGCCTCGTTTTTCGGCGGAAAGAACTCGAAAGACACGGTGGGCGCCTTGGCAGACTGGCGCCTTGCAACGGACATTATGGTCATGCAGCGACTTCCTCTGAAAGCAGTTGTGGCTGGCCGGGCAGTTCAGCGAGCCATATGCGGACGGCCAACCCGTTTGGCCGGTCCTGGGGGGGATCGAATTTGCGGACGGCGGTGGGCACCAGACCCGTGCCAGCCGCCCACTCAGCCAGGGCCTCGTCAGCGATGCCCAGCCGCCTGTGGCCATGCTCATTGCGGAGGAATTCCAGCGAGTGGGGGGCGAAATCGACGATCACAAGCTTGCCGCCTGGTGCCAGTATCCTGCGTGCTTCCTGTAGCACACGGTCAGGCTGGTCGATGAAGTGCAGCAATTGGTGAAAGATGACGAGGTCTGCCGAAGCATTGTCAAACGGCATGGCCGACGCGTCGCCATACCGGACCGAGGCGTTGTTGGCACCATGTCTTGCAAGATTGTCGCGTGCAACGGTGAGCATCTGGTGGCTGAGATCGAAGCCCTCGGCGCGATCAGCCAGGTGTGACAACAGGGTCAACATGCGCCCGGTGCCCGTCCCAACGTCAACGGCTTGCCGGAAAGGCCCGTTGCCTATGGTTTCGAGCAGGGCATCCTCAATCGCGTCATTGGCAAAATGCAGGCTGCGCACTGTGTCCCAGGTCTCCGCCACCGAATCGAAATAAGCGGCCGCTTCATCCGCACGCCGGGACTGGATGGCTGTCAGCTGGCTCGCGTCGCGGGCGAATTCCCCCGCTGACAGGTCGGCCTGCGAGAGAGCCAAGCGTATCACATCCCCGGCAGGGCCCAGGCGTACGGCCCTGTAGAAAACCCATGAGCCCTCCGGAAGGCGCGTCACAAGCCCCGCATTGGCGAGAATCTTCAACTGATGCGACAGACGCGGCTGGCTGAGCCTGAGAACACTGACCATCTCACCAACGGAAAGATCACCATGGGACAGCAAGGCAAGAATGCGCAGCCGGGTCGGCTCGGCTGCCGCACGGAAGCGCTGTACCACCTGTTCGAGACTGTCTGTCATATGTAGATATAAAGATATTTTTATATCGATGGCAAGCCTGTGGCCGCGAAACCACGGTCACATTTGTCACGCAAGTGTGAGCGCACAGAAGTGGTTGTCCAGGGTTTCGCTGTGCAACATATGCAGGCGAGCAAAAGGATGAACGATGCGGCGCTCACTCACTCTTGGCTTGGCTCTGACCATGGGATTGGGCGCGTGTTCAACGACTCCAGCCTCGTCAGGCAACGGCGTCTACGACCCGCTGGAGCCGATCAATCGACAGGTGTTTGCCTTTAACGAGGCCGCCGACAAGGCCGTGATCGGCCCTACGGCAAAGGCATATGAAACCGTCACGCCGCAATTTTTCCGGACGGGCGTGGGCAATTTCCTGTCGAACCTGAACAGCCCGGTCGTCTTCGTGAATGATGTCCTGCAGGGCGAGCCGAAACGGGCCGGCGACACAATGTTCCGCTTTCTCGTCAACACCACATTCGGGTTGGGCGGGCTGCTGGATCCGGCTGAGCACGAACTCGGTCGCGCAGGCCATTCGGAAGACTTCGGCCAGACGCTCGGCGTCTGGGGCGTTTCCGAAGGCCCTTTCATCGTCTTGCCCCTGATGGGTCCGACAAATCTTCGCGACGGCATCGGTCGCGGCGTGGATGGCGCGCTTGACCCATTCAACTACAAAGCCGTGATTGAAGACGAGGACACAAGAACAATAGTGGCCGTCTCACGGGGTGTCCTTGGCCTCCTGAACGCGCGTGTTGCGCTTGAGCCGCAGCTGCAGACGCTTCGCGAGCAGCCTGAACCCTACATCGCCCTCCGGCGGGCCTACACCTCCCAGCGCGAAGCGGAAATTCGAAATGGTCGTGAAGAAGAAGACCCTTACACAGATTTGCCCGATTTTGATGATTTTGAGTGAGTCACACGGAAGAAAGACAAGGCCCATACCCATGTTCAGATCGATCACGACCCGACTTGCCGCCACCGCAGTCGGCGCGGCCATACTTGCTGGTGTAGCCTTTGCCGACGCGCGCACGGAAGCCTATGTCGCGGAAAATGCCAACGAAGTGCTCCGCACGCTCAACGATCCGGGGCTTGATGCCAAGGACCGGACCGAGGCCTTTTCGCTGTACATGGACCAGTTCACCGATCTCGATGCCGTGTCCAATTTTGTGATCGGCCGGTATGCGCGCAGTTTCCTTGAGGAGGAATTGCAGGAGTATCGCGCGGCTTTTCGCACCTATGCCCTCGCGGTGTATGAAAACGAGTTGGATCGCTATCGTGGTGAACGTGTCGAGGTCATCGGCTCGTTTGATCGCACCCCGCGCGACTCGATCGTGAACACACGGATCCCGCGCGAGGGTGGCCCGGCGATGGATGTGCGCTGGCGTGTTCTGAACCGGGATGGTGAGTACCAGGTTGTTGACGTGGCGCTGAACATTGAAGGCAACCTGATCTGGCTTGCCATTGAGCAGCGCGCCCAGTTCCTTGCCCTGCTTGATCGCACGAACGGGTCCTCTGATGCACTGATTGCCAAGATCCGCGAGATGACCGACACTCTGGAATCCAGGCGTGATTTCGAGAGCTCGTTCGACGGACTGGACGCAGCTTCAGCAGACATTGGATCCAACTAGACGAGAAGCCCGTTGAGCCTTCGCGCTCGACAAGGCATGTGCGTTTTGCAACCATTCGTGGCGGGCTTCAGGCCGGGATTGCACAGGGCAGTGAGCGCGAAATGACCGAGACGAGTTTCACGCAACTGCTCGCCGGGCTCGAGCGCGGCTCGAATGGGCGGATCGAGGCCCATGTGCCGGAAGACTGGATGCAGGGGCGCACAACCTATGGCGGCCTCACTGCCGCACTCAGCCTGGAAGCTGCCCGCGTCATTGCCGGCTCGACACCGCTGCGCTCGGCGCAGGTCTCCTTCATCGGGCCGGGTGGCGGTGACATGGTCATTTCACCCGGCCTCCTTCGCCGAGGCAAGAACAGCGTTTTTGTCAATGTGGACGTGGTAGGGGAAAAGGGCCTGTCGGCGCGCTCGGTTTTCACGTTTGGCATCAAGCGTGACAGCGCGCTGTCATACCGCGGCATGGCCATGCCAGCTGGCGTGCCCGGGCCAGCCGAAGCCGAGCCGCTTTTCCCCGAGCCCAGCGCACGCCCGAACTTCACGCGCCATTTCAACATGCGCCTCGCCTCTGGCAAACGGCCGATGTCCGATGCCGATGTGCCGGAGATGGGCCTTTGGCTGCGCCACACCGATGAGGGTGTCCTTTACTCGCCGACGGCCATTCTGGCCCTTGCAGATGCACCACCGCCGGCGGCGATGTCGATGTTTTCCGCGCCTGGCCCTGTCAGTTCGATGACCTGGATGGCGGAATTCCTGACCGATCATATCGAAACCAGCGAGGGTTGGTTCTATGCCCGCCACGCCGCCGAAACCATTTCCGATGGCTATTCAAGCCAGGCCATGGCCCTGTGGGCCTTCGATGGAACGCCTGTGATGGCGGGTCGGCAGACCGTGGCGGTTTTCGTGTAATCTTGCCCGCGCCGACAAACCCGGGGATACAAGCCGCATGTTCGAGGCCATTCAGTCGACCGCCGGCGGTTTTTCCGTACTTGCTTCCAGCCTTGCCACGGGTGCGGCCTGGATCGCCTGTATCACCGCGCCGAACTGTTCCTTCGACCGCCTCGACTACAGCCGTGCTGACGGGCATGTCCGCCAACTCCTGAAAGATGCCTCCGGGCAAGTGGCGATTGTACTGCTGGCGGCCTGCGCACTCGCAGCGATCGCTGGTTCCTATGGCTCGGCCACGCTCTCCGGGCTCGCAGCTGCCGGCTTCCTGACAAACTCCTGGACACTGGCGCCGCGCAAACGGGGCGAAGCGCCGCCCGGTGTGCGCCAGAAGAAGAAGTCCCAGAGGATTGTCGCGGTGTCACTGTCGCTGATGTTCACTCTGGTTTCGGGCGTGGCCTCGATCCTGGCCGTTTTCGGTGTCTGAGGGCAGCCCTTGCGCGCGCAATAGTGGGTGGATTAAGTGCGGCTTCAGCAGGGGACGAACCAGCCATGGCCAAGCGAGACTTTCTTGACCTTATTGATATTCCGGCCACGGAACTGAGAGCCATGCTCGACGATGCGCGTGCCGCGAAGGCTGCGCGCAACGGCTGGCCGAAGGGGCGCGCGGATGCCGAAGCGCCCCTGGCTGACCATCTCCTGGCCATGATTTTCGAAAAATCCTCGACGCGCACCCGGTTTTCCTTCGACGTTGCCATGCGCCAGCTGGGCGGCGATTCAATCGTGGCATCGGCAGGCGATATGCAACTGGGCCGTGGTGAAACCGTCGAGGACACCGCCCGGGTGCTGGCGCGCTATGTCGATGCCGTCATGCTCCGTGCCAACGACCATGCCGATGTGGAGGCATTTGCAGCCGCTGCCGACGTGCCCGTGATCAATGGCCTGACCGACCGGTCGCATCCATGCCAGATCATGGCGGATCTCCTGACCCTTGAGGAAAACGGAGTGGACCTTTCCAGCGCTCGCCTGTCCTGGGTCGGCGACGGCAACAATGTCTGTTCGAGTTTCATCCACGCCGCGGCCAAGTTCGGATTTGAACTGGCCATTGGCACGCCCGAGCGCTACGCGCCTGATGAAGAGGATGTCGAGATCGCCCGGGCCCTGCAGGGTCGTATCGCACTCTATGACAATGCAGAGGAAGCGGTTGCCGGAGCCGACGTGGTGATCGCTGACACATTCGTCTCCATGGGCGACCAGGACGCCGAGACGCGACTGAGTGTCCTTGACCCATATGCGGTGACGACCGATCTCATGGCTTTGGCGAAAACCGACGCCCTGTTTCTCCACTGCCTGCCCGCCCATCGGGGCGAAGAGGTTGATGCGGAAGTCATCGACGGACCACAATCGGTGGTTTTTGACGAAGCGGAGAACCGCGTCCATGCGCAGAAAGCGATTCTCAAATGGTGCCTGAACAAACTCTAAGGGACACCTCGCGGGCAGACGACATTGTCGCGGCCTTCCAGATCGACGGCGAACCGGTGCGTGGACGTATCGCCCGCCTGGCCACCGGCACGCTCGACCCGATCCTGAAGCGGCACGACTATGACAAAGAGCTGGCGCGCCTTCTGGGCGAGGCACTGCTGCTGGCCGCCCTTGTGGGATCGGCAATGAAGTTCCAGGGCCGCGTGATGGTCCAGGCGGAGGGAAACGGACCTGTATCCCTGCTGGTGGCGGAATACTCCGTGCAAGGAAACCTTCGGGGCTATATTCGCAGGGATGCGGAAAGTTGGGCGCGGCTGATGCGGCTGAACAAGGCGGCGCGACCGCACATGCCGCAACTGTTCGGCACGAATGGGGCGCTGGGCCTCATCATCATTCATGACGATCCGTCCATGCAGCCCTACCAGGGCGTTGTCCCCCTCCAGAAGGCCACGCTGGCCGAGTGCGCGGAAGACTATTTTCGCCAGTCTGAACAGGTCGACACGCAGATATCGCTTGCGGTGGGTGAACTGTCGCGTCCCGGCGAGCCCAGCCAGTGGCGTGGTGGTGGCATGCTGATCCAGAAGATCGCGGCAGACGATGAGCGCGGTGACACGGATCTGGCCTGGGAGAACGCCTCGGCCCTTTTTGCAACGCTGAGCGATGAGGAACTCATATCGCCAGATGTCAGTCCAGACCGGCTGCTTTACCGCCTGTTCCACGAAACCGGCGTGCGCATGGCGCTGCCGCAGGCACTGTCAGACGCGTGCAGCTGCAATGAGGAGCGGTTGCGCGGCACGCTGCAAGGCCTGTCCGATGAGGGGCTTCGTGAGCTCGTCGAGCCCGACGGGACACTGTCAATCAATTGCCAGTTCTGCAATCGCCACTACGCCATTCCAATCGACGAAGTGACGGGCCCGACCGACGCCTGAGCGGCTGACGGACCGGGCCATAACAGGCATTTTGAGCTTACTCGCCAGGCGAGCCGTGTTCGCTCTTATCGATCACGGGATGGGCATGGCCGGGGTCGTCACCGGCCTTGTGCATGGCGACCACGACGCCCGACAGGGCAATAATCGCGATCAGGTTTGGAAACGCCATGGAGGCGTTCGCAATGTCGCCGAGCAGCCAGAGCGCATCCACATTGGTCCAGAGCGTCCCGGCGAACACGACAATAACCCAAAGGTACCGGAAGGGGTGGGTCGCCCACTCGCCCAGCAAGTAGGTGGCAGCTTGCTCGCCATAGTAGGACCAACCGAGAATGGTGGTGAAAGCGAAAAAGAAGAGCGCGATGGGCACGATGAACGCGCCGACCACAGGGATCGCCTGGGTGTAGGCTCGCGTGGTCACTGCCGAACTGTCGGCATCGGTTTCCCAGGCATGGTCCACATCCATCAGCGCGCCCGCGTCCACCGCAGCAGCCAGCGCATCGGCTGGCACGGTGACGCCCTGTGCTGCGCAGTTTTCCAGGTAAGAGGCCGCAATCACGCCGTTCTCTGCGATGGTCGCTTCGCGGCCCTCCTCATATGCACTGGGGAAAAGATCGCCCACTGTGAGCCCCTCTGGCACCTCAACACCTGCCTCAACACAGGCATTGGCAGCCATCAGGGCCGGCGACTTCTTGAAGTCACCCGTCACGGTCAGGATGACTAGCGCCGTCATGGTGCAGATGATCATGGTGTCGATGAACACACCGATCATGGCGATCTCGCCTTGCATCACAGGATTGCGTGTCTGTGCGGCGGCGTGGGCGATCGGCGCCGATCCCTGGCCGGCCTCGTTGGAGAAAAGGCCGCGCGCGATACCAAACCGGACCGCCTGCATCACGCCATAACCGGCCACCCCGCCCATGGCTTCACTCAGGCCAAAGGCTGAAGCGATGATCTGCCACAATGCAGCGGGCACTTCCGATGCGTTCATGATCAAGACAACCAGAGCGATCAGGACATAAAGCGCAGCCATGACCGGCACGACCTTTCCTGCGACACTGCCGATGGACTTGATGCCACCGATGATCACCGCAAACACCAGACCGGATATGATCACGCCAAACGCCCAGTTGGGAATGCCAAGCCCCATCTGGGTGTTGGTCAGTTCCATGGCCGTCACGGTGATGGAGTTGGCCTGGATCATGGAGCCCGTGGCCATGGCCGAGAACAACGTGCCGAGGCAGAAGATGACGGCGAGCCAGCCCCACCCCTTGCCGAGGCCGTTCTTGATATAATACATCGGTCCGCCATTGATGCGCCCATATTCGTCGGTCTCGCGATACTTCAGGGCGAGCGAGCTTTCCGAGAAGGCGAGCGCCATGCCGAAGATCGCCGTGATCCACATCCAGAAGATTGCGCCCGGTCCGCCCAGCGTGATGGCGGTCGCCACGCCGGCCAGATTGCCCGTGCCCACCTGGCCCGACAGCGCCGTGGAGAGGGCCTGCCAGGGCGTGATCGCGCCATCCTCACCCTGGGCTTTGCGGCCTGCCCAGACCTCGGCCACGGCAGGCCCGAACCTGCGCAGCGGCCGTGCCCCGACGCGGTACATCATGAACAGGCCTGTCCCAAGCAGGACGATGGCCAGCGGGCCGATCTGGAAAGGGAAGATGACCGTATCGCCCCAGGTGCCACCCCAGATCAGGCCCGAGACGTTCTGAATAATACCAACAATCGCTTCCAAGGGCTCGCTCCCAGCCAGGTTTGTTTACCGTTTCGCGACACAGTAAGGCCGCTGTCAACGATGCCAAGCACCTTCAGCGCTTTCCGGCAGGGTGTGGCGCGTTTGCGAGTGTGCTAGGCATGTTTGAGGGAGGATGCGCGATGAAACGGCTCTACCACTGGTCGCTCGACCCCGTGGCGCGCACGGCGCGGCTGGCTCTCGCGGAAAAGCGGATTGCCTTTGAAGACGTCGAGACTCGACCCTGGGCCGTTCATCCGGACATGGAGCGGCTCGGCCCCGGCGCGGCGCCGCCGGCCTTCATCGACACCACGTCGGAAGGGCGCATCAACCTTCTCGGCACCCATGCCCTGATCGAGTATCTGGATGTCGCCTATCCATCGCCGCGCCTCCTGCCGGCTGGCCACCAGGATGCTGCAGAGGCGCGGCGCCTCTGGCGATGGTGTGAGGACAGTTTCCAGATCGTCACGGACAATCTCCTGACTGAGCGCGCGGTCCAATGGGTGCGACGCGACCGCCAGCCCGACAGCACAGCCCTCAGAAAAGGCGCCCATGCCCTGCGCGGCCGGCTGACTTTCCTGAATGCTCTGGCCGAGTCCCGCTCTTATGTGGCCGGCCGCCACCTTACAGTCGCGGACCTGGCGGTGGCGGCGCATCTCTCGAGCCTCGACTATTTCGGAGACGTCGACTGGGCTGCGGTGCCGGACCTGCGCGCATGGTATGCCCGGATGAAGTCGCGTCCCTGTTTCCGCAGCATTCTGGCCGACAGGGTCGAGGGCACCCGTCCCGCGCCCCACTATGCGAACCTCGATTTCTGAAGACAATCTGCCTCAGGCTGAGAAGTTCACGGCAAAGCGGCGGCGTGTTTCGACCAGTGATTGGGCGCGTGCCAAGGCATCACTCGCGCGTTGCGCCTTGCGGATCACCTCGTGTTTGCGCAAGGCGTCGATCGCCGCATTGAGGTGGACCGACGCTTCGCGCACGGCCACGGGATCGAAGGCCTTCTCAGCCCGTTTGATCAGGGCACGGCCCAGATCAAGGCGCGCATCGATCAGGGCCTCGGTGTCAGGATTGCCCTTCAGCCCATCCAGTGTCGCCCGACGCCGCTCGATCAGGCGTTCGATCCATTCGCCCCGGTCGGATGTTTCGCTGAGATGCAGCGTCACCGAGGCAAAATCTGTTTCGATTTCACGCCGGGTGACGGCATCCATGGCGCGTTCCAGCCCGTCAATGTCGGTCAGCATTGTATCGAGCACCTGGCCAAGTTCGGCCACTTTCTCTTCCCTGAAAGATTCCGGCTGGGAGAGGGCTGGCTGGAGCCGTTTGGCCAGAAGGTAGGCCGCTGCCCGCTTGACCGGGTCATTGAAGGCGCGCAGCCGCCCCGGAAGCTGGAGTGTGAAGGGCTGGGCCTGTGCGGGCGAAAGGCTGCCGCGCCGCGAAACGCCGAAGATGCGCAGTCCGTCGGCCTCGTCCGACAAGCGTGCACCCCAAATCACCATGTCAGCGCCTGTTTTCTCGAGCCGCTTTCGCGCCCGCGCCAGGACTTCTCCCTCCGGGCGCCCGCCCGGGCTACGCACCCTGAACAGCTTGTACTGGGCGCCAAAGCTGAAGTCCGAGCAATAGGTTTCGAGGGCGTTCTCCACCAGGCTGCGCGCGGTCGAGGTGTTGTAACCGCCAAACTCACCAATGAGTATGCTGTAGCCTGGCTCCTGGGCGGCGCGCCTTATCCGCCGGTTGGATACGGTGCCAGCCCCGCCAAGCAGACTGTTCAGCCCCCGCAGCAGACCCACAAGGATCACGACGCACACGGCAAATACAGCCGCCACGCCAATAACGGCGAGACTGGTCGAAACCAGGACATTCTGGTCGAGCCAGGCTGCAATCTGGGAAAAGAGGTCTGCGTCGGACATTGGACCTGTCTTATAATTTTCGTCGCCGATACACGAGGCGATGGGGGCGGCGCAACCAACAAAGCCCGTTGGCCCTATAAATCAGGCACCGTTTCGCGCATCGGGCGAGTTGACGCAAGCCGCTGGCCCATCGATGAACCGGCCATGACGACCCTGCGCACCCGCTTTGCTCCCTCGCCCACGGGCCCCCTGCATCTCGGCCATGCCCTGTCCGCCGTTCTGGTACGGCGCGCGGCCGATGTGGCGAATGGCGAAGCGCTGCTGCGGATCGAGAATGTCGATGTCACCCGCTGCCGGCCGGAATATGACGTCGCCATTCGGGAGGATCTTGAATGGCTCGGATTGCGCTGGGATGGACCGGTGCGTCGCCAGTCCCGCCACTTCGATGAGTATCTCGGCGTCGTGGCCGGCTTGCGCGAACGAGGACTCGTCTACCGCTGTTTTCTGACCCGCCAGGAGATCAGTGCGAGGTTTCCCAGCGGAATCGTGCGGTCCGGGCCGATGTCGCGCCCGGAGGAAAACGCCCGGTTGGCCGCCGGCGTGCCATTTGCCTGGCGCCTGTCGCTGGAGGCGGCACGCTCAGAGATGGGCGCGTTGTTCTTTGATGCGCTGACCTTTGCGCTCGAGGAGGACGGACGGATTCGTAACATTGCCGCTCGCCCTCAAATCCATGGCGACATTGCGCTCACCCGCAAGGACTGTCCGGCAGCCTACCACCTTGCCGCAACTCATGATGATGCCATTCAGGGCATCACATATGTCATAAGGGGCCAGGACCTGGCCGAGGCACCGCACATACAGGTCCTGCTTCAGGCCCTGATGGACTGGCCGCGGCCAGTTTACCACCACCACCGGCTGCTGTTCGGCGAGGATGGCAAACGCCTGTCGAAGACACACAGGTCGAAATCGCTTGCGGCCCTGCGCACAGAAGGCCTATCGCCTGCTGATGTTTTGGCGCTGGCAGGGCTTTGAATGACCGTTTCGAATGCGACTGGAAGCCGGCACTTGCCGATGGGGATCGGTCTCGCCGCCGTGCTTGCCGGTGGCATCTGTCTCGGGTTCGCACCCATTGGCCTGCGCCTCGGCCTCGACACGCTGGGTCCCCAGGCGATCGCCATGTGGCGATACATCTTTGCCTTGCCGGTCCTGCTCATGCTGTTGTGGGTCGTGGAGCGCCGAATGCCTGTGCGCCCCGTGCCGGCCGTTATCCTGGCGGGGGTCTGCTTCACCCTCGACATTGCGCTCTGGCACTGGGCACTGGAGCGCACGACAGTGGCCAACGCCACATTCATCGTGAACATGGGCAACATCTGCGTCGGCTTCCTCGCCTGGATATTTCTCAGGGAGCGGCCCACGCTGGGCTGGGCCGTTGCAATCGTGATCGCCGTGACTGGCGCAGGGTTGCTGTCCCAGGGCGGCCCGGCCAATGGCAAGGCCGACCTCTCGGGCGACTTGCTGGCGGTTGGCGCGGCTGTGCTGGTGGCGGGCTATGTCCTTTTCTCGAAGATTGCCCGGGGCACGCTCGGTGCGCTGGATGCCATTGTCTGGCTCACAATCACGGAAATATGTGTCGCCGCCCTTTTGGTGTTGCTGTCCGGCGAGGCCTTTATCCCAGCCTCGGCTGATGGGTTCCTCGCGCCTCTTTTCCTTGCGCTGGTGGTACAGGTGGGCGGGCAGGGACTGATCATTTTCGGCCTGGGCCGGACGCCCGCTGCCATTGCCGGCATCCTCGTACTGGCCCAGCCGGTCACGGCTGCGGCGATTTCCTGGCAGCTTTTCGACGAGCCGCTCAATGCGCTGCAGGGTTCTGGCGGACTCCTGATCCTGGCGGGGGTCTACCTTGCCCAGCGCAGTGCCATGAGGAAAGCACCCGCACTGGCTGACGCAAAGACGCAAGTGTGACATGGAATTGCGCTAACACCTACGTCCACAGCCTGATCAACACGGGGAGTTTCCCATGCGCCTTGCCATCGTTTTCTGCCTCGCTGCCAGCATGGCGGCGCTCAGCGCCTGTGGCCAGTCAAGCGCCCCGGGCAACCTGGCCGAGGCCCAGATTGCCGAACGGACACCCGTTGTGCCGCGTCAGTCCTCTGATCCCTATTACAGGCAGGCTGCAGCCGCGGTCGCCGGCCGCGCGGAGTCCCGACAAACTGGCCGGGCCCGGAACGTGATCCTTTTCGTCGGCGATGGCATGGGTATTTCGACCATCACCGCGGGGCGGATCTATGCCGGCCAGAAGCGTGGACTGGACGGTGAGAGCTACAGCCTGGCCATCGACACACTGCCCCGGGTGGCACTGTCCAAGACCTATTCCCATGATGGACAGGTGTCTGACAGCGCATCCACCGCGACCGCTATAGTGGCCGGGATCAAATCGAATGTGCGCACCCTTGGCGTGACGAGCGAGGCCAGCTTTGGAAACTGCGCGAGCGCCCAGGGCAATGGGTCGGACACGCTGTTTGAACTGGCCGAGCGCCAGGGCCTTTCCAGCGGTATCGTCTCAACCACGCGGGTCACCCACGCCACGCCGGCAGCCACCTTCGCCGAAAGCCCCAGCCGGGACTGGGAAGACAACACGTCCTTTCGCACCGACGAACCGCCAGCCGACTGCCCCGACATTGCCCGCCAGCTGGTGGAATGGGATGCCGGTGACGGATTCGAGATCGCCATGGGTGGTGGCCGCCGACATTTCCTGACCGTGGATGTCGCCGATCCCGAACTAAACGAGGGCACTGGCCGGCGAACCGATGGGCGGGATCTTGCAGGGGAATGGACCCGAAAGTCCAACCAGCACCGCGTGATCTACGGTCTGGACGGCTTCAACACAACTGATTTTGACGCCGACACAAAGGTGCTCGGGCTGTTTGAGCCCTCCCACATGAACTACGAGATCGACCGCCCGCGCGACCGGATGGGCGAACCCTCGCTAGCAGAGATGACCCGCGCAGCCATCACACGGCTGTCGCGCGACGAGGATGGTTATGTGCTCATGATCGAGGGTGGCCGGATCGACCATGCCCACCATGGCACCAATGCGGCGCGGGCGCTTGAAGACACCGATGCGTTCGACCAGGCCGTCGCGGTCGCCCTGGAAATGACCAGCGCCGATGACACGCTGGTCATCGTGACTGCCGACCACTCTCACACAATGACAATTGCGGGCTACCAGAAGCGCAACAATCCGATTCTCGGCCTGGCCAGCTTCGCAACTGGTGAAACCATGAAAGGGGCCGATGGCATGCCCTATACAACGCTCAGCTATGCCAATGGTGGCAGCGCGTGCGCCGGTCGGGAAGGCACGGATGGGCCGTGCGTGAGGGCGGACCTGTCGGACATTGATACGACTGAGCCGGATTTCAGGCAGCCCGCCCTCGTGCCCATGTTCTCTGAAACCCATGCCGGTGAGGATGTGGCCATCTTTGCGCGCGGCCCAGGATCAGAGCTCGTCTCCGGTGTGATGGAACAACACGAGATTTTCCATGTCATGGGCCATGCCACGGGCCTGGTGGCCACGGAGGAATAAGCCCCTATTCACCCGCCACGCCGAGGCCGATCGGGCAGCTCACGCCCGTGCCGCCAATGCCGCAATAGCCGGCCGGGTTCTTGGCAAGGTATTGCTGGTGGTAGTCCTCGGCGTAGTAGAAGTCTGACAAAGGTGCGATTTCTGTCGTGACCGGGTCATACCCCTTCGCCGTCAGGGCGCGGCCATAGTCCTTCGCGGTCTGCCTGGCCGTTTCCAGTTGATCCGGGGTGGTGGTGTAGATGGCCGATCGGTACTGGGTTCCGATGTCATTTCCCTGGCGCATGCCCTGGGTCGGATCATGGTTTTCCCAAAACACTTTCAGTATCTCTGAATACGACACCACGGACGGGTTGAACACGACCTGTACGACCTCGGTATGGCCGGTCCTGCCGCTGCACGTCTCTTCATAGGTCGGGTTCGGTGTTTCGCCGCCGGCATAACCCGCCGCTGTCATCCAGACGCCATCAAGTTGCCAGAACACCCGCTCGGCCCCCCAGAAACAACCCATTGCGATCACGGCCGTTTCAAACCCCTCAGGCGGGTCGGCCTTCAGGGGGCGGTCGAAGACAAAATGGCGCGAAGCTGTCGGGATCGGCGTGTCGCGACCGGGAAGCGCCTCGCCTCGGGCGGGCAGTTTTGCGGGTTTGCGGGAAAACAGCATTCAGGGCTCCAGGACGTTGGTGTGCGCGTGATATGGTGTCAGTCAGGCCGCACAGCAATCGCGGCTTGCGAGCGCGGCCATGGGCTGTATATACACGCGTTTTCAAATGCACGGTGAGGTGGCCGAGTGGTCGAAGGCGCACGCCTGGAACGCGTGTAGGCTGGCAACAGTCTCCAGGGTTCGAATCCCTGTCTCACCGCCACTGCAATTC
>CAZVES010000049.1:0-16823 GCA_964625835.1 uncultured Hyphomonadaceae bacterium
ACAAGGGCGACCCTGCGGAGGGTCGCCCTTTTCTTGTTTCACCAGCCTTCAGCCTCTACCGCTCACGGTGTGCAGGCCTTTCTGACGGCCCGATGCCAGCCGGCGCACAGGCGGTCGCGCTCGTCGCTCGCCATGCCGGGATCAAAGCGGTCAAGGCCAGCCCCGCGGCCTGTCCACGCGCCCGGCGTGGTCCATCCGAGCTGAAAACCCGCCAGCGCAGCCGCACCAAGTGCCGTCATCTCCGTATAGGCCGGCCGCTCAAAGGGCACGTCGCAAATGTCCGCCATGAACTGCATCAGCCAGTCATTGGCCGCCATCCCTCCATCCACACGCAGCGTCTTGACCGGCGCGCCATCGGAGGCAAAGGCCGCGAGCAAGTCCCGTGTCTGGTAGGCGCAGGCCTCCAAGCCCGCGCGCACGATGTGGGCGGCCCGCGTGGCGCGGGTGATGCCGGTCACTTCACCGCGCGCATCCGCGTTCCAGTGGGGCGCGCCAAGGCCCGTGAAAGCTGGAACAAAGTAGACCCCGCCCGTGTCGCCGACATCGCGGGCCATCGCCTCACTGTCGGCCGCCGCATCGATCAGGCCAAGCTCGTCGCGCAGCCATTTCACCACCGTTCCCGCATTGAAGATGGCGCCCTCAATGGCAAACGCCTCATTTCCCCGCCCCGTGTCATAGGCCTTTGTGGCGAGCAGCGCATGGGCCGATGTCGGGCGGACATTCCCCGTATTGGCCACAAGGAATGCGCCCGTTCCCAGGGTGATCTTGCCCTGCCCCGCCTCCAGGCAGCCCTGGCCGACCAAGGCCGATTGCTGGTCACCAATCGCTGACAGGATGGGAATGGCCCTGCCAAGGTGGGCTGGGTCCGTCTCTCCAAACGCGCCGCCGCTCGGCCTGATTTCCGGCAGGAGCTCGCGGGGAACACCGAACAGGTCCAGCATCGGGCTGGACCAGTCTCCACCTTCCAGCGACATCAGCAGTGTCCGTGAGGCATTGGTCACATCCGTGGCATGCACAGCCCCGCCCGTCAGCTTCCAGACCAGCCAGGTGTCCACGGTGCCAAAAGCAAAGCGGCCGGCTGCAAGATCAGCCTCGTCCAGCCCGTGGGCCTTTATCATCCAGGCCAGCTTGGTGGCCGAGAAGTAGGGGTCGATGACCAGTCCGGTCTCCGCTTGCACCTGCGGGCCATGGCCGGCCTCGCGCAGCCCGTCACAGGCGGGAGCGGTTCTGCGGTCCTGCCAGACAATCGCAGGGCCGACTGGCTCTCCCGTTTCCCGGTCCCAGATCAGCGTGGTTTCGCGCTGATTGGTGATCGCAACGGCGGCCACCTGGTCCACACCGCCCAGGGTTTCGATCACAGTGCGAGCGACGCCAAGGCTGGCCGTCCAGATCTCTTCGCCATCTTGCTCAACCCAGCCATCACTAGGGTAAGTCAGCACCAGCTCGGCCTGCTCGAGGGCAACCTGCCTGAAGTCAGGGTCAAAGGCGATGGCCCGGGTTGATGTGGTTCCCTCATCAATCACCAGAATATGATCTGCCAAGACACCCTCCCATTCGCGTTTTCACGCTACAGTAAAGACCTCGCCTGAAAAGGAAACGCCCGCACCGGATCCGGTGCGGGCGCCTCACTGTCCTGCAAGTGTTCAAGTACGCTAGAACTGCTTGCGCACTGTAACGCCGTAGGTGGCCGGCTGGTTTGGGTACCCGGAGATGGACCCAGCCTGCGCCACCGATGGGAATGCGGTGGTGATACGCTCATGGTCAAAGATGTTGCGGCCCCATACGGTCACACCAAGGCCACCCTCGGTCTCGATACCGAACGAAGCGTTCCACTGGTCGACTTCGCGAGTGAAGGCGTCGTCGAACAGAATGTTATTCACAGCTGTCGGGCCACCATCGAAGAAGTCGTTGTCGCTTTCATACTGCCAGTCGGTGCGAACAAATGCATCCCAGCCATTGCCCAAGCCAAACTCGTACAGCACAGCTGTGGATGTCGACGTCTTGGCAATTCCAGAGGGCACGGTACCGCTCAGATCGCCCTCTGCGGCATCCGGGAAGGAATCATAGAACGGATCGAGGAACGTGCCCGCAAAACTGAGTGTCAGCTGCTCGATTGGGTTCCAGGTCATGTCGACTTCGAGGCCCTGGGTGGACTGCTCGCCGGCATTGGCGAGCGCAAAGCCCGTGCCGGTGAAGACATTCGACTGGAAGCCCTCAATGCTCTGGTCGAAAAGTGCCAGGTTGATGGCAAATGTGTCGAACGAGGCTTTCACACCAATCTCGATCACTTCGGCGACCTCAGGCGAGGCGAAGCGCGAACCGGTTGACAGGTTGGTAACGGCAAGACCGGCATTGGTAACTGCGGATGGCGGCGGAACCTGCAGGACCTGCCCTGTGAAAGGATCAACCACAGTGTTGCCAGGCGTGAAGGCGCTGGCCAGGGGACGACTGTCGCGGCTGAGATTCCAAGAGGATGCCTTGAACCCCGTCGCGTATGACAGGTAAACGTTGAAATTGTCACTGGCGTCGTAGGCAAGCCGGAGGTTGTAGGTCACCTCCTCATCGTTTGTGGATCCACCCTCTGCGGCATTGGGAAAATTCAGGAAAGGCGGCAGAAATTGCAGGTCCGTAAGGCCCAGAACCGGATTGGTTGGTGCATTGGCACCTGCCAGAACCCCCTGCTGGATCGCCGCATAGGTTTGAGGGTTGCCCTGGATAAACGCACCAATGCTTGCAGGGTCGCTAACATCTACGCCCAGTGCGCCCAATTGGCCAATGAGACCCGCCGCGTAGCTGAAGTTTACAAGATCAAGCCCTGAGAATGCGTCGGTGGAAACAACGTTTCCGAATGCATCTTTTTCATCATTGGTATAGTTCAGGCCAACCGTCGCAGTGAGCTGGTCGCTCAGGTGGAAGTCCAGCGAGCCGAATACGGACAAGGCTGTGTTGTCCTGGCCAAATTCTTCAGCCAGTCCCTGTCCGGGCTGCTGGAACGCGCTGCCAACCGGCAGACCGAGGCCGGCTTCGATATCGTCAATGGCGCCCGGCGCTCCGAGCCCTGCAACCAGAAAATTGGCATAGTTGCGAAAGTCATCGCCATAGAGGAACGAATTGTCGATTTCCACAGTCTCATCGAAGTAGAAAGCTCCAACCTGCCAGTCGACATTGCCGTCGCCTGTCGATGTCAGGCGAAACTCCTGCGTGAAGGTGTCGATCGCCACGTCTTCAACGTTTTCTCGCACAAGGTCTGCACTGGTGAAATCGGAGTCAGCGTTGGTCAGGCGTTCGGACAGACGATAGGCCGTGATGGTCGTGAAGGTGAACCCGTCAAAGTCTATATCTCCTTGCAGCGAGAGGCCCCCATTCTCGATCTCGTTCGTGGACGGAAAGTTGTAGAAAACGTCGTAAGAGAAGGGGTTCTCCGGCTCAAGGTTGCCGCCAATCGCCTGGATGATCCCACCCGTTGGGCCGTTGACCAGGTTGGCCGCCACACAGCAATTCTCGTCAATGACGTCATAGTCACCGATCAGGCGAAAATTCATGTTGTCCTGCGGAGTGAACAAGAGCTCGCCTCGGATTCCATACCGGTTGCGCTCATTGGTTTCCGTTCCCGAGGCAAGGTCTGTGGCATAACCATCTCGTACATTGTAGGAGCCGCCCAGAGAGAAGGCGAGCGTGTCGCTGATGGGGCCGGTCACATAGCCCTTGGCGCGGTAGCCATTGAAATTGCTGATCGTGCCTTCGATGTTGCCGCCAAACTCGAATTGCGGCTCTGAGGTGACGATCGAGACCACACCAGCGGAGGCATTCTTGCCGAACAGGGTCGATTGCGGCCCACGAAGGACCTCAACGCGCTGCAGGTTTGGCAAGTCGGCGATCTGCGCGGCTGAGCGAGAGCGATAGACACCATCGATGAACACACCGACCGACGGCTCGATACCGGCATTGTTGGCCCCATTGCCAAAACCGCGGATGATGAAGTTCGTGTTTGCTGAAGACTGGAGCTGCCCGACGTTGAAGGACGGCACGACCGATTGAAGGTCGGACAGATCAATGATCTGGGCCTTTTCGATGACGCTGTTGTCAACAACCGACACAGCGACTGGAACGTCTTGCAGGGTCTGTTCGCGCTTCGTGGCGGTGACCGTCACCGTTTCCAGCGTGCGTGCGCTGGTCTCTTCTGCTTCCTGTGACACCGCAACCGGCGCGGCAAGGCTGCCAAGAATCAGGGCACTGGTCGACAACAATTGGATCTTCATGGGGACTCCTCGTGGGTTTCCTGTTTGCACCGGGTTTCGCCCTCATGGGTAGGGCCACGGCGTCTCTCGTTGGACACTGGCGCTTTTCGCGTCTCAGTAGATGTTTCGGTGTGAAATACGATTAAGAGAGTCGGGACAACTCAAGAATCCCGACCGCGCTGTCATGTCTCGTCAGTGAGACATTTTTGCATCATTCCCCAGCGCAATCGTGTTGCAGCGACGACAGGATTAAGGCGGCAAAGTCACTCAGCGTGTCGTCCCGTGCGCCCATGATGATCACGCGGTCGCCGGGCCTGGCCTGCTCCAGGATCGCCTCGCCGCAGGCCTTGCGTGTCTCCATCGCGAGCGCGTTGCGGCCGGCGACCCGAATGTCGGATGCCAGGTGGGAACTCGTCACCGACCGGTCCACCGTTCCGCCAAAGTAGACCGGCTGTGGCATCACCAGGACGTCATCGGCATCGAGGTGGCTGGCGAAGGCTTCACACAGTTCCTGTCGCATCTTCCGGATCGGGCCGAAACCATGGGGCTGGAACATCACCAGAAGGCGTCCGGGAAAGGCCCGGAGTGTCGAGAGCGTGGCGGCGATCTTGTCGGGATTGTGGGCGAAATCATCAATGACCGTCACGCCATTGGCTGTGCCGACAATCTCGAAACGGCGCTTGATCCCCTGAAACCGCTCCAGCGCCGAGGCAGCCAGGCCAGGCTCGATCCCCACGGCATGGGCCGCACAGATCGCCGCAAGGGCGTTGGAAACATTGTGGCGCCCTGGCACGGGGAGGTGCACAGGCCGCACCTTGCCCTCACAATGCAGGCTGAAATCCATCGAAAACGGCTCTGCCACCAGGTTGCGGGCCGTCGCGAAGACGCCGTCTCTTTCGATCCCATAGTCAAGACGCTCCTGCGCAGCCGCCGCAAGCGCGCGTGTCTCGCCATCGTCAGCGTTGATCACCGCCGTCCCGGCGCGCGCGATGAAGTCTCCGAAAAGGGTGCGCAACTCGTCCATGGACTTGTGGTCCACCGAGACATTGTTGAGCACGCAAACGGTGGGCGTGAACATCGCGATCGACCCGTCACTTTCATCGATCTCCGACACGAACGGCGCGCCGTCCACCCCGGCAAGGGCGCTTGCGAACGGCGTTTCGGGGTCGGTGAAATTCTTCATCACCGCGCCATTCATCACCGTCGGCGCGCGTCCGGCCTGATCGAGGATCCAGGCGATCATCGCCGTGGTGGTGGACTTTCCACTCGTGCCCGCCACGCCAATGGACAGGGTCGCGCCATTGAACAGGCTGGCCAGTGCCTCAGCCCGGGTGACACGCTGGCATCCAAGCTGAAGGGCTGCGGCCACGTCGGGCACCGTGTCCTCAATGGCGGCGGAGGCCACGAGCACCTGGTCTGCAGACACCAGGCCGGAGCCATCCTGTGGAAACAGGGCGATGCCCTGACCGGCCAGCCAGTCGAACTTCTCTGGCGAACGTCCCTGGTCGAGGGCCCGGTCAGACCCGGCAACCTCAGCGCCCTGCCCGCGCAGGATCATCGCCAGCGGCAACATGCCCGAGCCGCCGATGCCGCAGAAGAAATAGCGTTTTCGTTCGATCATGGAATCCGCCATAACCTGAATCCAATGGCATCAGATAGGCAAAATTCAGGCAGGCCGCGCCGCGTGGCCATTGTTGCGCCCGCCCGTGCGCTGGACCGGGACGTGGCCGAAAGTGTGCTGGAACTGGCCGGACGCATGACGCCCGACCTGGAAATCCATTTCGATCCCCAGTGTTTCGAGCGCCATGGCCATTTTGCCGGCGATGACAGGACGCGCCAGGCCGCGTTGGTGAGGGCGGCCAACGACCCGGCCTTCGATGCGGTCTGGTTTGCCCGCGGCGGGTATGGCTCCATGCGCCTGCTGAAGGGCCTGGCCAGTGCGCTAGGCCCATCTGCGGCCAGCAAGACCTATCTGGGCTACAGCGATGCCGGAGCGCTTCTGGCCACGCTCTATGGGGCAGGAATTGGCCGATCCGTGCATGGGCCAATTCCCGGCGATATGCTGCGCGAGGGCGGCGCAGACGCAGTGGCGCGATCGCTGTCTTTCCTGGCCGGCAATGCGCGCGCGCCCTCACGCGCACCGCCCGAGGCCGCCTTCAACCTCACCGTGCTGGCCGCCCTGAATGGCACTGCATTCCTCCCTGATCTTTCCGGCCACGTCCTGCACCTGGAAGACATTGGCGAATACCACTACCGAATCGACCGGGCCTTCGCACAACTGGCCTCCAGCGACTGGTTTTCGCAGCTCGCCGGCGTGCGCCTTGGTCGTTTCAGCGACATACCCGAAAACGATATCGATTTCGCGATGGAGGCATCGGATATCGCCCGCCACTGGTGCGCTCAGGCCGGTGTGCCCGTCCTGGGCGACAGCCCCATTGGCCATAATGCGGCCAATGGGATCGTTGTTTTCGGATAGGAAGAACACGGCGACAGACCCGGCCTGCCTCTTGCATCCCGACCCCCATGACAATTGGAAAAGCCGCCCGTCACCGGCACGTCATAACAAGGTGACAGGTGACTTTGGCAAATCAGGGGTTTTCTCGAGCCATGGGGATCGTCATGTTCACACGCATGGGACCGAACCTGGCGCCATTTCTGAAGTCCATCCCCTTCCTGGCGGAGGTGCCGCGACGTGCCCTGCGCGCAGCCGGTCAGGAAGCCACATGGTTTTCACTTCCTGCCGGGACCGCCCTGTTTGAGGAAGGCGATATCTCAGACTGCATCTACTTTGTGGTCAGTGGCGCCCTTGGCATTTTCCGTAAGGCAATGGACGGTCGCACCGAATTTGTCGGCCATGTGCGCGCAGGCGAACCCGTCGGCGAGATGGCGCTGTTCCTGGCGCAGGATTCCGATGGCGATGGCGAACTGGAGAACGAGCGCCACACCAACAGTGTCTTCGCCCTGCGCGACACAGAAATCCTGCGCATTTCACGCAAGGGCTTTGACCGTCTGATCAAGGCTGAGCCCGAAATCCTCGAAGCCATGATCCGTCTGATCCTGCTCAGGCTGAAGCAATCGCGCCGGCGCTCTGACCGGGCCGAGCCGAAGATTTTCGCGCTGATCTCCACCTCGCCGACCATGGACGTGGACTTGCGCGCAAAGGCCCTCCGCGCGGTGCTGGAGACATCGGGGCTGAAGGTCGCCATCATCGACGAAGCCCATGGCGATGACAAACCGACCGCCTATTTTGACGAGCTTGAGCGCGACAATGACCTGGTCCTCCTGACAGCCTCAATCGGTGACACGCCCTGGTACCGGCTCGCCATGCGACAGGCCGACCGCATCTGGCTGTTTGCCCGCGCCGACGCCCGCCCGTCCATTCCCCTGTTCCCCGAAGACCCGTCCCCGGCAAGGGCCTTCCAGCTGATTGACGTGGTGCTGTGCCACTCGGGCGGCGAGCGAAAGGCCTGCAGCCCCGACGTCTGGCGGAATGCAGCCGGTGCCACGCGCATTCTACACTGGCACGGCATGGCAGATGCCGATTGCGAGCGACTTGGGCGGGTGCTGACCGGGCGCTCCATCGGCCTGGTGTTCTCCGGCGGCGGCGCGCGGGCCTATGCCCATATCGGCGCCGTCAGGGCGATCCGCGAACGCGGTCTGTCGATAGACTTTGTCGGCGGATCGTCCATGGGGGCCGTGATCGCGGCCTGTGTTGCCATGGGCTGGAATGATGACGAGATCGACTGGCGGATCCGCAAGGCCTTTGTCGATTCCAACCCGCTGGGCGACTGGCGCCTGCCCGTGGTCTCGATGGTCCGCGGCAAGCGTGTTGACAACCGGCTAAAGGAGCATTTCGGCACCGCGGCCATTGGCGATCTCGCCCTGCCCTTCTTCGCGGTTTCGACCAACCTCACCGATGGCGCGTTCCGCGTCCATCGCTCTGGCCTCCTGCGCAAGGCATTGCGGGCGACCATTTCACTGCCTGGCATCCTTCCGCCCGTGGTGGACGAGGGGGAGGTGCTGGTCGATGGGGCCGTGCTGAACAATTTTCCCGTGGACGTGATGCGGGATTTCCACCGCGGCGCCGTGATCGGCTGTGACGTGGCGCGTGCACCGGAAGGCCTGTCGGCGGATGAGTTCGAGAAACCGTCCGGTTTCATGTCCTGGGTCTGGGAACACGGCTTTTCAGCGCCCCCGCCCATCGCCGGCCTCCTGATGCGCACGGCCACGCTCAGCGTGAACCCCTCAGCGGGTCGGGAACTCGCCGATATGCTGATCCTGCCGGAACTGAAAGACATCGAACTGCGCGACTGGAAGGCCTATGACGCGGCCGTCGAGGCGGGCTACGACGCCGCAATACGGGCGCTGGATGGCGGGGAGCTCTTTCCCGGAGACAAACTCCACCGCCGCAAGGGCGAGACATTGATCGCAGAGGCCGTCGAAGCTGTCGTTTAGCGACAAGTCTCCGAATAGGCCTCTGCATAGGACCGTCCGAAACAGTTCAGAAAGCCGTCGACCACATCAAGGTGCACCGGCCAGGTGGGCGCTGGATATTCACGATAGGTCTGGCGGTACGCTGCGACACCGGCTCCCCAGTCCGGTGGCGGCGGGAGCGCGGCGAGGTCGGCCCGCGCTGCTTCGAGGCTTGCGCGGTCGCCCTGCAGGAAAGCGATTTCGGCCCGGTGATAGGCGTGCATCGCGGGCGCATCATCATTCAGGGGCAGCAGCGTGCGCAGCAGTGACACCGCACGGCGCGTTTCTCCGGCTGCGGCGCGCAACTGGGCTTCATGGTGAACAAGCCCCATGGTCTGGCGCGGTGTGGTCGCCCGCTCCACCCGGAACGCTTCGACAAGGTCGGCGGCCCTGCCCTCGCATCCCGCCTCATTGGCAACTGTGCGCCAGCCGCCACCGGGGTCGTTGTCGAAGGCGTCATAGTCGAGCGCGAGGAGCGCCTCACGGTCGTAATAGCAGGGATTATCTGGTGATGGCGCGCTTACACAGCCCGCCAGGGCAAGGAGCATTGCGGCCACAGCCCCCAGCGCATCAGGCCGTCTCGCTGAACAGTTCCCGCGCGATCAGGAAGCGGCGAATTTCGCTCGTGCCGGCACCGATCTCGTAGAGCTTGGCATCGCGCAGGAGCCGGCCTGTGGGATAGTCATTGGTGTAGCCATTCCCGCCGAGGATCTGGATCGCATCCAGGGCGATCTTCGTCGCCTTCTCGGCGGCATAGAGAATCGCGCCTGCCGCATCCTTGCGCGTGGTCTCCCCCCGGTCGCAGGATTTCGCCACGGCATAGACATAGGCCCGGGTCGCGTTCATCTCGACATACATGTCGGCGACCTTGCCCTGGATCAGCTGGAATTCACCAATCGACTTGCCGAACTGCTTGCGCTCATGGACATAAGGCAGCACCACATCAAGCGCGGCCTGCATGATGCCGATGGGACCAGCCGCAAGCACCGCCCGCTCATAGTCGAGCCCGCTCATCAACACTTCGACCCCGCCATTCAGCGGGCCCAGCACGTTCTCCTCGGGGACCTCGCAGTCCTGGAACACAAGTTCGCCGGTCTCCGATCCGCGCATGCCAAGCTTGTCCAGCTTCTGGGCCACGGAAAAGCCCGGAAACCCCTTCTCGACCAGGAAAGCGGTGATGCCGCGCGAATGGTTCTCGGGGTCGGTCTTGGCATAGACAATGAGCGTGTCGGCATCGGGACCATTGGTGATCCACATCTTGCCGCCATTGAGGATGTAGCGGTCGCCCTTCTTGTCTGCGCGCAGTTTCATCGACACCACGTCCGAGCCCGCACCCGTCTCGCTCATCGCCAGGGCACCGAGGTGCTCGCCGGTCACCAGCTTGCCGAGATAGCGGGTCTTCTGGTCATCGGTGCCCCAGCGGCGCAGCTGGTTCACACACAGGTTGGAGTGCGCGCCGTATGACAGGCCTACCGACGCGCTCGCCCGGGAGACCTCCTCCATGGCGATGCAGTGTTCCAGATAGCCAAGGCCAGTGCCGCCCCACTCCTCCTCCACCGTGATGCCGAGCAGGCCAAGCTCTCCCATCTTCGGGAGCAGCTGGCGTGGAAAAACGTCGGTCCGGTCGATCTCATCGGCGAGCGGGGCGATCTCGTTCTGGGCAAAACTTTTCACGCTGTCGCGCAGCATGTCGGCGGTCTCGCCAAGATCGAAGTTGAGTGTGGGATATGTGTTCGGGATCATGGCATGGGTGTAGCCGAATCCCCTGCCCGCGCCAACACGTGTTGCCGCGACCCGTTAGCCTTCGGAAAGGATCGCACGCAGGAGGTAGTAGCCCATGATCAGGAAGATCAGCCCGCCAATCAACATGGCAAAGGGGCCTGCATACAGCGCCCAGTCGCTGGTGATCGGTGTGCTGGACGACATGGTGCGCCGCAGGTCACGAAAGCCCCATGCACCAATCAGCGCCCCGCCAAATGCGGAAAGCCCGTAGAGCAGCAAGGAGCCCCAGGGCGCGCCGGGACCCGTCTCGCGCCTTTGAGGGGCGGCGTCACGCTGGTAATCCAGTGGCTCGAGGTCATCGACCAGGCCTGCGCCGCCCGCCTGCGAGGGCCGCGGGTCTGTTTCGATCTCTTCGAGCCCATCCCCTGCACCATTGCCTGGCTTGCCGTGACCAGGCGCCTCGACAATCTCGTCAACAGGGTCCGGCTCCCGCCTTTCAAGCTCTGCGGCCAGCGCGCTGATGGCTGTTGCGGCGACCGGGTCGTCTCCCACCGGCTCGGGGCGGGACGCAGGCGCAGACGGGCTCGCGCGGGTCGCCGTCGGTTCGGGCTCTGCAGGCGCCTCGTCGTCTTCGGGTGGATCGGCCAGCCTGGAGACCGCACGGGTGATGTCCTCAACCATCGCGTCGGGATCGGCCGGTGCTTCGACCTCGCGCGGCTCGTCTTCGCCAAGAATGCGGGTCAGGCGCTCTGGCTCATGGCGCTCTGCCGCCCCGGCCGGGCCATCATTCGGCGTGGACCCCTCCTCTGGCAAGTCTGCAGACTCACCCAACTCGCACCCTGACGGTTCAGCCTTTCCGCGGGGCTTTTCGGTCGGCACGTCTTCAAACTCGATGACCGGTGTGAACCCGTCCGCGGGATCGCGCGGATGCATGATGGCCGTGGCGAGATCCAGGATCGGGCGCACGATGGGAGTGGGCACCGGCGTCGGCCCGCCAGGGACCTGGAGAAACAGTTCACGCTCGGCCGCCCGGCGTCGCACAAGCGCGTCCACCACGATCACACGGCCGTCGACCCGGGCCTTGCGCCAGGCCGCCATGGCCTCTGCGGCATTGAGTTTTGCACCCGTATTCACGAGCGCGAAGACATCGCTGTCGAGGAAGTTGTCCAGCCCGATATTGAACGCAAAAGCGACCAGCGCATCGAACTCGTTCTGCCCCAGCGGGGCCAGCGAACGCGCGACAATGGCCCGCTCGATCGGTGGCAGGTCATGGCCCTTGAGCAGGGAGAGGGCATCCTCAAGGGTGATTTTCTGGTTCGCCTTGGCGTGGAGCGTGTGGCCATGGCCAATGACATGGCCGCCCCCCGGCAGAGCCTCCGAGCGGGCGCGAAAACCTTCAAAGCGCATGATGAGGTCAAGACCTGCCTGGGATGTCCGCATACGTCCTGCCATCGGCTGCTCCGATTCGGGACACTCGCGTCCCACTTCACCGCTTCGGGCTGCAATCGCCACGCCATGGCACCGCCTTGCCTACAGCAGCACCAGTGACGCCAGCCCAAGAAAGGAGAAAAACGCGACAATGTCGGTGAGGGTCAATACAAAGACTGATGACGCAACGGCCGGGTCTGCGCCCATTTTCTTCAGCGACAGCGGCACCAGGACACCAGACAGGCCTGCCCAGAAAAAGGTCGCCAGCATGGCCGCGCCGATCACGAGCGTCAGGTGCAGGTCCCGGAACCAGACGAAGGCGATCAGCGCAACGCCAAGGGCGAAGATCAGGCCATTCACAATGCCCGTCAGGCATTCGCGCAGCACCGCCCGGCGCCCGGCCGTGCCCTCAAGCTCGCGCTCGGCAATCGCGCGCACACTCACCGCCAGCCCCTGGCTGCCCGCATTGCCGCCAAGTGCCGCCACCACAGGCATCAGGATGGCCAGCGCAACGATTTCCGCGATGGTGGCCTCGAACATCGCGATCACGCCCGACACCAGGAACGCAGTCACAAGGTTGACCGCAAGCCAGGGCGCGCGGGCGCGCACGCTCTCCAGCACAGTGTCAGACCCGTCAGCGGACGACACATTCGACAGCGCCAGAAGGTCCTCGGTGTTTTCGTCCTGGATGACGTCCACCATGTCGTCCACGGTGATGATGCCGATCAGGCGGCCATCGGCATCTTTCACCGGCGCCTGGGCCAGGTGGTACTTCTGGAACTGGTAGGCGACCTCTTCCTGGTCCATCTCGCCGCGGATGTCGCTCTCCAGCGGAACCATGATGTCAGCCAGTGGCACGTCCCGGCCCGAACGCATCAGCATGGACAGGGGCACCACGCCCTTCACCTTCATGCCCGGATCGACCACGCAGAGCTCGTAGAACTGTGCCGGCAGGCGCTCGCCAAGCTTGCGGGCATGGTCGATGGCCTCGCCCACGGTCCAGTATTCCGGGGCGGCGGCCACTTCGGTCTGCATGAGCCGGCCGGCCGTTTCCTCTCCATAGGCCAGACCCTGCTGAAGCGCGGCACGGTCGCGAGGCGAGATTTCAGCCAGGATCTTCTCGCGGCGCTCGCCTTCGAGGTCTTCCAGGATGGTCGTCGCATCGTCGGAATCGAGGGCATCGAGGGCCTCGACCACCGCCTCATCGGGCAGCACCTCGACCGCATCTTCGCGGTATTCGGTGCGCAGCTCGATGAGTATCTCGCTCGGCAACGCCCCGCCGAGCAGGTCCACGGCTGCGCAGAACTCGTCCTTTGAGAGCTGTTCGAGCGCATCGGCCGCATCGGCCGGGTGCAGACGGGTCAACGTGCGCGCCAGCCAAGGCTGGTCGCGCTCGTCAACGGCATCGGCCAGGTCGGCCAGCAGGACCGGATCAAGGCTGGCATCGTCTTCCGGCGGCGTCTGATCGGGCGTAGCTTCCATGGCCTGCTTGTCCCGCGAAAGCCGTGTTAGGGCAAGGTAGGATGAATAGGCGTGCGGGCAGTAATATGTTATCGATCCTTGTATGAGCGAAGCCATTGGCCCCGGCGACCTTGTCCTTTGCGTCAACGCAGCCCCGAACCATGTGACGGGCTGGCCCGTGCCGCTTGTGGCAGGGGAGACCTACGTGGTCGCTGCCGTTCTCGATTTCATGTGCCCGTGCGGGCGCGCTGACGCCCTCCTCGACGTGGGCGTGGACTTTGCCTGGTGCCAGTCGCGCTTCCGCCTCCTGCCCAAGCCGAAGAAACGGGCCGAGCCGCGCAAGGTGTCGGTTCCGAAGGAAACCGAGAAGGTCTGAGGCAGCTCACTCAAGGGTAATGGCGCGCCGCTCGTCGATCAGGATCGCGCCATCGCGGCTGAGCATGTAGCGCGCCTCATAGGTTCCTGCTGGCCAGCCGCCCTGTGGCGGCCTTGCGCCGGAAAATCCGAACCAGCTGATATTGGACCGCTCCATCCTGTTCTCGTGGCGGCTGATCGTGTCGCCATTCGGCGCTTGCAGCGTGAACAGCTCCTCGTCCCCCGCTTCGACGCCTGAGACGTCGACCCAGTAGACCAGTGCGGGCGAAGCCCGATTGAATTCGACATCGCCATACTCGCCCTTGCGGGCGAGGTCAGCGTTCGGCCGGCCCGTCGCGAATCCACCAGACAGGAACACGGTCGCGCGGTAGGGCATCTGCGCCAGAGCCGGTCCCGACCAGAGCGGCGCCCCCGGCTCGCCACACGCCTGAAGCCTCCCGGGACCGGTGAAGGGGTCCACCGCCTCCCCATTCCGGCGGACTGAAAACTCCACATGGGGAAATTCGGTGTTGCCCGACAGGCCGATCAGGCCGAGCATCTGGCCGGTCTCGACCCTGTCACCCTCCTTCACCGTGACGCTGCCCTTCATCAGGTGGCTGTACTGGGTCTCCCAGCCGCCGCCATGGACCAGCACGACCGCGTTTCCGGCCTCGCGGCCGTCGATGGCTTCGCGGCCGATCTCATTGACGGAGATATCATCCATGCCGTCGCGAATGGCGCGCACCACGCCTGGAGCGGCGGCGACCACGGCGACGCCGGCCTCCATGGCCGGGTAGTCGGGCACGCGAAAGTCCGTGCCCGTGTCGCCGTCAAGGCTCAGCCGGCCGCAGGCATAGTCGAGCCGCGCATCCGTCGGGTCATGATCGAAATACTTCTGGATGCTGCACTCGGTTGAAAGGTCACAGTCCACAGGCAGCTCAAGCACGGGTGCATCGCCCGCCTGCAAGGCCTGGGCATGAACCGCAGAATGCATACCAGCCACAGCGATGGTGGCCAATCCAGCGAGGAAGCCACGAACAGAACCCGGCACGTCCAACATGATCGACAAGTCCCACCTTTTGCAGCGCGAGTGGTGCCATCGACCTGCCGGAGGGTCAACGCGGGCGCTGCTGCCAGGAGCCGTTCAGGCCGCCTTGCCGCGCGGGCGCCCCCGGCCCCTCGGCCGCTTCCGGCTGCCGTGCTTGTCATAGACGCGTTCGGCCTCAGCCTTGGCTTCGGGGGTCTTGCGGATGGCCCAGAGGCGGTCCTTGGCCTCGCGTGCGCTGGTGACATGGTCGACAATGGCATCAGGATAACCCGCCTGGCGGCCGGCCTTCCAGGGCTCGTGGATGGCCCCGCCCTCAAGGTGCGCCAGTTCCGGCACCCATAGGCGCGTGAAGGTCCCGTCCGGGTCCTGGTCGTGGCCCTGTTTCACCGGGCTGTAGACACGCAGCGTGTTGATGCCCGTCTCGCCGGACTGCATCTGGCTCTGGGTCCAGTGGATGCCCGGCTCATAGTCGCTGTACCAACGCGCAGTGACGAGGCCGCTCTCCTGCCAGGGCAGCCAGAGATTGTAGCTGGCAAAGCTCTGCAGCATGGCGCGCATGCGGAAGTTCAGCCAGCCATTGGCCCTGAGGTAGCGCAGGCAGGCGTCCACGAAGGGGTATCCCGTGCGCCCATCGGCGAAAGCGGCGAGCCTTTCAGGGTCCGTGCCGTCATCGCGGATGCCGGCATAGGACCGCGCCATGGGCCACCATTCAAGCTCCGGCTCGGTCTCCAGCTTCTGCATGAAATGGCAGTGCCAGTGCAGCCGCCCGATGAAGCTGCGCAGGGACCCCTTCCAGCCCGGCGGCGCACTCTCAACCCCCTGCTCCAGCGCCTCCAGCCGCATCCGGCTGGCCTGGTAGACCTCACGCATGGACAGCGAACCATAGGCCAGGTGGATCGACAGGCGGGAACAGGCGACTTCGCCCTCGATCGGCGTCGACATCTCGCTGCGATAGTTGCGCCCGCGCTCATGGAGGAAGGACTTCAGGCACTCCAGCCCCGCCGCACGGCCCGCAGGCTGCATCCATCTCAGGCAATCGGGGGCGAGCCCAAGGGCGCCCGGCGCTGGCAGGTCTTCAGCTGGCGCGCTGGCCCAGCTTGTCTCTCGCGGCAGATCGCAGACCGGCTCGTCCATCATCGCATCCCAGCGCCTGGCCCATTTGTCCCGGTCGAGGGTGGAACCGCGCCAGATGCCGAAGGTCATCGGCTGGTGCCAGTGTGTGCCCGTCTCGCGCGCCCAGGCGGACACGGCCCTGTCGCGGGCAAAGGTCCACATATTGCCCGTCTCCTGGTGGGACCAGAGCGTGAAGGGGCCAAGCTCGGCGCGCAGGCTTTCGAGCACGTCCGGCGCAAAACCGACCCGGATGCAAAGCGACGCGCCACGAACTTTCAACTGCGAGGCGAGGTCCTCGATCCCTGCCGACAGGTAGCGATAGTGGCGATGGCTGGCATCATCGCCCATCCAGTAGCCGGGCTCGATGATGACCAGTGGCAGGACACGGCCCGCCAGCGCCGCGCGGGCCAGGGCCGGGTGGTCCTCAAGGCGCAGGTCACGCTTGAACCAGACAATCTGCAGGGGGCTCTTACTCATGAGCGAGAATGTGTTGGCATCACCGCGCCCGGCAAGGGCACCTCAGCGCCGCAGCACCATTTTCATCGCGCCGTCTTCACGCCCATTGAAGCGGCGATAGGCCTCCGCCCCCTCAGACAGGTTCATGTGGTGGGAGATCATCGCTTCGGGCCTGAGTTTTCCCGCTTGCACGAGCGGCACAAGGTCCGGCCACATGGCGGGCACAGAGCACAGCCCCGTGCGGAACGTCAGCGACTTCATGAAGGCCAGCGCCATGGGGAAGCTGAAATCCATGGACTGGTTCACACCAATGCAGGAGACGGTCGCTGTCGGGCGCGCCAGCGACAGGGCCAGCTGTATGGCGGCGTCCGCGCCCACACACTCGACCACACGGTCGACCATGCGTTCGCCCGTGGCCTCGGCGATTTCGTCCTTGGCCTGCGACGCAACGAAGGCGGTCGCGCCAAGGTTCGCGGCCATCGCGCGCCTCTCCGCCACCAGGTCAATCGCGAACACCTGCGCCGCGCCGA
>CAZVES010000050.1:0-1925 GCA_964625835.1 uncultured Hyphomonadaceae bacterium
GGCGAAGGTTCGGCCGGCTTGTTTGGTGGCGGCTTCGATGGGGGTCTGGCGGGTGGAGGTGCGCTTGGTGCGCGATTTGGCTTTCTCCGCCTGCTCCCTGGCCTTTTCCTCTTCGCGGGCGAGGCGTTCGGCGGCTTCGGCGGCGTCTTCCTCCTTCTTCAGGAGGATCTCATAGGCGCTCTCGCGGTCGATCGCCTCGTCGTATTTCAGCGCCACGGGCGAGACCTCCATCACCTCCGCGCGCTCCCCGCCAATGGCGGGCCCGAGGCGCGATGAGGGCGGGCGCACCAGCGTGCGCTGGACGACATTCGGCGCGCCCTTGGCGTCCAGTGTGGACACCAGCGCCTCGCCCACGCCGAGCTGGGTGATCGTCTCTTCGGTGTCGAAGGCCGGATTGGGCCGGAAGGACTGGGCCGCTGCCTTGACGCCCTTGCGCTCGGACGGGGTATAGGCGCGCAGGGCATGCTGGATGCGGTTGCCGAGCTGGGCGAGCACGCTGTCGGGCAGGTCGCGCGGGTTCTGGGTCACGAAATAGACCCCGACGCCCTTGGAGCGGATGAGCCGGACGACCTGTTCGATCTTCTGGATCAGCGCGCCGGGCGCTGAATCGAACAGGAGGTGGGCCTCGTCGAAGAAGAAGACGAGCTTCGGTTTCTCAGGATCGCCGACCTCTGGAAGCTCCTCAAAGAGTTTCGACAGGAGCCACAAAAGGAAGGTGCTGTAGAGCCGCGGGCTGTTGATCAGCCTTGTGGAGTCCAGCACGGAGACATAGCCGCGCCCGTCGCGCGTGGTGCGCATCAGGTCGGGCAATTCCAGGGCCGGCTCGCCGAAGAACATGTCGGCCCCTTCCCGCTCGAGCACCAGCAGCCGGCGCTGGATCGCGCCAAGGCTGGACGTGGCGACATTGCCATACTCGCGCGTGATTTCATCGCGCACGGTCTTTTCGCCCATATGGGCCAGCAGCTTGCGGATGTCTTTCAGGTCGAGCAGCAGCATGCCCTGGTCGTCGGCATACTGGAAGGCGATGGTCAGCACGCCTTCCTGAGTCTCGGTCAGGTCCATGAGGCGCGCGAGCAGGAGCGGGCCCATCTCGGCAATGGTGGCGCGCACGGGATGTCCCTGCTGGCCGAACACGTCCCAGAAGATGGTCGGCGTGTCGGCGTAGCCATAATCGTCGAAGCCGATCTTCCCGGCGCGCGAGATGAGCTTTTCGTGCAGCTTGTGCTCGGGGCTCCCGGACTGGCTGATGCCGCTGAGGTCGCCCTTCACGTCAGCGCAGAAAACCGGCACGCCGGCATTGGAAAAGCCCTCGGCCAGGATCTGCAGGGTCACGGTCTTGCCCGTGCCGGTCGCGCCGGCGACCAGGCCATGCCGGTTGGCCCGGTTCAGGAGCAGCCCCTGGGCCTCGTCCTGGGCCGGTCCGCCACCGCCGATGAATATGGAATCCGCCACGGGCCCTGCCCCATCTTGCCATGAATCAATGGCGCGAGTGATATCCGATGGCCGGGCGATGCGCCAGTGCAAGGGTATTCCCCTACGCAGCGCTGCGAATGTCGACGGCCCCGCAAACCGCCCCGGCTGCGGGCTGGGACAGCAAACTGAAAGGCTGCGCCCGCCGCGTTCACCTCGCCACACTCGATGTGTTGGGTCCCCACCCCTCCCCCCTTCCGCAGATCCCTGCGCAGGGACTGGCGGCGCTTTGGGTGAGCACTTTCCCCGAACCGGGCCAACTTCAACACGAGCTGAAACACACGCGACCCAGCAGCCCTTAGTCATACGCCCGAACGCCGCCTCTCGCCGGGAGTGCAGGCCCCCGTGCTGGGAACAGCCCTGAGCCCGATCCATCGCGCAGCGGGGATCAAAACAGGAAAGCCCTGAGCCCGATCCATCGCGCAGCGGGGATCAAAACAGGAAAGCCCTGAGCC
>CAZVES010000050.1:2025-8384 GCA_964625835.1 uncultured Hyphomonadaceae bacterium
AGCCCTGAGCCCGATCCATCGCGCAGCGGGGATCAAAACAGGAAAGCCCTGAGCCCGATCCATCGCGCAGCGCAGCGAAGTGGGGATCAAAACAAAAAAAGCCCTGAACCGATCCCTCAAGACCGAGGAGAGTGGGAGGCTGAACAGGCAAGCCCGCGCAAGGGTCGAGCCACACAGGACACGACCAGCCCGTGAGGGCCACCATCAGTTGACGGACATCAGGTGCACGACTACCTCGAAACTTAGCAAATGCTCGCCACGGCCTGTTCCATGACCCATCCCCTCGACCCGCTTCCCGCGCCGGAGACCATCATCGTCGACACAAGGCGCGTCTCCTGTGATGGCGGTGGCGGCGCGCTGGGTCATCCGATTGTCTTTTACGAAATGGGCGAGGAGGATTTCGTGGAATGCAAGTATTGCGGCCGGCGTTTTGTGCTGGCCGGAAGCGTGGCCGACCCGACACGGGCGAGCTGATCGCGGCGTCAGCGGTTTCCCGAAACGCCGAGGCTAAGCACTGACTGGATGGTGGCCAGCGCGGCCGCGAAATCGATTTCCCACTCATCATCCCCGCCCAGAAGGTCCTGGTGGAGGCTCATCACAAGCAGGGGTGACAGGGTGGCCAGTGCGATCGCCCGCAGTCGCCGGCCATCATTGCCGCCGCCCGGTGTGCCGGCGATCTTGCGCTCCACCGCGCCCAATGCCGGCTCAAGGACGTGACTGAGATAGGCCTTGCCCGCCACTGGGTCGGCCAGCCCCTCTATGATCCCGAAACCATGGGCGCGGATGAAACCGCCATGGCGCATGCCCGCTTCGGAGACCCGGAAGTACTCCTCGAATGCCGTTGCGATGTCGCCGGACGGCGTCGCAATCATGTTCCAGATGCCCTGCCCGCGCTGGCCGATGCATTCCAGAATGGCCAGCACAACGCCCTGCCGGTCCTTGAAATAGTGTCTCAGCGTCGGCTCCGACGCCTCCGCGGCAATCGCAAACTGGCGCAGAGACGGCCGCCGCAGATCGGAATTCAACGCAAAATCTGTCAGCGCGGAGAGCAATGCGCCACGCTTGTCATCGAAATCGCGGTTCCTGACGCCTGCCGGTCGCGGCATGCCTGTCTCCTCTGGCTCCCTTGGAAGGCGCCCCGCACGGCCGCGCAGGACGAGTGTCAAGGCCCTGTCATTTCCGAAATGCCCTGGCAAGGCAAGGGCTTGGGAACAGATTGTCACGAGGACCCACTCGCGCCCTCGCCGCGGTCACGAAACGGCGACGCCGCCGGAGAAGCAGCTCCGGCGGCGTTGCGAGACTGAATTGCGTGGCAGTCGCCTACATCTCGTCCATGGCTTCGAGCTCGGCCTCGTGGCGGGCACGGTCTGCCGAGCCCCGGGCCTCTTCGTCTCGGTCGACCAGTTCGATGACGGCCATGGGCGCATTGTCGCCATGGCGGAAACCGGCTTTCAGGACACGGGTGTAGCCGCCGGCGCGGTCTGCGTAGCGCTCGCCCATGACATCGAACAGCTTTCTGACCGCATCGCGGTTGCGCACCTTGGCCACGGCCTGGCGACGGGCATGCAGGTCGCCGCGCTTGGCCAGGGTGATCAGCTTGTCCATGAAGGGCTTCATCTCCTTGGCTTTCGGCAAGGTGGTGACGATCTGCTCATGCTCGATCAGGCTGGCAGCCATATTGGCGAACATAGCCTTGCGATGCGAGGCGGTGCGGTTCAGTTTCCGGTGCGCGAGTTTGTGGCGCATGGGGGTTGATCCTTTCTCATGCGCGGCGCCCGCGCTTCGGATGGGTTCCTAGATATGGTCGTCGTAGCGTCGGGCCAGGCCCTCAATGTCTTCCGGCGGCCAGTCCGGCACATCCATGCCGAGGTGCAGGCCCATGCCGGCCAGAACTTCCTTGATCTCGTTCAGGGATTTGCGACCAAAGTTCGGCGTGCGCAGCATTTCCGCTTCGGACTTCTGGATCAGGTCACCAATATAGACAATGTTGTCATTCTTCAGGCAGTTGGCCGAACGCACGGACAGCTCAAGTTCGTCCACCTTCTTGAGCAGCACGGGATTGAAGCCGAGCTCGGTTTCCTCCGAGGTCGACTGGTCGTCCACAACCGGCTCGTCGAAGGTGATGAAGAGCTGCAACTGGTCCTGAAGGATGCGCGCGGCATAGGCCACCGCGTCTTCCGGCGACATGGACCCATCGGTCTCCACGCTCAGCGTGAGCTGGTCATAGTCCAGAACCGTACCTTCCCGCGTGTCCTCCACCTGGTAGCCAACGCGGCGAACGGGGCTGTAAATCGCGTCCACGGGGATGAAGCCGATCGGCGCGTCTTCAGGGCGGTTCTTGTCAGCAGGCACATAGCCCTTGCCGGTGCTGACGGTGAACTCCATCCTGACCGATGCGGCTTCATCCAGGGTACAGATCACATGATCCGGATTGAGGATTTTCACGTCGCCCGGCGTTTCGATCTGGCCCGCAGTGACCACACCGGGGCCGGAGGCTTTCAGCACCATCCGCTTGGGCGTCTCGGAGACCATGTCGATGGCAATCTGTTTCAGGTTGAGGACGATATTGGTCACATCCTCGCGCACGCCGGGAATGGCGGAAAACTCATGGACCACGCCATCGATCTGAACACCGGTGATTGCGGCGCCCTGCAGGGATGACAACAGGATGCGGCGTAATGCCGAACCCAGCGTGGTTCCGAAACCGCGCTCAAGCGGCTCCACCACCAGCTTCGCTTTCCGCTTGGGGTCCAGGCCCGGAATGATTTCGGGTCGGTTCGGGCGGATCAGCTCTTTCCAGTTGCGGTCATTCACGTTTTCAATGGCGGCATTGGCCATGGGCGACTCCTGAAGAGCGGGACTGTATGGGCGCCCTGTAAAAGGCACCGCAGAAAAACTAGACGCGCCGGCGCTTGGGCGGACGGCATCCATTGTGCGGAATGGGGGTGGTATCGCGGATCGAGGTCACGGTCAGACCCACGGCCTGCAGCGCACGCAAAGCACTTTCCCGGCCAGATCCCGGACCGCGCACATTCACCTCGACGGTTTTCAGACCGTGGTCCTGTGCCTTCTTGCCGGCATCCTCGGCTGCGACCTGTGCGGCATAGGGGGTCGACTTGCGCGATCCCTTGAAGCCCATGGCACCGGCCGAACTCCACGAAATCGTGTTGCCCTGGGCGTCGGTGATCGTGATCATGGTGTTGTTGAACGAGGAGTTCACATGCACCATGCCTGAACTGATATTCTTGCGCTCACGCTTGCGTACGCGCTGGGTGTCCTTGGCCATCTCTCAGGTCCTATTTCTTCTTGCCGGCGATGGGCTTGGCCGGGCCCTTTCGCGTGCGGGCATTGGTGTGTGTGCGCTGCCCCCGAACGGGAAGGCGGCGGCGATGGCGCAGGCCGCGATAGCAACCCAGGTCCATCAGGCGCTTGATGTTCATTGAGACTTCGCGGCGCAGGTCGCCCTCGACCATGTAATCGCGGTCGATGGTTTCCCGTATCTGGATGACTTCGGCATCGGACAGCTCTTGCACGCGGCGCTCGCGCGCAATCCCCACCTTCTCGGAAATCTCACGGGCCATGGACGGGCCAATACCGTGTATATAGGTCAGCGCGACTTCCACACGCTTGTTGGTCGGAATGTTTACACCGGCAATACGGGCCACGGGCGCCAAGCTCCTCAGCGTGATGTTTCAATGCACAACCGCCCCGCAGGCGCGCGAAGTGACCCGCGCGCAGGGAGACGCTTTGCCGTCTTAACGAAGTGCGTGGTTATATCTGTGCAAGCCCGCGCGTCAACCGTAGATTTCCATGAAATGCACAACACTCATTCCCTGTCAGCAAGGGCTGCATCAATGCCGCCGGAAACCTCTTCTATGGTTCCCATTCCATCCACTTCCACAAGCACGCCCCGCTCGGCATAGATCGGGATGAGTGGCGCGGTGTCCTCATTGTATTTTTCCAGCCTGACGGTGAACGTCGCCGGGTTGTCATCCTTTCGGCCCTGCTCCTCGAACCGTTTGGTCACACGCTCGACCAGTGCATCTTCATCGACCACGAGCCGGATCACCTTGTGGACCTGGGTGCCCCGCTTGCCCAGCAGTTCGTCGAGGGCTTCGGCCTGGCCGACGGTGCGGGGGAAGCCGTCATAGATGAAACCGCGCGCACCCTCATGCTCGTCCAGCTTTTCGTCAATCAGGGCGATCACGATCTCGTCGGACACGAGACCGCCTTCCTCAAGGATCGATTTGACGCGATTGCCAAGCTCCGAGCCGGACGACACGGCGCCGCGCAGCATGTCACCCGTTGACAGTTGTATGAAGTCACACTCGCTCACAAGGCGCTTGGCCTGTGTGCCTTTGCCGGCGGCCGGCGGTCCAAACAGGATCAGATTCATTCTACGGGTTCCTCCCAGTGCCTTTTTTACGGGCGCGACCGGGACCCCTTTTTCCCGCCGAGCCGACTCTTCTTCAGCATCCCCTCATATTGGTGGGCCAGCATATGGCTCTGGATCTGGGTCACGGTGTCCATGGTCACCGAAACAACGATCAGCAGCGATGTGCCCCCGATATAGAACGGGATCTCCGGATAATATCGCCGGAGGAGCTCCGGCAGGATACACACGAATACCAAATAAATAGCGCCAATTGTCGTGAGTCGAGTCAGCACATAGTCGATATAGGCGGCCGTGTTCTTGCCGGGGCGTATGCCGGGGATGAAACCGCCATACTTGCGCAGGTTCTCGGCGGTTTCCTGCGGGTTGAACATGATGGACGTGTAGAAGAAGCAGAAAAACGCCACGAGCACGCCATAGGTGATGATGTAGGTCCAGCTGCCAGGGGCGAAGGTCTGGGCCAGCCAGGTCGTCACCTCGCCCACCATGCCCGTGCCGGCCGCGGCCGCCGCTGCAGGGTCTGCAGTGTTGCCACCCGAAAAGCCCACCAGCGTCATGGGCAGCATGAGGATGGCAATGGCGAAGATGGGCGGGATCACGCCTGAGGTGTTGATTTTCAGGGGCAGGAAGGAGTTCTGGCCCTGCATCATCTGGTTGCCCTGCTGGCGCTTGGGGTACTGGATCAGAAGCCTGCGCTGGGAACGCTCAATGAAGACGATAAATACCACCAGCGCGATCACCAGCGCCGTGATGATCAGCACGAAACTCACATTCGCGCCGGTGCCGCGCATCGATGCCAGGAGGTTGAATATCGCGCGCGGCATTTCCGCGATGATGCCAGCAAAGATGATCAGCGAGATGCCGTTGCCGATGCCGCGGGCCGTGATCTGCTCACCCATCCACATCAGCAGCATGGTGCCGCCCGTCAGCGTCACCACGCCGGTCAGAATGAAGAACCAGCCCGGAATGGAGGCGATGGACAGGCCATTGCCGGCCATGCCGATGGCGATGCCGAAACTCTGCACCACGGCAAAGCCGAGGGTGAGATAGCGCGTATACTGATTAATCTGCTTGCGGCCCGCCTCGCCCTCCTTCTTCAGCTTCTCCAGCGTGGGAGACGCCGACGTCATCATCTGGATGATGATGGAGGCGGTGATGTAGGGCATCACGTTCAGGGCGAAGATCGACATGCGCTCGATGGCGCCGCCGGAGAACATGTTGATGTTGCCCAGCATTCCCCCGGCCTGGCTTTCGAAAAAGCGCGCGAAGGCTTCCTGGTCGATACCCGGAACCGGGATGAAGGTGCCCAATCGGTAAAGCGCGAGGATGCCCAGCGTGAAGAGGATACGCTTTTGCAGGTCCTTCGCCTTGGCGAAACTCCCGAAATTCACGTTTCGGGCCATTTGTTCGGCTGCAGATGCCAAGTGGACTCCTCCCCGGAGATATAATCACGCCGCCCAAATTGGCGGCGCGGAGAGCTTTGTGAACCCTTGAGCGGTCAAAATCACGCAGAATGTGATCGGCGCGCGCCTCTAGGCTTCAGCGCCATCGGTCCTGACCGGACCCGTCACCGTGACAGAGCCGCCCGCCTTCTCAACGGCCTCAATGGCCGCTTTCGATGCGCCGGTCACTGTAATATTTGCTTTTTTCGGAGCATCGCCCTTAGCCAGCAGGCGAATTCCATCCTTGGAGCGGCGCACCACGCCGGAGGCCACAAGGGTCTCCTCGGTGATATTGTCCGCGTCCAGCTTGCCCGCCTCGATGGCGGCCGACAGCCGGCCAAGATTGATCCAGGCATGGGTCTTGGAGCCACGCGCCTTGAAGCCGCGCTTGGGCAGGCGCATGTAGATCGGCATCTGGCCGCCCTCGAAGCCATTGATGGCGACGCCCGAACGCGACTTTTGACCCTTTACGCCGCGCCCGCCGGTCTTGCCCTTGCCAGAGCCCACGCCGCGGCCAACGCGCG
>CAZVES010000050.1:8484-16681 GCA_964625835.1 uncultured Hyphomonadaceae bacterium
ATTTCGACCATGTGCTGCACCTTGGTGATCATGCCGCGCACTTCGGGTGTGTCTTTCAGTGTGCGCACGCGGCCAACCTTGTTCAGGCCAAGGCCGACCAGGGTGGCGCGCTGGCTCTTCTCGCGGCGGATCGGTGAACCGGTCTGCTTCAGGGTGATCGTCTTGTCAGACATCTGGCACTCTCCCTAGCTCGTCGAGGCTTCTGCCATGCCGGCCTCGGAGGCGCCATCGTCGCGGCGCGAAACCACGTCCTGCACCTTCAGGCCGCGCTTGGCGGCGATTTGTCGGGGGCTGGTCTGGCGCTTGAGCGCGTCGAACGTGGCCCGCACCATGTTGTAGGGGTTCGACGAGCCGATTGACTTGCCGACCACATCCTGGACACCGAGCACTTCCATCACGGCGCGCATGGGCCCGCCGGCGATCACGCCCGTTCCGGGAGGCGCTGCACGCAGGACAACCTTGCCCGCGCCATGGCGACCCCTGCCGTCATGGTGAAGCGTGCGACCCTCACGAAGGGGCACACGGACCATGTTGCGCTTGGCTTCCTCGGTCGCCTTGCGGATGGCTTCGGGCACCTCGCGGGCCTTGCCCTTGCCAAAACCGGCGCGGCCTTTCTGGTCGCCCACGACAACGAGCGCCGCAAAGCCGAAATTCTTGCCACCTTTCACCGTCTTCGCGACGCGGTTGATGCCAACCAGCTTGTCGACGAATTCGGACTGTTCCTCATCGCGGCGATTGTCGCGGCCACGACCGCGTCCGCCACGGTCACCACCACCTCGTCCGCCTTGTTGTTCTGCCATTGCCGGCCTCCTAGAACTTCAGGCCGCCCTCACGGGCGGCATCTGCCAGGGCTTTCACCCGGCCGTGGAACATGTAGCCGCCACGATCAAAAACGACGTCTTCGACCCCGGCCTTCCGGGCCCGTTCGGCGAGCATTTCACCCACCTTGGCGGCCGCCGCAGCGTCGCCGCCCGACTTCAGCGCCTTCTTGAGGTCAGCCTCAAGACTGGATGCGGCCGCGAGGGTCACACCCTTCTCGTCATCGATCACCTGGGCGGAGATATTCTTGTGGCTGCGGGCCACGGTCAGGCGCGGGCGACCATTGGACAGCTTTTTCAAGCGGGTCCGGGTGCGCTGGGCGCGGCGAAGCGTATTGTCTCGTGGGCTCTTCATCGCAATTACTTCTTCTTGCCTTCCTTGCGGCGCACATGTTCGTCGACATAGCGAACACCCTTGCCCTTGTAGGGCTCGGGCGGACGGTAGGCGCGGATTTCCGATGCCACCTGGCCAACCTGTTGTTTGTCAATACCGGACACTTTGATCTCGGTGGGCTTGGCCGCCTGCAGTTCAATGCCTTCCGGAGCGGAATAGACCACATCATGGGAGAAACCGAGCGACAGTTTCAGGTCCTTGCCCTGCATCTGTGCGCGATACCCCACGCCCTGGATTTCCAGGGTCTTCTCGAAGCCTTCACTGACACCAAGGATCATATTGGCCACCCGGGCGCGCGCGGTTCCCCACTGGGTGCGCGCAAGGGGGTCGAGAGCTTCGGCGAACGTCGGCAGCTTCTTGCCGCGCTGCTTGAACACCTCAATGCGCTCATTGGCGCGCTTTACGAGATCCTCGCGCGGCGTGATCTTGAGCTCAGCGCCTTCAATTTCAGGGGTGACAAGTTCCGACAGCGTCAGAGACAGCATGCCTTTCTTGCCCTTGGCTTCGACCGTCTGGCCGTTCACCTTCACCTCCGTGCCCGACGGGATCGGGATGGGAAGTTTGCCGATACGGGACATCTTTCTCTCCTCTCCCCGGGCCTAGCTTACGCGGCAGAGAACTTCTCCGCCCACATTCTGTTCGCGCGCCATATTGTCAGACATCACACCCTTCGAGGTCGACAGGATGTTGATGCCGAGGCCGTTGCGCACCAGGGGTATTTCGCTCACGGCGGAATACACCCGGCGGCCCGGCTTGGACACGCGCTTGAGTTCATTGATCACCGGCGAGCCTTCATAATACTTCAGCTCGACCTCGATGTTCTTGTGGCCGTCTTTTTCAACCACGACGAAGCCGCGGATGTAACCTTCGGCCTGGAGCACTTCAAGGACACGCATGCGCAGCTTTGAAGCCGGTGTCGTCACCGATGACATGTTCCGCATCTGGGCGTTGCGGATACGGGTGAGCATGTCACCGAGGGGATCTGACAGTTGCATTTCAGTTCCTCCTTACCAGCTGGACTTGACGAGACCGGGGATCATGCCCTGGGAGCCGAGCTCCCGCAGGGCGATCCGCGACATGCGCAGTTTGCGATAATAACCCCGCGGGCGACCGGTGACTTCACACCGGTTGCGCACGCGATTGGGTGCGGAATTGCGCGGCAGCTCCGCCAGCTTCAGGCGCGCCTTGAAACGCTCCTCCAGCGGCAGTTCGCTGTCCATTGCAATGGCTTTCAGTTTCTCACGGCGCGCGGCATATTTCTCCACGAGACGCTCGCGTTTCCTGTTCCGTTCAATTGCGCTTTTCTTGGCCATCTGCCTTCAGATCCTCTCGCGCTAGTTCCGGAAGGGGAAGCCGCATTCGGCGAGCAACGCCTTGGCTTCCTCATCGGTTTTGGCGGTGGTGCAGACAATGATGTCCATACCGCGAATGGCTTCCACCTGGTCGTAATTGATCTCGGGGAAGACGATGTGTTCCTTCACGCCCATGGCGTAGTTGCCACGGCCATCAAAGCTCTTGCCGTTCAGACCGCGAAAATCCTTCACCCGCGGCAGGGCGATGGTCACCAGCCGGTCGAGGAATTCATACATGCGCTCGCGGCGAAGGGTGACCTTGCAGCCGATCGCCATGCCCTCGCGCAGCTTGAAGCCGGCAATCGACTTGCGGGCCTTCGTCGTCACGGGCTTCTGGCCGGCAATCAATTCCATCTCGGCGACGGCGTGCTTGATCTTCTTGGAGTCCGCCACAGCGTCGCCAACGCCCATGTTCAGCACGACCTTGTCGAGCTTCGGCATCATCATCGGATTGGTATAGTTAAACTTTTCCTGCAGGGCCGGAACGATTTGTTCGCGGTATTTCTGCATCAGGCGTGGTTCGTATTCCATAACATCAGACATCGATTTGTTCCCCCGACCTCTTTGCGAAACGGGTCTTGCGGCCATGCTCATCGGTCTTGAAACCAACACGCACGGGCTTGCCGTCCACGGGGTCCTTGTGGGCCACATTGGACACATGGATTGGCGCCTCAAAGCGCTTGATGCCGCCGGGGTCCATCTGGTTCGGGCGCTGGTGGCGGGTGACAATATTGACGCCCTGCACCACCACCCGGTTGGTGTCCTTGATCACGCGGATGACCTGGCCCTCCACGCCCTTGTATCGCCCGGTGGTCACGACCACTGTGTCACCCTTCTTGATCTTCGCAGCCATGGCTACAGCACCTCCGGGGCCAGCGAGATGATCTTCATGTGGTTCTTGGCGCGCAGTTCGCGGGGAACCGGGCCAAAGATCCGCGTGCCGATCGGCTCGTTATTGTTGTTCACAAGGACAGCGGCGTTCGTGTCGAAGCGGATCACCGATCCGTCGGGACGCTTGATGTCCTTGGCCACGCGCACCACGACGGCGCGGCGCACATCGCCCTTCTTAACGCGGCCCGTCGGGATCGCCTCCTTCACGGAGACCACGATGGTGTCTCCCACGCTGGCATAGCGCCGGCCGGCACCGCCCAGCACCTTGATGCACTGGACGCGGCGCGCACCGGAATTGTCGGCCACGCGAAGGTTGGATTGCATCTGGATCATGCGTCAGCGCCTCCGAGAGGGGCCCCGCCCTTGCCACCGACCAGTTCCCAGGTCTTCAGCTTCGAGCGCGGCGGGCATTCCTGTATCATCACCGTCTGGCCTTCCACGGCCTGATTGCCCTCATCATGGGCATGGTACTTCTTCGAGCGACGCACGATCTTCTTATAGAGCGGGTGGGTGTATGTGCGGTCCACCCGCACCACGGCGGTCTTGTCCTGCTTGGTCGAGACCACAACACCTTCAAGTACACGTTTTGGCATCTGGTCTCTCCTCAGCCTTCCACACCGGCGCGGGCTTTTTCGCGCAGGATCGTCTTCACGCGCGCCACATCGCGGCGCACCTCAGCCATGCGGTGGGTCTTCTCAAGCTGGCTTGTGGCCACCTGGAACCGCAGGTTGAATTGTTCCTTCTTCAGCTTGGCGAGGTCATCGCGCAGCTGGTCGACACTCTTTCCACGCAGGTCTTCAGCGGTCATGGCTAGATCCCCTCAATGCGCTTGACGATCTTGGTCTTCACCGGAAGCTTTGCCGCGCCAAGGCGCAGGGCCTCGCGCGCAACATCTTCAGGTACACCATCGATCTCGAACAGGATGCGACCGGGCGCGACGCGCGCGACCCAGCGGTCGATCGAGCCCTTGCCCTTGCCCATCCGCACCTCAATCGGCTTGGCCGACACCGGGAGGTCCGGGAACACGCGGATCCACACCTTGCCCTGGCGCTTCATGTGGCGCGTTACGGCCCGGCGCGTCGCCTCGATCTGGCGCGCGGTGACCCGCTCAGGCTCCATGGCCTTCAGGCCGAACGTGCCGAAGTTCAGGCTCGATCCGCCCTTGGCGGTGCCCTTTATGCGGCCCTTGAAGGCCTTCCGGTATTTCGTACGCTTTGGCTGCAGCATCAGTTGCCTCCACTTTGCGGGCCGGATGCCGGGCCGCGGCCAGCTCCGCTGCGAGCGCGCGCCTGGCCAGAGCTTTCCAGCTTCTTGTCCTGGGCCATGGGGTCATGCTCCATGACCTCGCCCTTATAGACCCACACCTTGATGCCGATGATGCCGTAGGTCGTCTCAGCTTCGGCAGCGCCGTAATCGATGTCGGCGCGCAGCGTGTGCAGCGGGACGGATCCCTCGGCATACTGCTCCGTGCGGGCGATCTCCGCCCCGCCAAGACGGCCTGCCACCATCACACGCACGCCGAGCGCGCCCAGGCGCATCGCGGACTGGATGGAGCGTTTCATGGCACGGCGAAACGAGGCGCGGCGCTCAAGCTGGCGGGCAATGTCCTCGGCCACCAGCGTGGCGTCGATCTCGGGCTTGCGCACTTCGACCAGGTTCACGCGCACCTCATCCTTGGTCATCCGGGACAGCTCGCCGCGCAGGCTTTCAATGTCTGCGCCCTTCTTGCCGATCACGAGGCCCGGCCGGGCCGTGTGGATGGTGACGAGACACTTCTTGTGAGGCCGCTCGATGATGATCTTCGAGATGCCGGCTTGCTTCAGCTTGCCCTTGATATGACTGCGGATGCGCAGGTCTTCATGCAACAGCCGGCCAAAGTCAGCGCTGTCGGCATACCAGCGGCTGTCAGCGGTCCGGTTAATCCCGAGACGCAGGCCGATCGGATTGACTTTCTGACCCATCAGGCGGTCTCCGCTTCGAGGCTGGTGTCGCGCAGCACGATGGTGAGCTGGGCAAACGGTTTATGAATGCGTGCGGCGCGGCCGCGGGCACGGGCCCGGATGCGCTTCATCACAAGGTTCTTGCCGACGTGAGCCTGGGCGACGATGAGGGAGTCGATGTCCAGGTCATGGTTGTTCTCAGCGTTCGCCACTGCGCTTTTCAGACATTTCAGCACGGCTTCGGCCGGGCGCTTGCGCGAGAAGGTCAGTTCATTGATCGCGCGCTCAACTTTCAGGCCGCGGATCTGCTCGGCCAGAAGGTTCAGCTTCTGCGGACTGCCGCGGTGCATGCGCAGCACGGCGCGCGCCTCATTGGAGGCCTGCTTCGGAGGAGCCTTGGGTTTTCCCATCTCTACTTCCTCTTCGCTTTCTTGTCGGCGCCGTGGCCGTAATAGGTCCGGGTCGGCGCGAACTCACCGAACTTGTGGCCCACCATCTCCTCGCTCACGAGCACCGGCACGAACTTGTTGCCATTGTGGACCTGGAAATTCAGGCCGATGAACTGGGGCATGATGGTGGAGCGGCGCGACCAGGTCTTGATGACCGTGCGCTTCTCGGCGTTCTGGGCGGCCTCTGCCTTTTTCAGCAGGTAGCCATCGACGAACGGACCTTTCCATGTGGAACGGGGCATGTCTCTCTCGCTCCCTAGCGTTTCGCGTTGCGACGACGGATGATCAGGCGATCCGTCGACTTGTTCTTGCGGGTCTTGGGCCCGCGCGTTTTCTTGCCCCACGGCGTGACAGGGTGACGACCACCCGACGACTTGCCCTCGCCACCGCCATGTGGGTGGTCGAACGGGTTCATCACCACGCCGCGCACGGATGGGCGCTTGCCCATGTGGCGCTTGCGCCCGGCCTTGCCGAGCACCTTGTTCATGTTGTCGGGGTTGGACACCGCCCCGATCGTGGCCAGGCACTGGTCCGGCACCCGGCGCAACTCGCCAGATGTGAGCTTGACCTGGGCATAGCCCGCCTCGCGGCCAACAACCTGAGCGTAACAGCCCGCCGAGCGCACCATCTGCGCGCCCTTCTTGGGCTTCATCTCGATGTTGTGGACAATCGTGCCCACGGGGATATTCTTCAGCGGCAGCACGTTGCCCGGCTTTATGTCCGCCGTTGTCGACGTCACCACCTTGTCGCCCACCGCCAGGCGCTGGGGCGCGATGATATAGCTGACCTCGCCATCCTCATAGCGGATCAGCGCGATGAATGCGGTCCGGTTGGGATCGTATTCGAGCCGCTCGACCGTTGCGGGCACATCCCACTTGGCGCGCTTGAAATCGATTTTCCGGTAAAGCCGCTTGGCACCGCCACCGATCCGACGCGCCGTGATGCGGCCATTATTGTTGCGCCCACCCTTCTTGGTGAGGCCCTCGGTGAGGGACTTCTCAGGGCGCCCCTTATGGAGACCGGAGCGGTCGACTGTAACCAGCTCACGGCGTCCGGGCGAGGTGGGATTATAGGTTTTCAATGCCATGGTATCTCTCCTCGCTCGCCCCTAGAGGCCCGTCGTGATGTCGACGGACTGGCCCTCTTTGAGGGTCACGATGGCCTTCTTGATGTCCGAACGGCGCCCGAGCCGGCCCCGGAACCGCTTCGTCTTGCCCTTCACGCGCAGCGTGTTCACCTTCGTCACATCGACCTTGAAAAGGCCTTCGACGGCGCGCTTGATGTCGTCCTTCGTTGCCCCGAGCGGCACACGGAAGATGACCTTGTTTTCTTCCGCCACCAGCGTCGATTTTTCGGTGATGACCGGGGCCAGAATGACGTCATAGTCGCGGGTCTGAACTTCAGCCATGGTCTAGCCCTCCGCCTTCGCGCCATTGAAGCGCGCCTCGATGCCATCGAGGGCATCCCTGGTGACAACCAGCTTGTGGCGGCGCAGCACGTCGTAAACATTCAGCCCCGCCACAGGCAGCACATCAATGTTTGGAATGTTGCGGGCCGCGCGGGAGAAATTCTCGTCCAGTTCGACACCGCCAATGATCAGCGCATTGTCCAGATCAAGACCCTTCAGCTTGCCGGCCAGGTCTTTCGTCCTCGGGCTGTCGGCGGTTGCCGCATCAAGGACCAGAAGCGAGCCATCCTTCACCTTGGATGACAGGGCATGGGCCAGCGCCATCTTGCGGACCTTTTTGGGCAGGTCATGGGCATGACTGCGCACCCGCGGGCCGTGGGCCACACCGCCGCCGACAAAGATCGGCGCATTGCGCGAGCCGTGACGCGCCCCGCCGGAGCCTTTCTGGCGAACGAACTTCTTCGTTGTCACGGAGACTTCCGAACGCGACTGGGTCTTGTGCGTGCCGGCCTGGCGTTTCGCCAGTTGCCAGCGCACGGTGCGCTGCAGGATGTCGCCGCGAATGTCCTCGATCCCGAAGATCGCATCATCGAGCTGCGCCTTGCCGGCCGACTTTCCGTCCAGTGTCGTGATTGCGAGTTCCATTATTCACCGCCCTCGCTGAGAAGTTTCTTGAGCAGGTCCTGGTCGACCTTGGCGCGCGGCTGACCACCGGCGAGGATTTCCTCGGCCTGGGTAACCCATTCTTCGCTATCAGCCTTGTCCTTGACGCCCAGCTCCTCAAGGATTGCGTCCCGCTCACCCGCATCGGCATTCACGAATGCGCTCAGCGAACCGAGGCCTTTTTCCTTGAGCTGCTCTTCGGCTTTCGGGCCGATCCCGTCTACGAGCACGATATTGTCAGCCGCCGTGCCCTCGATCTGTACCGCAGCTGCGGGCGCATCA
>CAZVES010000051.1:0-16640 GCA_964625835.1 uncultured Hyphomonadaceae bacterium
ATTTTGCCTCTATTAACACGTAACCCAGCCCAGGCCTCGGATGAATGGCCTCACACGTCTCTCTCGCACATGTGAAAACGGGGCGACGCATGCACGCCGCCCCGCTCCAAACAGATGGGAAACACATCACGCCAGAGTCGCGTCGATCTCCTTGCAGGCCGCCAGCAGGCCCATCACGGCGTCCACCGAATTCTGGAACATGGACTGTTCGGCGTCGTTGAAGTCGAACTGGAGGATTTTCTCCACGCCATTCGAACCGATCAGGGCCGGTACGCCCACATATATGCCGTGCTGGCCATACTCGCCCTGAAGGTAGGCCGCGATGGGCAGGACGCGCTTCTGGTCGTTGAGGTAGGATTTCGCCATGGCGATGGCGCTCTCGGCGGGCGCATAGTAGGCCGAGCCGGTCTTGAGCAGGGCCACGATCTCGCCGCCGCCCTTGCGGGTGCGGTCCACAATGGCGTCCAGCTCATCCTGGCTCATCCAACCCTGTTTCACCAGTTCCGGCAGGGGCAGGCCGCCCACGGTGGAGTGGCGCACCATGGGCACCATCGTGTCGCCATGCCCGCCAAGGGTCCAGGCGACAATGTCGGCCACCGACACACCCGTCTTCTCGCTGAGGAAGTAGGCAAAGCGGCTGGAATCAAGCACGCCCGCCATGCCGACCACCTTGGCCGTCGGCAGGCCGGAGAATTTCTGCAGCGCCCAGACCATGGCGTCGAGCGGGTTGGTGATGCAGATGACAAACGCATTGGGTGCATGGGCCTTGATGCCCTCGCCCACGGCCTTCATGACCTTGAGATTGATACCGATCAGATCGTCGCGGCTCATGCCCGGCTTGCGCGGCACGCCAGCGGTGACAATGCAGACATCGGCGCCGGCAATGTCGGCATAGTCCTGGGTGCCCTTGAGGCCCACCGAAGACTTGTAGACCGGCGTGGACTCGGCGATGTCGAGGCCCTTGCCCTGGGGCAGGCCCTCGGCGATGTCGAACATGACGACGTCGCCAAGCTCCTCGCGCGCCGCCACGTGGGCCAGCGTGCCCCCGATCATGCCAGAACCGATTAGGGCGATTTTCCTGCGGGCCATTTGTACCTCCAGATGGGCATTGTTCTCGTGATGCCAGAGCCTTAACGCCCCGGTCAGGTCCCGGCAATGCGCCAATCGGACTATGCGCCCAGCTTGCCGCGCGCGTCTTCGATCGCTGCAACAAAGGCTTTTGCGCGATAACAGCGGAAACTGAAGGTCCCCGCTGGCCAGGTCACATCCACGATCGGCGTGGCGAGCCCCTGGCGCACCTCCATTTGCGTGATCTCGCCCAGTGGGATGGCTGCATGCAGTTCCTCACTGTTCTTGTGGAAGCTCGCATCGAGAAAGTCTGGTTTGAAGACGAGGTCTGCCGGCGTGAGGTAGACATTCCCGGTGATCCACCGGCCGCCAAGAAACTTCTCGGCAAGGGCGATCCCGGCGCGTCCCTCCATGCCGAACAAGACCCGCCCGGCCATGCCCAGTTTGGCACCCTTGAACAGGGCGCTGGCCTTGCGTTTCTCGATCATGTTCTCAGGTGCGGTCATCCAACTTCCCCGTCGCGGGAAGCGTAACCTGAAACCGATACTTTTCGAAGCCCCCGGGGCTGGATTTGCCCGGCGAACCCATCCAGACGCCTGAGCATGTCTCGTCTTCCGCCCCGCACGTCCCGCTCGCCTGTTTCCCTGAGGGATTGCCGTCTCGCCCGTGCCATCGACGTCATCGGCGACCGTTGGGCGTTGTTGATCCTGCGCTCGGCGCTTTATGGTGTGCGCCGGTTCGATGATTTCCAGGACGAGCTGGGATGCCCGCGCACAGTCCTTTCGGGGCGGCTGAAAATGCTGGAGACCGAAGGCCTTCTGGAGAAAAAGCCCTATCGCGAGCCGGGCAGGCGCGTGCGCAACGAGTATATCCTCTCGGAAAAGGGGGTTGCCCTGCAGACCGCCCTGGTCGCACTGAACCAGTGGGGCGATGCCTGGCTGGCGGATGGCGAAACCCCGCCCATGACCTTCACCGATGCTGCCACGCGGGCCCCTGCGCGGATCGCTTTTGTTGGTGAGGATGGCACCGAAGTACCGGTCGAGCGGCTGCGTCCAAGGCTCAGGAAACTCTGACCCATCAGGGTGTTGCAATGGACCAGCCTTTGCAGGCACAAACAGCCCTAGCCAAATCGAAAGACAGGGCAAACACATGTGGATCAAGGTTTTCATCATTGGCGCAATGCTGGTACTGGCCCATGGCCATGCCGATGCACAGCGCCCGCCCGCCACCTATGGTTTGGAATGGGGCAGCGGCGATGTCATCTGCACCGACGATGGCGACGAGGCCACAGAAGAGGTGAGCGACCCCAGCTATGCCCGTGCGGCGGCCTGGGACGAGCGCTATCTGGGTGGGTCGAATGTCTGCGGCGATGGCCTGACACCTCTGGATGGCGGGACCTGGGGCCAGTCCCGTCCGTTTCGCGGCGCTGATGCCGGAGGGCGCAGTGCGGAATTCAGACTCTACGTGCTCAGCGACCAGTATGCCTGGCGCCTGGGCTCGTCATCGGAGATCTTCGACAATGGCCAACCCGCTGACCTTGCCGTTGTCCTCTCGACACCGCAGTTCCAGTCGAAGTTCTGCAGTGCCAACGCCGCGTTCAGCGTCGGCGCTGCCTCCCATGAGGGGCCGACCGGGCCAAACCACCGGCTAGCAAGGGCGCGCGCCGAGACAATCATCACCGGGTTGAAGTCGAATCGCGCGGCCTGCCCTCCAGGCCAGATTCCAATCCTGTTCGGCATCACTCTTGGCGAGCACCAGAACCGAAGCGGGTGCACGACGCAGGGCAAATGCAGCGGCAACAGCGCCCCACAGCGCCGTGTGGTCATGGTTGCGGCCGAAGAAATGACCCTTGGCGTCAACCTCGAACAGGCCCTTCGTGCGGGCATTGAGGAACAGGATGTCTTCCGCGGATTTTCCGTCGACGATTACGACCTGTTTGACGTGGTTTCCTACTGAGGCCAGCGCGCCTCGCGACAGACATGGCGAGGCATGGAAATGCCGCGCCTGCAAGCGGAAGGCGCGCACGTTTTGCGTTGTCGCCTCTCGGTGAGAACTCCCTTTTACCGACATCCTTGATGTATGGCACAGCGATTGGCCTGTTGCCTCGATCTGCCGCGCAGCGATCGGATTAGACAAGGACGCTTGACAGACAAGCTCCCTTGTCATAATGGAAAGCAAGCTTGTCAAATCGACAAGGGTGCTTGATCAATCTTGAGGAGTGAAGAGATGCCCTCCAAAACGCTATCGATTTCGGAAAACGAAAACATGGAAGACAGGCCAGACTTGCATTGGAGGAGCTTCTTTACACGCTTCGGCATTGCCATCCTTTCCCTGTTGGCGGGAACACTGGCCCATCAATTTGCCGAGACCGGGGCCCATTTCGCCATCGTCGTTGCCCTTGCTGCTCTCAGTGCGCTGGTCATGATCGACATGATCGCGCCGCGGCGCAGAGATGACGAGTTCGACCGGACGATCTCCATGCAGGCGGGGACATTTGCCGGCATCGCGACGGTGATCTTTCTGGTGCTCGACCAGCTTCACTTTCGCCTGAACGGAGACACGATCATCGCCATTCTGGGCCTGCCCGGCTTTTACCTCATGCAGTGGCTGATCATGTCACAGTACCTGCGTTGGGACTTTTCTCGCGGAGGTGCATCATGAAACGCCAGGGTTATCAGGCTGCCGAGCGGCGCTACAGGCGTATCGCCAACCCTCTGATCGCCATCTACGCCGTGCTCTGCATTGGCGGGACAGCGCTGTGGGCCTTTTTCGATGTGGATGTGAAACTGGCCTCAGCCGGGCTCGCCATCGCCATCTGCGTGCCCATTATCGCCCTGCTTGCCGCCATGATGCGCCAGTTCGAGGAGACCGACGAGTACACCCGACTGCGCCGCCTGCGCGCCTTTGCCCAGGCCGCTGTGGTCACGGTCAGCGCGGTGTTCGTGGTGGGCTCCCTGCAGATGTTCGACGTGCTTGGATATGTCCCGGTTTTCCTGTTCGGGCCACTTTTCTTTCTTGCCTATAGCCTGGCCAGTTGCATCCAGCGCTGGCCGGGGAAAACGGTGTAGGCGATGAAGAATTCACTTCGTCTCCTGCGCACCGAGCGTGGCTGGAGCCAGGCGGCGCTGGCTGAAAAACTCGGTGTGTCACGCCAGTCGGTCAACGCCATCGAGACGGGAAAGTACGATCCCTCGCTGCCACTGGCCTTTGCCATTGCCCGGCTGTTCGGCAAACCGATCGAGGCAATATTCGAGGATGAATCGGCCGGGCAGATCGCCGCTGAATAGATGGTTTGGGCGATGTCAGAGCCCGGCCGACTTCAGGCCGAGGACGTCTTCCATGTCATAGAGGCCGGGCGGTTGCGTGAGCGCCCATTCGGCCGCCTTGACCGCGCCATCGGCAAACACCGCGCGATCCAGGGCCCGGTGGTTGAGGCTTAAAACTTCACGTTCGCTGGCGAAAAGGGCCTCATGATCGCCGACAACGCCACCGGCCCGGCGCACTGAAAACGCGATCTCACCGCGCGTGCGGGCCGAATTCGGCCCGTCATAGGCGGCCCGGCGCAGCTGCTGGAGGGGTGCGCCGCGCCCCTTCGCGGCCGCCTCTCCCAGCATGATCGCCGTGCCCGATGGCGCATCCAACTTGTGGCGATGGTGCGTCTCGGAAATTTCGATGTCCCAGTCCTCGCCAAGCCGGGCTGCGACCAGCCGGGTCAGCGCCGTGAGCAGGTTCACACCGAGGGAGAAATTGCCAGCCTTCACAATGGCGAATTCACTCGCGGCGGCACGGATCTGGTTGTCTTCGAGTGCGGAGAAACCCGTTGTGCCGATCACCACCGCCTGGACATTCGTGTGTCGCAGGCCCTGCAGCGCCGCGAGGGTCGCGGAGGGTGCGGTGAAGTCGATCCAGACCTGTGCCTCTGCCGCCGCTTCGACGGGGTCGCTTGTGGGCATCAGGCCCAGCGGGTCCGGCAGGCCCGCCAGCAGGCCGATGTCGGTTTCCCTGTCTGGAGAGTCCGGCACTTCGGTCCCGCCGGTCAGCCGGTGTCCGGCGTTCAGGCTGGTAAGCACCAACTGGCGCCCCATGCGGCCCGCCACGCCGGCAATTGCGATCCGTTTCATCTCAGTCATCCCGGAAGCTTATACCGGTGTATGCGCCCGGGGCGAGCCTTCCCTGAAAACAAAGCGCTGGTAAAACAGCGCAACCCCGATGAGTGCGCCGCCAAGCCCCATGAAAGACAGTGCGCGGATCACCCCGTCCGTTGCGCCCAGGTCGATGAGAAACACCTTTGCAACAGCGCTCAGCAGGACGACCAGCGAACCATAGCGCGCAAGGCTTCGCCCACGCCAGACGCCCCACAGCAAGAGGGCCAAGGCATAGCCAATCGCGACAAGTGACAGGACCCACATTTCCGCGTTGCCGATGGGCGAGGAGAGAAGTGCCTCGCCAACAAAGCTGCGCCGTGTCTCCAGAATGATCCAGATGCCGCCCAGTGCGATGGACGCCGACGAGAAACCGTTCGCCAGCATCCAGCTGCCTTCCCGGCGATGGGCCTCGCCCTGCAGAGCAAGAAAAAGGGCCGGTATGGCAAAGGCCGGTAGGAGCAGGTTCAGCAAGGGGAGCATGCCGATCGGGTCTGACTGCACCGCAGCCAGGGCGGCGATGATCGCACCGAGGCCGATGGTGAGGGCCAGGAATTCTCCGGCCCGCCAGATAAAGCCGCGCCCTACGCCGCGCCAGGCCAGCGCCAGCGCCGAGCCCATATAGGCGATGGCATGGCCAGATGCCTCGGCCAGGGAAATATCGCCATCGGTGACGCTCTCGGCGCCCGCAGCGTGGCGGATGACGAGGCCTATCCCACCAAACAGGGTGAGCAGTGCGCCCCCTTCGAGTGCATTTCGCGCCGCCCCGTGGTCTCGCAATGCACGGCTGCCCAAAGCCAGGCTGATGACGACCAGTAGGCTCGCAGCGGCCAGCGTATTGGCAATGGGTGGTCCGGCCACGTCGAGGCTGGACAGGAGGCCTGGCCTCAGCATCAGCAAGGTGGCCCCGCCCGCGCTGAGGATGGCCGTCCCCCGCACAACCATCAGGGGGAACCTGCGATGGATGAAGGCAATAGTCGCGGCCACCACGGCAAGGGCGGGTCCAAGCCAGAGGTCTTCTAGCACCAGGAAGGGGGCAAGCGCTGCCGACAAGGCAAGTCCGATCGCATAGGCCGCAGAGGCGCCGGGATGGGCGTCGAGACCGCCTTCTCCCTGCCGGCGCCGGTCGAGCCAAAGCCCGGCTGCCGCAGCCATCGAAAGTGCCAGCAAGCCATGTATAAAAGATGGCTCCAGGCCGCCACGCCAGAACGACAGGGCCAGAGCGGCCGTCGGGGTGATGGCCGAGGTGATCGCCAGGGGCGCGCGCACCTGTTTGCCGGCCTGGGCCAGCAGGGCCAGCGTGCCGAAACCCAGCCCGATGGCAACTGCGCCGGCCCAGAGATGCGGCAGGCTGGCGGGCCAGAGTGCCAGGCCGAGCAGGCAGACGAGGGCTGACAGCGGCGCAAGGAGGCCGAAGCCGTCGCGCCGCCAGGCGGCCAGCAGACCTGAACCGCCATAGACGGCCACGGCGCTGACTGTGACGAGGCTCGACGGCACATCAAACGCGCTCACCAGCAGAGTGGCGCCCGTCAGGGCCCAGAGCAGGTGGGCGACCAGGACAATTTCGCCCCGTGTTCGCAGCAGCCAGAAGAGGCTCGAAAACCGGCGCGGCAAGAGCACCGGTGAGTGGGCGAGCGGGGCGGCCAGCCAGAGCGCCAGTCCACCTGTGGCGAGGCCATAGGCAGCGACGGCCCAGGCCTCGCTCGACCCGCTTGCGGCAGACAGGCCCGCCAACGCCCAGAACCCCGTTCCGGCCAGCACAACCCAGGAGGCAAAGCGCCAGCTGCGCAGCCGGATAAGTCCAAGGCCCAGCGCCGTGACACTGGCTGCATAGGGCAGGATCATGAGCGCAGACCCGTCACTGGCGCCGGTGAACAGGGGGGCAAGATAGGCCCCGGCCAGCGATATGGCTGCGAGGACGGATCCGAACCGCAGCGCCAGGGCCAATCCGATCAGCGAGACCACCGCAAACAGGCCGAGCGCGACGAGTGGTCCCACAAATCCGTAAAGCGCGCCGGCCGCAAGCGTCGCACCATAAAGCGAGACCAGGCCAGCGCCGGAGAGGATATGCGGCAGGAAGCCCAGCGCGTTTCCTGCGCTCGCGACCATGTCCGAATGTGCGGCCCTGAAGGATGCCCCCACCAGGCCGACGCCAAACAGGCCGGCCGCCAGCGTTCGGGCCAGCGGTCCGAACAGACCGGTATCAATGGCCACGCGTACAAGGAACAACCCGCCCAAGGCGAGGGCGAGGCCGCCCGCCCAGACCATCCAGCCACCGGCCAGCCTTTGCTCCAGCGTTGGCTGATCCCGGCCCGGCGCATTTTCGGTGCCCTCGTGTCTGGCCGAGCGATTCCGGCCTTGCGGCGGTGTTTTCGCGTCTTGCGGGTCGGGCTTGGGGACGGGAAACGGCTGTGCCTGTGCAAGTGGGGCAAGTTCCTCAGGCCGGGCACGACGGCCTGTTGCCGGCGATGTGACAGGTCTGGCCTCGGTGCCTTTCTGCGACTGCAGATCATTCAGCGCGCGCTGGAGGCGATTGGCCTTTTGAAAGGCGACAATGCCGAAAATGGGGGCCCCGATCACCCATCCCAAAATCAAAATGGCAACAAGAATGGCGATTTCCATGGAACCAATACTCCCAAGCCTATAAGTGAGTAGATACTCACATAAGCGTTCTCGGTCAAGCTGAAACCGTAATGGTTCTGCTGCGGGCGGCTCGCTGGTTCCCAAGGGGGCGCAGGCGACCTAGTTGAGTTGGATGACCCTGTCGTGGATCCCGAATGCGCTCACGATCGCACGTTGCCTGCTGGCGCTGGTGTGTGCCGCTGCGGTGTTTGCGGGCGAGCGCTTGTCGCGCAAACTCGACGCCGCTGTCATAGACTGGCAGATGGCTGGCAGCCCTGTTCCGGGTAGCCCCGGATATCCGGCGGCGCTTGAAAACCTTGTGCCCGGCGATCTCCTTTTCTGGCCGGCCTTTGCCTTTGCGGCTTTCCTCGCCGCTGCCGTGACAGACCTGTTTGACGGCATGATGGCGCGCAGTCTGGACGCCGTCTCCGAGTTCGGTGCCTGGCTCGACCCGATTGCTGACAAGCTGTTGGTGGGCCTTGTGCTGGTGGCGATTTCTGTCACTTCGGGGTCGCTCTGGCTGATGTTCCCCGCGGCCGTGATCATCACACGCGACAGTTACATCACCTGGCTGCGGGCGCGGCTTGGCGGTGGCCTGGCGCTTCCCGTCATGGCCGCGGCCAAATGGAAAACCGGGCTTGAGATGCTGGCCATCGGCCTCCTGCTGGCGCTGCCCCTGATCGCATCGGTCAGCCATGGCGTAATGGTCAATGGCGTGATCTCGCCTGTGGAAATGGCATGGATCGGCGTCTTCGCAGAAAGGTTTGCGGTGACGCTGGCCTGGATCTCGGCCGGCCTGTCAGTCTGGACCGGAATGAGGTACTGGCGCGCCTCGCGAGAGCACCCCGAAACTCTGCGGGAAACCTTCGATTGACCGGTTCGGGCAGATTCAGGTGAAATCTGCCAGGGTTCGACACTGGTTTTTTCAGTAGGGATGGCTATTTCAGCCGAAAGTATAACGTGTTTGGTGTGGCCAAACGCAACAACGCCGTCTATGGCCTGTCGGTCCTGTAACAAATCCAAGGAAGGAACGCCTATGTACGCTCTGATCGCCATTGGGGTCGTCGTGGCTCTTTTCGCCGTTCTCAACCTGATTGACTTTCGGCGCATCGACTAGCCGGCTCATTCCATGCCTGAACTGAGCGTGATTGCCGCCCTTGTGGGCGGCTTGGTGCTTCTGGCCTTTGCCGGCGATTTTCTTGTTTCCGGCGCTGTTTCCGCGGCGCAAAAGCTTGGCGTCTCGCCGCTTGTTGCGGGCATTTTCATTGTCGGCTTCGGAACGTCTGCACCCGAAATGGTGGTCGCTGTCGACGCGGCCATCAAGGGCCTGCCGTCCATTTCCCTTGGAAACATTGTTGGGTCCAACATTGCCAATGTCTGGCTGGTCCTCGGGCTTCCTGCCCTTATCGCGCCCCTGGCTTTCGGGGCCTATGGTGAGCGCAGGGCGCTGGCGGCGATGCTGGCGGCCACTGCGCTCTGGATTGCCATCAGTGCGATCACGCCCCTGCATTCGGGCATCGGCGTCCTGTTCCTGCTGGTGCTGGTCGGCTATGCGGTCTACACGTTCCAGACAACGGCACGGGACGCGGCGAAGGGCATTGATGTCGGCATAGATGATGAGGAGGGGCTCAGTCTTCCGCGGACCACGGCCTACATACTGATCGGCATCATCGGACTGCCCGTGGGCGCACACCTGATTGTCGAGGGCGGTGTCGGTGTCGCACAATCATTGGGTGTTCCGGAGTATATCATCGGGCTGACACTGATCGCCATCGGCACAAGCCTGCCAGAGATCGGAGCCGGCATCGCGGCCACGCTTAAAGGGCGCGGGGCTGTGCTGGCGGGCAACATTCTCGGCTCCAACATTTTCAATATACTGGGCGCGGGGGGGCTGGTTGCATTGTTTGCCAATACCGCTGATGGGCCCTTGCAGGTCACACGCTCTTTCCACGCCTATGACCACTGGGCCATGGCTGCCGCCGGCCTCACCATCGCCTTCTTCATCCTCAGCGGGCAACGCATCGGCCGCCTGACCGGTGTGTTGCTGCTCCTGGTCTATGTCCTTTACCTGGCGGGCCTCACCCAGGGCTGGGACATTCTCGCCATTTTCGGGGTCTGAAAAATGAATGCAGGCTTAGCCCTTGTCACCGGCGCCGGTGCCCGTATCGGGCAGGCCCTGGCGATCGCCCTCGGCCAGGCGGGCTGGGGCGTGGCGGTTCACTACAACTCCTCGTCCGCGGGTGCAGACGACACGGTCAAGGCCATCAAAGCGCGTGGCGGACGGGCCGTCAGCGTCCAGGCAGACCTGTCCGGCCATGGGGAGGCGGGCCGGCTGGTCGACACGGCCGCCAGTCAGCTCGGCGGGCGTCTCACCTTGCTGGTGAATTCCGCGTCCACCTTTGCCGAGGACACGCTGGCCACCCACACTGCGCGCGACTGGGACTATCATTTCGACACCAATGCCCGCGCGCCGATTGCCCTGACCCAGGCGTTTGCAAAGGACTTTCCGGCCGGCGCGCGCGGCCTCGTCGTGAACCTGATCGACCAGAGGGTCTGGAAACTGAACCCGCAATTCTTCACATACATGTTGTCCAAGCAGGCCCTCTGGACGGCCACCCGCACCATGGCGCAGGCGCTGGCACCCCAGATCCGCGTGAACGCCATCGGTCCTGGACCAACGCTAAAAAGCGTCCACCAGAGCGATGAGGATTTCGCCGCTGAAAAGCGCGCCACACTCACCGGCGAGGGCTCCAATCCGGATGAAATCATCAAGGCCCTGATGTATCTCATTGATGCAAACTCCGTGACCGGCCAGATGATCGCCTCCGATGGCGGGCAGCACCTGCTCTGGCAGACGCCAGACCTTGACGCCTGATGGACTTTTCTTCCGACACGTCTGCACCGGCCCATCCTGCCGTCCTCGACGCGCTGGCGCGGGCGAATGCCGGCCAGGCGGCCAGCTATGGCGCAGACAGCGAGACCCTGGCCCTTGAAGCGCGCCTGAAGGCGCTGTTTGAAACCGATGATATCGCCATCTGGCCAACCGCCTCGGGGACGGCGGCCAATGCGCTGGCCCTTTCCTGCCTCTGCCCGTCCACCCATTCGATCCTGTGTCACCACGACGCCCATATCGAGCAGGACGAGCGCGGTGCGCCGGAATTCTTCAGCGGCGGTGCAAAGCTTGCCACCCTGCCGGGCGATCATGGCAGGGTGCCCCCTGAAACCCTCGCCGAGACCTTGTCGCAGATCGATCCCGGCTTTGTGCACGCGGTTCCGCCAGCCGTCCTGTCACTGACGAACCTCACCGAATGGGGAACCGCTTATGCTCCCGGCGAGATCGCCGAGCTGGCAAGGCTGGCCCATGATAGCGGCCTGAAAGTGCACCTGGATGGCGCGCGCCTGGCCAATGCGCTTGTCAGTCTCGACGCCTCTCCGGCAGAGATGACCTGGCGGGCCGGGGTCGATGTCCTCACCCTTGGCCTGACCAAGACCGGAGCCATGGGCTGTGAGATCATCATCCTGTTCGGGCCGTCGGCGGCGGACCTGGCCAATCTTCGCGCCCGGGCCAAGCGGTCGGGCCACATGCCGCCCAAGCTGCGATACCTCTCGGCCCAGGGCAACGCGCTGCTTGAGGGCGGGCTCTGGCTGGACCTGGCGCGCCATGCCAATACCGTGGCGGCTGATCTTGCCAGCCGCCTGGCAAGGCTTGATGGCGTTGAGCTGATCGCGCCCGTCCAGGGCAATGAGGTGTTTGCGCGCCTGCCCGAAGACCTGGCCCACAAGATCGCAGAGGCGGGCTGGCGATTCTATCCCTGGCCCGGCGGCGGTTACCGTTTTGTCTGTGCCTGGTCGACGCAGGCTGACGATATAGTCGCGGCCTTTGCGGCCCTTGAGCGTGCTAAAGCGCCTGGCTGATCCTGTCAGGGCGCAGCATGGCGCCCAGTGCGGTCGTATCCATCTCGCCCCTGGACAAGCTGCGCACCAACCTGTCATAGCGCCCGCCCCCGCCGAGGAAGCGCTGGCCGTCAGCACTGTGCACCTCGAAGATGAAGCCGTCATAATAGCTCAGGCTGCGCGGCAGGTCGGTGTCGATCCGGAGCCTGCCCGCGTCGATGCCGTGCCCGATCAAACCCTCTCCCAGCGCGCGCAGTTCCGCCACAAACCCGGTCACCCTGTCGCCGCTTCCGGCGAGGAGGCCGTCAAGCGTTTCAAGGGCGGCGTGGTAGGTGTCGTCAACCTGCCGGCTCGCCAGAAGGATTTCCGCGCTTTCGGCGGACAGCGGCTGCTGGGCCTCATGGGCTTTTTCCACGAGCCGGTCAGCTATCTCATCAACCGAGCGCGAGCCGATCTCCACGAGGTCCGTCATGGTGAAGATTTCCGCCACCGCCTTCCTGGCCTGCTCGCGGGGCAGATTGGCCAGGGCCAGTGAAAGCGAGGAGGGTGCCTGAGCCCTTTCATTCGAGGCGTCGAGGACATCATGGATGCCTATGAAGCCAGAAAAGCTGCGCTTGAGCTGGATCTTCCAGTTTTCGTGGCAATCAAACGTGTCGATCAGCGCAAAGATCAAACCCACATTCGAGAATGTGATGGTGAAATCGTCGACGCCGACCGTCTCCAAGGCGGTGCACACATTCACGAGCAGGTTCAGGTCGTCGCGGCCCCTGTCGGTGGAGCCGAAAACCTCCACACCGACCTGGCGCTGGACCGGTTCGGGCGGTCTGCCGATCCGGGTGTGCTTGCGTGCGCCGCGAAACACGATGTCGTCATAGAAATAGGTGCCGGGACTGAGCCGCCTTGCGGCGACGTCCAGCGCCACCGCCAGGGTCAGGTCCGGACGCAGGCAAAGTTCCGCGCCAGAGCCCGCATCATACTCGACCAGCTTGTCCCGGTAGGGCTCGCCAAGGAACTCCACATAGTCGGCCTGTGACTGCACCACGGACGTTCTGGCTTCCACCGCGCCCAGCCTTGCGAACTGCTCGCGGATCGCCGCGGCAATGGCCTCGACCCCCTTGTCACCGTAGAGTTGTCCCATTACGCCGCATCCAGGCCGAGCACGGAGCGCACCGCGTCCTCGAGCTTCTCAATCGGGACTTCGAACTGCCCGGGGCGCAATTCCCGCCAGGTCTCATTGTCCGTAATCTGGCTGGCCTGTTCCGCGCCGACCCGCAGATCCTTCAGGTTGACGACCCCCTTCTCCTTTTCGTCAGCGCCATAAAGGACAGCAAGCTGTGATCCGCGGCGGTCGGCATACTTCATCTGTGCGCGCAGGCCGCTGGCGCCAAGATAGACCTCTGTTCTCGCGCCGGTCGAGCGGACCCGCGCGGCCAGTTCGAAATAATCGGCCATGTTCTCGCGATCGAAGGCGAGCACCAGGACCGGGCCTGAATGGCCCGGCAGGAGAGGACGCCCGGCTGCCTCCAGGGCCGCGATGAGCCGGCTAACACCGATCGAAAAGCCGGTTGCGGGCACGCGCTCGCCGGTGAAACGGGCCACCAGGTCGTCATAGCGACCCCCGCCACCGACCGAGCCGAAGGCCACTGGTTTTCCGTCCGGAGTCTGCATATTCAGCTGGGCCTCGAAAACCGGGCCTGTGTAGTAATCGAGCCCGCGCACGATGGACGGATCGACCATGGCCCGATCCGGGCCGTATCCGCAACGCTCCAGCACCGTGATGATTTCACCGATTTCCGCCAGCGCCTCGCGGCCGGCTTCGGTGGCCCCGATGACCCGTTCCAGCGCCGCCAGCGTGGCGTCGCCATCCTCGCCGCGCGCTTCAATGAACGCGACGACCTTGCCTATGGATGCGGCGTCCAGCCTCGCCCCTTCGGTATAGTCTCCGGATTCGTCCAGCCGTCCCTCGCCCAGAAGGGCGGTGACACCGTCAACGCCCAGGCGGTCGAGTTTGTCGATGGCCCTGAGGATGATCCCCTCCTGGTCGGCAACGCTCGACGAGCCGGCGGTCGACAGGGAGGCGAGCACGGCGCTGAGGGCCCTTCGCGTGTTGATCGCGAGTTGGTAGTTGCCGCGCGGCACGCCGACAGCTTCCAGCGCATCGCAGGCGACCATGACGATTTCCGCATCGGCGGCGGGGCCCGGTACGCCCACGGAGTCGGCATCGCACTGGGTGAACTGGCGAAACCGGCCTGGCCCGGGTTTTTCATTGCGCCAGACCGGGCCGGCCTGCCAGCGCCGGAAGGGCTTGGGAAGGCCCTGCTTGGTCTGCGCAATGTATCGGGCCAGCGGCGCGGTCAGGTCGTAGCGCAGCGACATCCACTGGTCGTCATCATCCCTGAGGGAGAACACACCGTCATTCGGACGATCCTTGTCGGGAAGGAACTTGCCGAGGGCGTCGGTGTACTCGAATGCGGGTGTTTCAAGCTGCTGGAAGCCCCAGCTTTCATAGACCTCGGACACCAGGCGGACCAGTTCGGCTTCCGAGGCGACCTCGTTTCCAAGTCGGTCTTCAAAGCCCCGCGGGGTCCGTGCTTTGGGTCTCTCATCGGTCATCGGTCGGATTTCATTATCAGCGGAGTGTGGGCTGGTCGCCCGTTGCGTTAAGCAACACATAGAGCGTTTTCGAGCCGAATTGCACCACCTGGCCGCTTGGATTTTTCGTCAGGGCGAGGAGCGTGTCATCTGGCGATGCGAGCATCGTCGGACCGGCACGCAACGCCGACCCTGGCGGAAAAGACAGGTGGTGGCATCCGTCCATCCACATAAAATACTGATTTGGTTGATAAAAACTGTCGAGACACGGGGCTGCTTTTTGCGCCCTGGCTGCGTCGCAATCCTCCCGGCATGCTCCTGCCTTGGACACAAAAGTCATCCCGCCAATTGGCGAAATTTGGTCGGGATCTGCCCTAGTCCCGCGCTTGGCTGCCGTTCGGGGCGGACTGGAGCGTGGTGTAGCGCTCGATGCCGATCCGTTCGATCAGATCGAACTGGGTCTCAAGATAGTCGAGATGCTCTTCCTCATTGGTGAGGATGCGCCCGAACAAGTCGCGGGAGACATAGTCGCGCTTCTTTTCGCTGGCTTCCATGGCATCGCGCAGGAGCGGGATGGCATCATGCTCGAGCGCCAGGTCGCATTCGAGAATTTCCTGCACGCTTTCGCCGATGCGCAGCCGGCCGAGATCCTGGAGGTTCGGCAAGCCGCCGAGGAAAAGGATCCGCTCGATCAGCCAGTCGGCGTGCTCCATCTCCTCGATGGATTCCTTGTATTCATAGTCGGCGAGAATCGAGACGCCCCAGTCCTTCAGCATCCGGGAATGCAGGAAATACTGGTTGATAGCGGTCAGTTCGTTCTTCAGCGCGCGGTTGAGATATTCAATGATTTCCGGATCGCCCTTCATGGCCAGTCTCCTTAGGGATTCGCTCACTGGGCCGGACGTAGGCCGACTCCCACGGAGCGGCAAGAAATATCCAATAAAAACAGAATGATATGCGGTTGCAATGCAGTTGCAGCTTTTCCCGCCCTATTCCGCAGCGATGGCGGCGACCCCTGAGGTCATCTGGCGCTGTTCGCAGGCAACGACTTCGGCCATGGCCGACTTGCATTTGCCGCAATTGAACTGGCAACCATGGTGGGCGTGGACGGCCTTTGGCGACCCGGCACCAGCGCGAACGGCCTCACGTACGGCTTTCTCATTCAGACGGCGGCAAACGCAAATGATCATCGTTCGCAGATAGAGCCGCAAATGAGAATTGTTGTCAACCAGGGAATTGTCCCTATTCGCCCTCCCAGCCGAAAACGTCTTCGAGGCCCACACCGAACACGCGCGCGATGCGGAAGGCGCTCTCAAGGCGGCCCGCTGAGCCCATGGCTTCCAGTCGTAGAAAACAGCCGACACCGCGAGCTGGATCATCATGGTTAAGGCGGACCCGCCCTGAAATAATATTGCGGCCGACCAGGCCATTAAGAATACTGAATGACAGATAGTCGACGATTTCGACAGGTGGTTTTTCTAACACACCCGCTGTTCTCTGGCTCGCTTGACCCCGGCCCGCGCCCTATCTACGCCCCTCCAGCCCCGAACATTCAGAAAGAACCGCCCGTCCCATGACCGACCTTGCCGCCCTCGCCGAAGACGCAAAAGCCTGGCCCTTCGAGCTGGCGCGCAAGCTGAAGGCGCGCGTCAACCAGATGGAAAAGGCCGGCCAGCGCGAAGCCGGAAAGCCAGTGATCTTCGAGACCGGCTATGGCCCCTCGGGCCTGCCGCATATCGGCACGTTCGGCGAAGTGGTGCGCACGACCATGGTACGCCACGCCTTCGAGGTGGTGACGGGCGGCGAAATCCCCACGCGCCTCATCTGCGTCTCCGATGACATGGACGGGATGCGCAAGGTGCCGCCCACCGTTCCCAATCCCGAAACGCTGGAGCCCTGGCTGCAAAAGCCACTGACGGCGGTGCCTGACCCGTTCGGCACGCATGACAGCTATGGCGCGCACATGGGCGCGCGCCTGTGCGCGTTCCTCGACAGTTTCGGGTTCGAATACGAATTCCTCTCGGCGACCGACTGCTACAGGGACGGCACGTTCGACCCCACGCTCCTGCGGGCGTTGGAAAAGTTCGACGAGATCATGGACGTGATGCTGCCAACACTGGGCGCGGAACGGCAGGCGACCTATTCGCCCTTCCTGCCCATCTCGCCGAGCACGGGCCGCGTGCTCTATGTGCCGATGAAGAAGGTCGATGCGGCCGGGGGCGAGATCACCTTCGAGGATGAGGACGGCACCGACGTGACCCTTCCGGTCACCGGCGGACATGTGAAGATGCAGTGGAAGCCCGATTTCGGCATGCGCTGGGC
>CAZVES010000052.1:0-16625 GCA_964625835.1 uncultured Hyphomonadaceae bacterium
GGCGGTCTCGGCGTCCCGCAAGGCGTCCCAGGACTTGTCCGTATCGCCGAGATTCGGCAAGCCGAGGCCTCCGTACAGGTCGCCAAGCCGCGCGCTCATGACGGCCACGTCCATGAGCACGTCATCGGGCGCTTCGGGATCGCCAGCCAGTTCGCTGACATAGGTGCGCACCAGGTCAGCCAGCTCTCCGCGTGGTTCCAGCGTTCCGGAGATTTCAGCAAAGGAATCATACACATCGAAAACGAGTTCACGACTGAGGGAGCGCGCCTGCTCGAAACGCGCATCCGCTCGCTCGCGGGCCGCCTCGGCTCGCTCATACTGAACACGCGTTACCCCCAGTGCCAGGACCAGTGCAGAAATCGCGAGCGTCCCCGCCAGCACCATCCAGCGACGACGCTTGAGATACTTGCCGAGCTGGTAGCGCGTGCCGCCATTGTAGGCGCCAACCGTATAGCCATTCAGGAAACGGTCGATGTCACTGATCAGGAGGCCCGCCGATGCATATCGCTCGCCAGGATCGACGGCAGCTGCCTGGTCCATGATGGCCCGGATATCGGCGGGCGGCGACTGGTCCTCCAAGAGGTCACGCAGCAGTATGCCGAGGGAATAGATATCCGTCAGAGTGTTGGACTCCGCGCCCGCCATGCGCTCGGGCGCCGAATATCCAGGCGTATAGCTCCGACTGTCCAGATTGGGTTGGCTCTGTGGAGCCGTCTCAGAGTGCTGCCTGGCGATACCGAAATCGATGAGTTTCGCTTCGCCGTCGTCTGTTACGAGTATGTTTGACGGTGATATGTCCCGGTGGATGATGAGATTCTGATGGGCGTACTCCACGGCGCCGCAGACTTCAGTGAACAGGCGCAGGCAGTCATGCAGGTCAGCGCCCTGTCGCCGGGCCCACTCCAGGATTGGCGTGCCCTTGACATACTCCATGACCAAGAAGGGTGATCCGTCATCCATCGATCCCCCATCATAAAGGCGCGCGATGTTAGGGTGGTTCAGGGAAGCAAGGATTTGCCGTTCGCGGGCAAACCGTTCGGCCAGCATGTCTGACAGTGCGCCTGGATGCACCACCTTGATCGCCACCTGATGGTCGAAGTCGCCCTGGTCGCGCTCAGCAAGGTAAACCGCACCCATGCCGCCCTGCCCGATGGCCCCGGTGATGCGATACGAACCAGCACGTTCAGGTGCATTGGCTTCAGCGCTTTCACTGAATTCAGCGCTCGCGCCCCCGGTGCGAAAGACGGTGCCGATCAGGCTGTCAGCTTTGATCAGTTCAAGCGTGCGGGCTTGGAGGTCCGGAGCGCCAGCTGTTTGTTGCCTCAGCCACGACAAGCGGTCCCCGGAGCGCAGCTCATAGGCCGCTTCCAGAAGCTCAAGGGCGCGCTTTTCCAGTTCTGGCCGGTCATTGGTCACGTCACGCGTCCCCTGCCATGGTCGTCTTGCCTTGTAGGTCTGTCTTTAAGAACATAGCAGCGCAATATTCACCGCGGATCAATGGGGCCGGGTAGAGCCGGCCGACGGCGAGGGCCGCATGCCTAGACGTCGACGTCCAGGGTCCGCTCCAACTCCACGGGGCCAGTCATCAGGACATGGTCATCGGATTCGCGCCATTCGATGGTGAGGTCACCGCCATCGAGGATCAGTCGCGCCTTGCGACCTGTTTTCTTCGCCCGGGCCGCACAGACAAGCGCTGCGCAGGCACCGGTTCCGCAGGCCTTGGTGAGGCCCGCACCGCGTTCCCAGACCCTGAGCCGGATCGTCTCCCTGTCAATCACCTGCGCAAAACCGACATTTGTCCCTTCAGGAAAGACCGGATGCCACTCAACGAGGGGGCCGAGGGCCGGGATGTCATAGGCTTCCACTTCATCAACGAAGAAAACCGCATGGGGATTGCCCATCGAGACAACGGCAGGACGGGCGAGATAGGGCGAATCCATCGGGCCGATTTTCACGTCCACTCCGCGCACATCCATCTTCTCGGCCAGGGGAATGTCTTCCCAGCTAAGGAGCGGGGAGCCCATGTCCACTGTGATGAGGCCTCCACCGGCCAGGCTCGCCACCAGCGTGTCGGCATCGGTGCGGATGCGCACGCGTTCACGGCCACTTTCGGCGAGTATGAGCTGGCCCACACATCGCGTCGCATTTCCGCAGGCCGAAACTTCGCTGCCATCGGCGTTCCAGATCCGCATGAAGGCGTCCTTTTCGGCATCGCGCTCAATGGCGATGACCTGGTCGGCTTGGAACAGGCGCGCGATTTCCATCACCTGCGCCGGCGTCGGAGAAAAGGGAGCTGAACGGGCGTCAAAGACGGCAAAGGCATTTCCCGCCCCATTCATCTTCCAGACGCGCATGGTCTGTCCAAGGCGTTGTGAACTCATTTCGGAAGCCTCGCAGCGATCACCCAGCTTGAAACCTGCGCGGCCAGTGCTGTCAGCAGGGCCAGGTTGATCAGGGGATGTGAAACGAAAAATGAGCCCATCGCAACGCCGATACAGGCCCAGTCGACAGCCGAATTGCTCATCAGGTGGCCCAGCGGGCGGCGCGCGGCCTTGACTTCAGCCTCGGTAACCGTGCGCCAGATCCGTCCCATGTCAGGCGGACCGAAGGTGTCCTGCAGCTGGCTGGGATCAATGATCCCGGTCAGCTCGCACAAATCCTGGGGACCAGCCAGGCCGAGACTGACCGCTCGCCAGCGCGAAGACGAGCCGATCAGGCTGACAATGGCGGAAAGGATGACCACAAGGGCCGCTGCCGTCTCTGCAAGCCCGTCAAATGGAGGATAACCGCTCATGGCTGGCATTTGGCGCATCCTCACGGTTTTGACTAGATGCCTGGCGCGCCAATACCTCTGGATGTGACCAAATTGAGATGGATGCAATCAGCACTCGTTCAGTTTCGCAATGGTAATATTCAGTATGATGGAATTGGCCCTTGCGAGGTGTCGCGGTGGGCCCGGGGAGGCATATGAGGCATATAGCATTCATTCTCGGCGGCTTTCTAGCGCCTGCCATCATCTACGGATGGAGCCAGTTCTACACCGGCTCCTGTCTCGCCCTGCTTTTGCCTGCACTCGGTGCGGTTTTCCTCTTTGACTATGCCCGCGCGGACCAACAGGCCCACAGGGACGTCATTGCCGATGGCTATTTCCATCCCGGCGGCATCCTGCACGCCTTTGCACGCGCATCGGTGAGGATCGCCATACTTTCACTCTTTTCTGCGGTTCTCTTCACACTGGCACTGTTCACCACCGTGGCCAACTGGAACCCGCTTCGGGTCCATCTCCTGTTGGGCAACGCCGTGCTGATTGTCCTGCTGTATGCCCTGTTTCTTCGTTTTTCCCGGTCCTGGCGTGTTAAGGAACGGTTTGCCGCCATACTGGCGCGGCACTGGACGGTTGGGTTGAACACGCTGGTCGGCCTGGGCGCGCTGGGTTACCTGGCCTGGATCTCACCGCCGCCCGAGGCAGTCACAGCGACGAGCCTCCAGGACGCGCTGCAAACGGCGAGGCCCGATGTGGTCTGTCTGTGCCCTGATATTGGAGCGGCGGTGCGCCTGCAGGCCGAAGCCGAAGCGATCGGGCTGTGGACACTGAAATCGCTTTCGCCCTTTGTGCCTGCGGGCCTGCTGAACACAGCGCTCTGGCTGCCCTACCTGCTCAGCGGCGGCCTAGCCGTGGCGGGCTATACCCGGATGGCATTGCGGCTTATTGATCTTTTCAGACTTGGGGGACAATCCCGATGACCAACAAGCGCACAATCGCAATCTGCCTTTTGGCAGCGGCAATGGCTGCCGGTGCGGGCGCGGCCTATCACCAGCAGCGGGATTTTGCCAAGCTGGACGTGGCCCCGGACGGCTCCATCTCGGTGGCCGCCCATTTCTATGATGAATTTGAAGCTCGCCTGCCTGAGCATTTCCGGCTTGTCTCGGGTGATTTCGATGCGGCGCGGGCCGACACCGAAACCCTGATCTCCGGTGCCCTTGACCGGGCCTTTGCCCCGGCCTTCGCCAGCATCGGCGATGCCCGGCGCGCCCACTATACGGTCATCGGGCAGTACACGGAACTCGTCGCCCTGACCGGCGCGACGGAGGGCACGCTCCAGAGGAAACTGTTTGCGGAGTCCGGGTTCAATGCCGCCCTTGAAGACCAGATGGCCCGGCTGTCGGAGGACCAGGCCGCTCGCCTTGGCCTGCTCGCACAGACCTTGTCGGAAAGACTGGAAAGCAATTTCGCCTTTGACAGCGAAGAAGCAGGGCTTGTCAGCGAGACGATCACCATCGCCAAGGCCGACCTCGAAGACCGCTATTCACCGGCCGCCCTGGCCGGGCGTGCGACAGCGGCCATTGCAGGCTCCCTCGTCGTCAGGGAAGTGGCCGAGCGGATCGCCAGGGCGACCCTGGTCAAGGCCGGCGCGCGCACGGTCGGGCGCGGCGCAGCGGCCGGCGCCGGTGCCACATCAGGCGGGACGGTCGGCCTGGCGTGTGGCCCCTTTGCGGTGGTGTGCAGCCCCGTCCTGGCCGTTGGCGGCGCCGTGGTCGGCTGGGTGGCCACTGACAAGGTCATCGTCGAGGTGGACGAGGCTTTCAACGGCGAGCAGTTCGAGGCCGACCTGAACGCCATGCTGGCCAAACAGCGCCGGGAGATTGAAGCCGACCTGGTTGCAGGGGCAAACACCCTGTTCGACACTCTGGAAGCGCGTCACAGGCAGGACATGTGCGGGCTGGCATCCATGGGGGAGTTCGTTCTGTGCCGCGACGGCGCAGCGAGCTGACCTCAGCGACGCGGAATCGCGGCCCAATAGTCGAAATCGAGGAGGATGCCGGGCACGTACTTGCCCTCGTCATCCCTCAAGGGGAATATGCTGATGTCCTGGTCCTTGGCCGCCACAAGCCGCAGGCGCAGGGCACCGACCGTTTCACTGAGCTCCACCTTGTCGAGCACCTCGCTCCAGGCATAGACCGTGTCACCGGCAAACAGTGGGCCAGCATGGGTGCCGGCATTGATGGCCATCATCTCCGCGGCATTGGCGAGACCGTTGAATGAGAGCGCGCGGGCGATGGAGATCACCACCCCGCCATAGATGAGCCTCTTGCCGAACCGGCTGTCATTCATCGCGAAGGCGTCAAAATGCACCTTGGCCGTGTTCTGGTAGAACCGCGTGGCGATCTGGTGCTCGGCCTCCTCCACGGTCATGCCGTCCACATGGTCGACCTTCTCGCCCACCTCATAGTCCTCATAGCGGTGCGCGCTGCCGGCCAGATCGTCATCCCAATTGGCATAGGACCAGCTTGAACTGAGGGACTCGCCGGGCACGAAGGGCTGCAATTCGGGGATGACAGCATCCGGTGGCGGTGAAGCTGCATCGCGCTTGTGCACCATGACCCAGCGCACATAGCTCATCACTTCCTCATCCTTCTGGTTCAGGCCGCGGGTGCGCACCCAGACCACGCCCGTCTTGCCGCTGGAGTTCTCCTTGCGCCCGATCACCTCGCTGACCGCACGCAACGTGTCTCCCGGATAAACCCCGATGGGAAATCGCCCCTCAGCATAACCCAGGTTCGCCACCGCGTTCAGGGAGATGTCGGGCACGGTCTTGCCGAACACGACATGGAAGGCGAGCAGCGGATCGACCGGCATGCGATCAAACCCGTTTGCCCGCGCAAAGGTCTCGGCGCTGTACATGGCGTGCCGGGCCCCTGTGAGGGCCCGGTACATTGATATATCACCCTGGCTGACCGTGAGGGGCGTGGCGTGGACCAGTTCCCGGCCGATATCGAAGTCTTCGAAATAGTTCCCGGGATTGGATTTCATGCTCGCCATGTCATTGCCCCTTGCGGTGTTGACCGTGACGCGGAGTTAGAGCCAGGCCGTTACACACGCAAGCGGCAGAACCGCTCAGGTCCGCTCTATTATGATCGCCGGGGCCATGCCGCCGGCAGCGCACATGGTGACGAGACCGCGCTTTTTGTCCTGGCGTTCCAGCTCGTCGAGGATCGTGCCGATCAGGATGGAGCCCGTTGCGCCAATGGGGTGGCCGAGGGCCATCGCTCCGCCATTCACGTTCACCTTCTCGCGGTCAAGGTTCAGGTCGCGGATGAACTTCTCGGCGACCACGGCGAAGGCCTCATTGATCTCGAAGAGGTCGATATCGTCCACGGTCATGCCGGCCTTATCGAGCACCTTCCTGGCCGCGGGCACGGGTGCGTTCAGCATCAGCGTCGGGCAGTCGCCCATGTTTGCCGTGGCCACGATCCTGGCGCGCGGTGTCCAGCCATTCTTCGCGATGGCCGCTTCTGAGGCGAGCAGGAGCGCGGCAGCGCCATCGACGACGCCGGAGGAATTGCCCGCATGGTGGACATGGTTGAACCCGTCATTGAGCTCTGGGTATTTCTGCGTGATCAGCGCGCCATAGGTGGTGCCCTGCTCGTCCACCGGTATGCCGGCCCACATGTCGAACACGGTCTTCAGGCCAGAGAGGCTCTCCATCGTGGTCTGCGGGCGGGGAAACTCCTCCCGGTCGAGTGCAAGCGAGCCATCGCGATTGTGGACGGCCACCAGCGACTTGTCGAACCGGCCTTCACCAATGGCGCGGGCGGCGCGCTGCTGGCTGGTCACAGCGAGCTGGTCAACCGCCTCGCGGTCGATCCCCTCCAGCGTGGCGATGGCGTCGGCGCACACGCCCTGCTGCGACTGGGGATGCATCTCTCGCAAGTGCAGGTTTCCGCTGTCGATCATGGGCGGCACCTTGGGATCAGCCGTGGCTGAGGTGTAGCTCATCATCTCCGTGCCGCCGGCGATGACCACATCTTCCATGCCCGACATGACCTGCGCGGCGGCGAGGTTCACAGATGTGATGCCCGAGCCGCAGAACCGGTCCAGCGTCACGCCCGACGCCTTGATGTCATAACCCGCATCGAGGGCGGCCATGCGGCCAAGGTCTGCACCCTGTGCCCCCCGTTGGGACGAGGTGCCCCAGATGATGTCGTCCACCTCGGCGGTGTTGAGGTCGTTGCGGTCGCGCAGGGCGCCGAGCACCGTGGCGCCAAGATGCTGGGGGTGCAGGTGGGCGAGCGCGCCCTTGCCCTGTTTTCCGATGCCGCGCGGCGTGCGGCAAGCGTCGATGATGTAGGCCTCTGCCATGGGTGTTCCTCCTGTTTCGTTGCAGGCAGGATTGCGCATTTACCGGAAGGATCAAGCGGCGACCTAGGGGAAGGCTGGCCCTTGGGCCCGGTTTTGCTACACTTTGCGGGAGGCGCCGTGAGTGCGCGAGAGGAGGACACGCCATGCCAAGGCTGAAACAGGCAGGCCGGGAGGCGGGCAATGCCTATGCCGACCGCATCTTCGACATGCTGTTCGGCGAGGGCGCAGACCCGCTCACGGCAAAGGGCACCCCCACGGGCACGCCGGGCAACTGGTGGACCGTGTTCAACATCGTGCCGGACGCTTTCCACCACACCACCGAAGGCTTCCGCTTCTATCGCTCTCCGGACAGAAAGATCGACCCGAAGCTGCGCGAGCTCGGCCAGACACGGGCAGGTTATGCCGTGGGGTCGCAATTCGTGTTCTCCCAGCACTGCAAGGCCTCGCGCGATGTCGGCCTGAGCGAGGCGCAAATCGCCGCCATCCCCCACTGGCAGACGGCTGACTGCTACAGCCCTGTCGAGCGCGCCGTGTTGGCCTATACAGACGCGCTGGTGCTGGAGCGCGGCCGGGTGCCCGATGGCGTGTTCGCTGCGCTGAAGGCGGCGCTGTCGGATGAGGAAATCCTGGAGCTGACCTACATCACCTGCACCTACATGATGCATGCGGTGATGAGCCGGGCGCTGCGGCTTGAATATGATGATGTGGACGAGCGTGTGGTCGAGATCGCTTCGCCCGGCGAGGCGGGCGACGTGATGGGCATGGTGGACGAGAAGGGAGACGACTAATGGGCTATCATCACTTGGCGCTGGCGACAAAGAACATGGCTGCGACCCACGACTTCTATGAGGGCGTGATGGGGTTTGAGCTTGTGAAGGTGGAGATCGCGCCGATCCGCGAGGGCGGATGGGGCAAGCATTTCTTCTACCGCATGGACGGCGATGACAGCCGTTTCATCGCCTTCTGGGAACTGCACGACACACCTACACAGGCCCAGCATGAGTTTGACCTCAACAAGGCGGCCAAATTGCCCGCCGGCACCAACCACATCTCATTCAAGGCCCATTCAACGGCTGAACTGGCAGAATGGCGCGAACGCTGGAACGCGGCCGGACTGGATGTGTTGGAGATCGACCACAATTGGTGCCACTCGGTCTACACCCACGATCCGAATGGAAACTTCGTTGAGTTCTGCCTGACCACGGGCACCTTCACAGAGGGCGACCGCAACCGTGCCCTCGCCGCGCTTGCCGAGAACGAGTTCAAGCCAAGCCCACCCCCGGCACTGGTCAAACCCTGGCCTGCAAACAAGCCATCCTGATCGATCCACAGGGCCAAGCGCGCCTGGGACGTTTACCAGAGATCCTTGCCTGGACGGCAGTCAATTTCGGTACAGACAAGGGCACCTGATTGTACCGTGGCGAACGGGCCTACCCGCCGTCCATCAGGCGCTTGGTGAGATAGGCGTATTCCAGGGCTGAGCGGCGCGCGCGCTCAACCTGGTTGGCCGCCGCCGAGTGGCCGCCATCAATGTTCTCGAAATAATAGAAGGGCAGGCCCGCCTCCTCGAACTTTGCCGCCATCTTCCGGGCGTGGCCGGGATGGACCCGGTCATCCTTGGTGGAGGTGACGAAGAAGGGGGTGGGATAATCCTTGCCCGCATCGAAGTTCTGATAGGGCGAGATCGTCTCGAGGAAGGCGCGTTCCTCGGGCACGTCCGGAGAGCCGTATTCATCGACCCAGGATGCCCCGGCCAGAAGGAGGTGGTAGCGCATCATGTCCAGCAGCGGGACCTGTACGACAACCGCGTTCCAGAGGTCCGGGCGCTGGTTCAGCATCACGCCCATGAGCAGGCCGCCATTCGAGCCGCCCATGATGCCGAGCTTGTCCGGCGTGGTCAGGCCGCTTTCGATGATGTCCTCGCCCACGGCGATGAAATCGTCATAGATGCGCTGGCGGTTCAGCTTCAGGCCCGCCTGGTGCCATTCGGGGCCAAACTCGCCGCCGCCGCGGATGTTGGCGAGGACATAGGCCCCGCCCTCCTCCAGCCAGAGCCGACCCACGGTGGCGCTGTAGGAGGGGTTCAGCGTGACCTGGAAACCGCCATAGCCATAGAGCAGTGTCGGGGTGGAGCCGTCCATCACCGTGCCTGCTGCGCGCACGACGAAGTAGGGTATCTCCGTGCCGTCGGCGGAAGTGGCGAATTTCTGCTCGACCACGAGGCCCTCGGCGTCGAACTTGGCCGGCAGGGATTTCAGCGTGGTGGTCTCGCCGGTCTCGCTGTTCCACTCCAGGAGGGAATCCGGGGTCAGGAAGCCCTCATAGTTCAGGAACACCTCGCCTTCATCCTTGCTGGCAAAGGCCACGCCTGACTGGCCGGGCCCAGGAAGCGCGACCGAGCTGGTGCGCCAGCCATTATCGGTGGCGTCCAGGCGCAGGACCTTGCCCACCACGGTGTCGTTGATGGAAATCAGCGCGGTCTCCTTCGAGATGGACACGCCGCGAATGGCCTGCTTCTCGCTGGGGCGGAAGACGAGGCTGACGCGGGGCAACTCGCCCGTGCCCAGGAATTCCTGCACGTCAAAGGCAACGAGGTCGCCGGAATTGAAGCTGCCGCGGTTTTCCGGCGCCCAGTCCTGCTCGAGGGTGACGAGGAGCTTGCCGGCGAAGATGCCCTGGGGCGTGGATTTGGGCGGAATGGGCCACTGGACAGGATCGCTGCCATCGGCCGGGAAGTACCAGTATTTCGATGTGAAGAAAGTATCGGCCTCGACCGCGCCCTGCAGGCGTGTGCCATCATCCATTTCGAGGGTGAAGGGCCAGACGCCCACATCGGTCCTGTCGCCAGTGTAGAGGGTCTGCGCACTCTCCAGCGGGGTGCCACGGGTCCAGCGCTTGACGACGAACGGGTAGCCGGACTCCGTCAGAGTCGAGCCGTCGCCGCCCCAGTCGGTGCCCACCAGCATGGTGTCACGGTCGACCCAGGCCAGGCCCTGCTTGGCCTCCGGCGTTGTGAAACCGCCTTCGACGAAGGATCTGGTCTCCAGGTCGAACTCGCGGGTCTCAACGGCGTCCTTGCCGCCATTCGACAGCGAGATCATGCAGACATTGGCTCCGCCATCATCCATGTCGAGGCAGTTGGAGCCCTTGAACACCCAGTTGGCGTCTTCGGCCTCTGCCAGGGCGTCGAAATCGAGAATGGTCTCCCATTCCGGGCTGGCGGTGCGGTAGCTGTCCATGGACGTGCGGCGCCAGAGGCCGCGCACATTGGTCTCGTCCTGCCAGAAATTGTAGGCCATGCCATCGCGCACGCTGGCATAGGGGATGCGCTCGTTCGAGGTGGCGATCTCGGTGGCCGCTTGCAGGTAGCCCTCGTATTTCGGGTGGGACTCAAGGATCGCCAGCGAGCGCTCGTTCTGGCCGCGCACCCAGGCAAGCGCCTCCTCGCCCTCGACCTCTTCCAGCCACAGGAACGGATCCTCGGCGCTGGCTTTAGCATTCATGGTGTCTCCGGTGTCTGGCGCCTCGGATGCTTGCGCCGCAGGCGGGGCTTCGGGCGCAATGGCCGGCGCGAGGTCTTCCGTTCCCGTTGTACTGGCGCATCCGGCCAAGGTCAGGGCGAGCAGTCCAGTGCCTGCAAAAAGCTTGCGCATGTCTGGTCCTCTTCTGTGGTCCTCATTGCGCGGCATATGAGCGGTCGAGGCAGATGTTTGCAAGTGGCAAGCCCTGACACCCTTGAGAAAGTCTTTGCCAAGGAGAGAGCCAGCGTATTAACGCCGTGAAAGGATGCCCTTTGGAAAGAGCCATGGCCGATATCTTCATCTCTTACAAGCGCGAAGACAAGCACCTCGCCGAGGACACCATCCACGCCCTCAAGGAAGCCGGTTTCTCGGTCTGGTACGATGAGCGCATCGACCCACACACCAGCTGGGACGAGACGATCGAGCGCGAGATCGCTGCGGCCAAGGCCGTCGTGGTGCTGTGGACGCCGCGATCGGCTGTCGCACAGACCGGGCAAGTGTAGACGTGATTGCGGCACCCTGCCCCAGCTGAAAACCTGCACAGAGAGCTAGGTTTGTATAATGTCTGAATTTGCGCCAATGCGCGTTTACTATGACGGAGAGTGCCCCTTCTGCACGTCCTATGTGAAGCTTGCGCGGCTGCGGCGGGCCGTCGGCGGGGTGGAGCTGATTGATGCGCGAACGCGCCCCGAGGCCGTCCAACGCTTCGCCGAGCTTGGCTATGACATTGATGACGGGATGGTGGTGGAGCTTGACGGGCGCATCTACCATGGCTGGGAGGCGGTCTGGGCGATGAATGCCCTGGCCGCCACAACACCTGTGTTGCGCCACTTCACCAGTCGCCGCCTCCTCAATGCGACCTATCCCTTCCTGCGTGGGTGCCGTAACCTCGTGCTCCGGGCCCTCGGGAAACGGCCCATTCGCGGCTGATCCGTTCAGCTCGCAGGGCTCTTCTGATCGATTGCGCCGGCAGCAAGAATGGGCGCCACGTCGAGGGCTTCCGCATCCAGGAGGCTCGCCACACGCTCCAGCGCCGCCACCAGCATGGCCTGCTCCCAGTCCTCGGCGGCGTCAAACCGCTGCTGGAAGTTTTCCTGCAGGAAATAGGGGGCGTCTTTCAACGCCTGTTTTCCCGCAGGAAGCAGGGACAACCAAACCCGGCGGCGATCTTCCTCACAGCGCCGGCGGCTAACAAGATCGCGCGCGACCATCTTGTCCACCAGTCCCGTAATCGTGGCGTTGCTGAGCTGGGTCGACTTGACGATATCGCCAATTGACGTTTCGCCGCGTTCGTCGAGGATCTGCAACACCAGAAGCTGTGAGGGTGTCAGCCCCGCAGCCTGGGCGAGTTTCCTCGTGTCGATCTCGATCCGTCTCTGTATCCTGCGGATCGCGACGAGGGCGTCATCGGAGCGGCGGCTCATCGTTCATTCACTCCGCTAGCGAAAGGCTCGGCCCAAGAGCCTCTTCCAATGTTTGGAGATGAGGCTGGAATTTCTTCCATGCGTCGAGTCCTTTCGTGTTGATCGGCTGGCGCACCTGTTCAGAACTGGCAGTGCGCACGGCGCGGTCGGTCTTATGGAAATCCAGGCAGGCTGGCTCAAAGGGCAAGCCGCAATGGTCCAGCAGGCGCTTTACCTGGCCTTCAAGGTCCGCCACGAGGTCTTCGTGGCAGACCCTCAGCACCTTGCCTGGCAGCACGGTGTCCCAATGCTCCATCAAGTCGACATAGGCGTGGTAGTACCGGCCAATCTCATCAAGGCCGTATGTGAACTCCTGCCCTTCCGCGAAGAGCTGCTTGAAGCCCGACCAGCAGCAGGCCATAGGCTCGCGGCGCGCGTCGATGATCTTCGCGTTCGGCAGGATGAGGTGGATCAGGCCGATATGACGGAAATTGTTGGGCATCTTGTCGGTGAAGAATGGCGCGCCCTGGCGGTGAATGCGAGTTGATTCGATGTATTCAGCCCCAAGGGCGGACAGTTCGTCATCTGACAGTGTCTCCAGGACACCAGGATAGGCGCCGCCACCGGTGCGGTCTCGCCCGCGCAGGCGCTGGGAAAGCGACAGTATGTTGGGCAGTTCCAGCGTTCCGTCCACCTGGCTATGGCTGGCCAGTATCTGCTCTATGAGGGTCGAACCCGCCCGCGGCAGGCCGACGATGAAGATCGGGTCTGGCGCCGGGTGGCCTGCCCCGCGTCTGGCAGCGAACAGTTCCCGTGTGCACACCGCCTTCTGTGCAGCGAATTCAGCTTCCATCCCTTCCGTAGTGTAGCGCGACTGGGCTCGTTTCAGGGCGTTGCCCCGCGTGTAATATTCAAAGGACGCATCGATGTCGCCGCGGTCCTCAAGCGCCTTTCCGAGGGCAAAACAGAAGTGGATCCGGTCTGTCACCGTCGCTGCGCGACCGGCTTCGCGCGATCGCATCTCCGCCAGGTCGGCATCGCTGAAGCGGTAGGTTTTCAGGTTGGCCAGGGCATACCAGGCATCTCCCTGGGCAGGGCGTGCCTTGCAAGCGGCCCGGTAGGATTCGATGGCCGCTTCCTGTTTACCCCAGGTCTTGAGCGCATGCCCCCGCGACGTGAGGGTGGCCGGATCTCCGGGAAGGGTCTCAAGGACGCCATCAAAGAGCTCAAGCGCGCCGGCAAAGTCACCGGTCTGCATGCGCTCAATGGCGAGGTGTGACTGGAATAGCGGATTGGTCGGGTCGCGCGCATGCAGCGCTTCGGCTTCGGCCAGGGCGGTGGAAAACTTCTGACGCTTGCGCAGCACCTGAATGAAATCAAGGCGCAGCTGGATGTTGTCCGGTTCAAACTGGACTGCATTCTCCAGGAGAATCTCAGCGTCTTCGAGAATGCCGAGCCGCACGGCAATATCGGCCAGCAACCGCATGCCCTCGGTATGGGTCGGGTTGGCCTTCAGGAACTCCCGGCACATCCCCTCGGCCTTGGCAAGTTTGCCCTCCGACAAGAGGTGCGTGACAGAAATCAGCGGTTTCGGCAGGGCGCGCAGACGATCGGCCTGGGCCAGCGCGGCTGCGGCGTCCCCGTCGGCTCCTCTTGTTTGCAGCAAGTCTGCCTGCGCCCGCCAACTTGCCTCAAGCGCAGGGTTCAGTTGGCAGGCATAGCGATAGGCTGACAATGCTGTGTCCGTCTCTCCGCGGTCGCGCGCCAGGTGACCGGCTTCCTGCCAGGCGCGCCCCAGTTCAGGCGCTATCGCCGTCAGGCGTTCCAGCCGGTTTTCAGCCTCGCCAAACCGTTTCAGATACCGCGCACAAACGGCGGCCATGTAGAGCGCTTCAGTGTCGTCAGTGGCCGACGACAAGACCGCATCAAGCGTCGCCAGGGCACTGGCAAACTGGCCTGCCTTCATGTCGGCACGCGCGCGCTTCATCATCGAGATGTCTGGTGTGACGGTCATGCTGTCAGATTGTAAAAGAGGGGCGGTCCTTGGCAATGGACTGCCCCTCCCCGTTTTCATGGCGATGTGGCCAGTGGCCTAGAAATCGACGCCGACGCGAAGTCCCACCGTGCGCGGACGCGCAAGAGTCGTGCGGGCGCGGTCATTCACGAAGTTGCCGGAGTATTCTGCCGCCTCATTGGTGAGATTATTGACGAACAGCTCTGCGGTCCAGTTGTCCTTGGCCACACCCAGGGTCGCAGCCAGCGTGGTCCAGGCATCGAGTTCGATCTTGTTGATCTCGATGACGTCCGTGAAGGCTTCGCTGGAGTGGACGATCTGAGGCATCACATGGGCGTCATAGGTCTCGCCAGCGAATGTCACGGGCCATTCATAACGCACACGAATGTTGCCCTGGAATTCCGGGGCAAAGGCCAGCGGCTCGCCAGCGATCACGTCACCCGTGGGAACCAGCACTTCGGTGATCTCAGTGTCTAAGAACGAAAATGCACCCGCCACGGTCAGTCCCGTAATGGAGGCTGGCGCATAGGCAAAGTCGCCTTCCAGGCCGAGCACTTCGGCATTGGCGGCATTGTCCGAGAAGAACAGGTTCGTGATCGCCGGGTCGAATATCGTGGTCTGCAGGCCTTCAATGTCAACGAAGAAGGCGCTGCCATTGAAGCGCAGGTCACCATCCATCAGGAAGGTTTTCCATCCGAGCTCAAAATTGGTAATCTCGTCCGTGTCGACCTCGAACGGGACCGTGTACCCATCCGGACCGGCCGCACCGCCGGGACGGTTCAGCAGGCCAGGACGGAAGCCTTCTGACCATGTGGCGTAGAAAAGCAGGTCCGAGGTCGGGGTCCAGTTGGCGGTGGCCTTGAAGATCACGCCATCGGTGGCCGCCACATCCGGATTGCCGTCCGGATTGTCGGCCGCATATTGGGCCGAGATGTTTGTTCCGAACGCTTGGGCATCTTCGGTCTGGCCGAGGTTAAAGAAGGACGAGTTCGCCGAGCCCTCAAGGTCCACCTCAATGTCGTAATAGCGCGCTCCGAGCGTAACGGCGAACAAGTCTGGCACCAGGTCGTAGGTGGCCTCGCCGAAGACGCCGAACTGCTCGTCTGTACGCAATATGTCATTGCGGAAGATCACGCCCGCCGGAAAGGGGCCGGGATCGGTGAAGTAGCCCGCCGAAGCGTTGCCGATCTCACCGGTCACGGCAGTGTTGGTCAGCGGATAATTCGGGGCAAAACCGATATTGCCGTTGAAACCCTCCACGCGTGTGGAGCCGGTATAGGTGAAGTCGTTGCGCTCAGCCAATTCAAGGTCGCTGTAGAAGCCGCCAAACGTCGCCCTGAAGCGGTTTTCTGCCGGCGTGTTGAAGCGCAGTTCCTGGGTCATCACGTCAGTGTCCGTGTTCGACTTCACGAACAGGTTCGGCGGCTGGCAGGTGCCAGTTGGCCCTGCAGCACCCGGATAGGTCACCGAGCCATCGCAGATATAATAGGGCAGGTACTGGCCGACGAAGAGATAGTCGGAATAGTCCACGCGCTGGTCGGTTTCGCGATTGGTGAAGGCGCCGGTGTAGACCGCTTCAAGCGCGCCGAGCTGGCCTTCAAGGGTCCAGCTTACATTCGTGAACCGGTCCTCGATGTCATCCTGCTCGAAACGCTGGATCTCCCAGTCATTGTCGAGTTCGGGATCGGAGAAGAACACCCCATCGGCTTCAATCTGCTGTTGGGCCACAGCCACATTGAGGCGCCAGTCATTGTTGAACTCGTAAAGGCCGCTGAGGCGATAGCCCGCATAGGTCGTGTCATTGAAGTCCTTCTCGACGATGCCGGCATTGTTGGCCGTCAGGAAGGTCACGTTCGACAGGTCTGCCGTGGCCTGGAAGCCTTCACGATTGTCCGAGACAGGCACGCCATTCGCGCGCACCGTGCCCGCAGACCGGAAACGGGCCGATTCGCTGGCGTCGCGCGTGCCGGGTACATTGTCGATATAGCCGCCTTGGGTGTCGCTGTAGGCCACTCCGCGCAGGGCGAAATTGTCCGTCACCGGGATGTTGATCACACCCTCCACCTTGTTGGACATTTCACCGCCCTCGGTGAAGGACACGCCTGCGCGCAGGCCGCCCTCGAACTCGCCGAGCACGGGCTTGTTCGTGATCAGGCGGACTGTTCCAGCTTGGGAGCTGGCGCCGAACAGGGTGCCCTGCGGTCCGGGCAGCACCTCGATACGCTCCATGTCGGCGGCGTAGACGTCGAGGTTCCGGCCCGGCTGTGCCAGCGGCTGTTCGTCGAGATAGAAAGCGACGTTGGGCGCAAGGCCTGCCACGCCGGCGGTCGTCAGGTTGGGCGTCGTGGAAGCGACGCCGCGAATATAAATCGTGTTTTGGCCGGGTCCGCCACCGCCGGCCGTGACGCCGGGAAGCTGGGTAAGGTAGTCGGTGAAGACCTCCACGCCGAGATTCTCCAGCTCCTGTTCGCCAATGGCACTGACGGTGACTGGAATGTCCTGGGCGCTTTCGGCGCGCTTGGTCGCCGTAACGGTAACTGTCTGGA
>CAZVES010000053.1:0-10578 GCA_964625835.1 uncultured Hyphomonadaceae bacterium
AACTGGCCGACGTGCCCTATGCCGTGCAGATGGAACCATCCCAGGTCGTGGAATATTATTCTTCGTAAGCCAGGCCGACCTCATCCTGAGCGAAGACGAAGGATGCGCCACAGCGCGCGGCCATGGTTCGTCTCCGCTCACCATGAGAGTTCGTCTCCGCTCACCATGAGAGCGGAGCCGCCGGAAAGAGTTGAGCTTTCCAAAAAGCCCTGCCACGCTGGCGGGGCTTTTTATTTGGAGTCCAAATGACCCACCCCTCAATCAGTTCCGTCCGGAAGCGTCTCATCGCCGAGCCGGGCAAGCCCTTTGACCTCCACAAGCGCGCCACGCGAGACGAGACGCTATTTGAGGACAAGAAAGAGGCGCGCGCGAGCCTGACCCAGGACGCCGCCGCCATCGACGAGTTGCAGGACAAGCTCTACGCCGAGGGCCAGCGCGCCCTGCTCCTCGTGCTTCAGGGCATGGATTGCGCGGGCAAGTCCGGCACGATCCGAAAGGTGTTCTCGCTGACCTCGCCGCTGGGCATCAAGATCCGCGCCTTCAAGGCCCCAAGCGCCACGGAACGCGCGCGCGACTATCTCTGGCGCGTCCACCAAGACGTGCCGCCCAAGGGCCATATCGGCATCTTCGACCGCTCCCATTATGAGGACGTTCTCGTGGTGAAGGTGCGCGAATTCGCGCCCCCGGACGTGGTCGAGGCGCGCTATGACCAGATCAACCAGTTTGAAAAGTTGCTCCACGACACCGGCACGCGCGTGCTGAAATGCATGCTGCATGTGGGATATGAGGAGCAGGGCGAGCGCCTCGCTGAGCGCATCACCGAGCCGCACAAGCGCTGGAAATTCAACCCGCGCGACATGGAGGACCGCCAGCTCTGGGGCGACTTCATGGATGCCTATGAAACCGCCGTGGAGCGCTGCTCGACCGACCATGCCCCTTGGTACATCATCCCCTCAGACAGCCGCACCCGGCGCAACGCCATGATCGCCCGCCTCGTGCGCGGCGCGCTGGAAGACATGGCCCCCGACTGGCCCCAGCCCGACCCGCCCCTGAAGCTGGAGGACTATGACTTCTCATGAACGCGCTGGGAATGAGCCTCGAAACCGCCGCAGCGCGCTGCGCAGACCCGACGCCTGAAATCCATGCCCGCCTCTTTTCCGAGCGCCCCGTGCTGGAAGCGGTATTCCAGATGGAAAAGGATGGCGGCGTGTGCAGCGGCATGCCCATGACAGGGCGCGCCCTTATCCGGTCAAGTCCCTGGCGCGATGTCCGAAACTTCAGTGTTTCTGGAGACCTTCGCCAAGGTCAACCCGAACACGACCAGAAGGACCAACGTGAAAACAGCTGAGGCAACAAGCTTTTCCATACTTGGAGCCTTGAGATTGAACCAGACCAGCTGGCCGATGTTCAGAATCACAATGGCGCGCAGCATCCACTCGATGTTGATGCGAGAAAGGATGAAGGCACCAAGTGGGGCCATGATCAGGACAACGGGCCAGGCTGCAAGCCAGGCATGATACTGGACAAGGGTCAGGTCGCCGTCGATCAGGCTGCGCCAGGCAAAGCCGAACAGGCTGGTCGCGGCCATCAGCATGATCGACATCTGAGTGGCTGTCTTTTCGACCGACCTGAAGCGCGACACAAGCAGCGCATAGAGCAGGATATCGGCGCCGGTGCCGAACAGGCTGGCGCAGAAGCCCCCGAGGATGAGCGCCATCAGCAAGGATCCCGTATCCCGCCAGTTGGCGAGGACGAGACGGGTCCGGCTGCCACGATGGGTATTGAACAGATAGGCGAGCGAGAAGCTGGCGATGAGCGCGAGAAACAGCGCCTGCAGGATGAAGAGCGGAATTTCCTGAAGGGTAAGCATGCCGATTGCAAAGCCGGCACAACAGGCTGGAATTGCCCAGAGAAGCGGAGCAAAGCTCCGCAAATCGACGCCGGGCCGGGTGAGGATGTAGATCGACGCGCTCGTCATGCCGATCGACTGGATCATCAGGCTGAAATCGCGTGCCACGCCTCTTTCGATTTCAAGAAAGACCGACAGGACCGGGAAGGCCACTGCGCCGCCGCCTTCGGGGGTCAGGCCGGCCACAAATGCACCGACCACCATGATCAGCGGGTAGAACCACGTTTCCGGCAGGCTGGCGGCGGCGTCTGTCATCCAGAACAGGACCGCCCCTGTCAGCGCTGCAACCGCCAGCCAGGCGTTGAAGATCCAACTCATACGGAACCACACCATTCGAGCTAACCCGCCGCCTTCGCGGCGCGCTTGCGCTCATTCGGGTCGAGGTATTTCTTGCGCAGGCGGATGCTTTCGGGCGTGACTTCGACCAGTTCATCGTCGGTGATGTAGGCGAGGCTTCGCTCGAGGGTCATCTGCAAGGGCGGGGTGAGGCGTACGGCTTCGTCGGTGCCCGAAGCACGCACATTTGACAGCTTCTTGCCCTTCAGCACATTCACATCGAGATCGTTGTCGCGGGTGTGCTGGCCGATGATCATGCCCTGGTAGACCTTGTCGCCGGGGTGGATCATCATCGGGCCGCGATCCTCCAGGTTCCACAGGGCAAAGGCCACCGCCTCGCCCTTGTCCATGGCGATCAGGACACCGGTGTGGCGGCTCTGGATCTTGCCCTTATAGGGGGCGTAGTCGTGGAAGACGCGGTTCATGATCGCCGTGCCGCGCGTGTCGGTGAGCAGTTCGCCCTGGTAGCCGATGAGGCCCCGTGTCGGCGCGTGGAACACCATGCGTGTGCGGCCGGCGCCGGAGGGTTTCATCTCCAGCATCTCGCCCTTGCGCTCGGAGAGTTTCTGCACCACCGCGCCTGCATGTTCGTCATCCACATCAATGACCACTTCCTCGATGGGCTCCAGCCGCTCGCCATTGGCATCCTCCTGGAACACGACCTGCGGGCGCGAGACGCCCAGTTCGAAGCCCTCCCGCCGCATGGTTTCGATCAGAACGGCGAGCTGTAGTTCGCCCCGGCCCGACACGATGAAGGCCTCGGCCTCGGTGCTGCGCTCCACCTGCAGGGCGACATTGCCGGCCGCTTCCTTCTGCAGCCGGTCCCAGATGACGCGGGAGGTGACATGCTTGCCCTCGGTCCCGGCGAGGGGGCTGTCATTCACGCGGAAGGTCATGGAGATGGTGGGCGGGTCGATGGGCTGGGCTGCGATCGGCTCGCTGACGGACGGGTCCACCAGCGTGTCGGCCACGTTTGCCTTGGCCAGGCCCGCTATGGAGACGATGTCGCCGGCCTTCGCCTCGTCAATCGGCACGCGCTCCAGCCCGCGAAAGGCAAGCACCTTGGACACGCGCCCCTGCTCAATCAGGCTGCCATCGCGCGCGAGCGCCTTGATGGACTGGTTCGGCTTCACACTGCCGGACGCGACCCGGCCCGTCAGGATGCGTCCGAGGAAATTGTCGGCGCTGATCGTGGTGGCCAGCAGGCGGAAGGGGCCGTCCTCGACCACAGGTTCCGGCACATGGGATTTCACCAGGTCAAACAGGGCGTCCATATTGTCGGTCGGCGCGTTGTAATCCATCGACATCCAGCCATTCTTGGCCGAGCCGTAGAGGATCGGAAAGTCGAGTTGTTCGTCCGTCGCGTCGAGATTGGCGAAGAGGTCGAACACCTCGTCAATCACCGCGTCCGGGCGGCTTTCCGGCTTGTCGATCTTGTTGACCGCCACGATGGGACGCAATCCGACCTTCAGCGCCTTTCCGACCACAAACTTGGTCTGGGGCATGGGGCCCTCGGCGGCGTCCACCAACACGATGGCGCCATCCACCATGTGCAGGATGCGCTCGACCTCGCCGCCAAAGTCGGCGTGGCCGGGCGTGTCCACGATGTTGACCCGCATGTCGCCAAACATGACGCTGGTCGTCTTGGCGAGGATGGTGATCCCGCGTTCGCGCTCCAGATCGTTGGAGTCCATGGCGCGATCGGTAAGCTGCTCGTTCTCGCGGAACGTGCCGGACTGCTGGAGCAGCTTGTCCACAAGCGTGGTCTTGCCGTGGTCGACGTGGGCAATGATGGCGATGTTGCGCAGCGAGGTGGGCTCGGTCATGGGGGCGCGCTTTCCGGGCGTTTCTGTTTGTGTTGCGGCGCACATACACGGGCCCGGCCGGCGCGGCTAGGGGGCGCGGCCACAGCGCCGCCAAGCCCGCTTGACGGAGCGGGCGCCCATGCGGCCTATGCATCCGGGATCAGGAGGGCCAGGTCATGGCGCGGCAACGCGATCAGGAGCGGGATTACGATGACTGGGACGGGGTGCTGAAGGGCTTTGCGGCGCTTTCGGTGCTGCTCGACAACAAGTTCAAGCTGCCCTTCATCCCGGCGCGCTTCGGGCTGGATGCCATGCTGGGGCTGGTGCCGGTCCTCGGCGATGCGATCACCGCCTTCATGGGTCTCTATGCCCTGGTGGTGGCCCAGCGCGAGAAGGTCTCCCTCTGGAGCCAGGTGGCAATGGTCTGGAACATCCTTCTGGACTTCGTCCTCGGCGCGATCCCCTTCGTGGGCGACCTGTTCGACTGGGCCTTCCAGGCCCATGCAAAGAACCTCGACATACTGGAGCGCCATGTGGGCCGGTGCCGGGCAAAGGCAGCCGAAGCCGCCGCCGGGGCGGCGCGGACCTGATCAGAGCAGGTTCACCGCAACGACGAGCAGGATGGCCAGAATGTAAGCGCCGGTGACCAGTGATGCCGACCGGGGCCCGCTGGCTGCAAGCTTCGCCACGGCTCCGCTCCCGCCCTGGATGGCACCCTGCTCATCAATCCGGGTGCCCCGCACCACGAGGCCAATCACGACAAGGATGTAGAGGTACGACACGAGGTAAACCTGGTCGAGCATGGTGAGATAGGCCACCTCCGGCAGGCCGGACAGCATGGTGAATTGCATGGCCACGAGCGTCAGCAGCGCTGTGATCGCAAGCCCGATGCGGGCTTCCACATGTTCCGGGTCAAGCAACAGGGCAAAGGCCGCGCACAGTATGATAAGCAGGACAGGGATGAAGGTCTTCAGGATGCCCGCCACCGCAGGCCTCTGGATTGGCACGATGAACTCGGCTCTCGAATAGGCGCCCACATCGGGCTCGGACAGGTCCCCGAACGTGGTCGGGTAGGCCTTGTCGCGCAACTCAAGGCGCGGCGCGCCGATGGCGAAACCGGGCAGGCGGATTTCCGGATTTAGGGTCAACCCTTCCGCGTCCGCAACGTATTGCAGCGTTTCGGCACCTTCCTCAGCGTCTTCAAGCGCGATGATCAGGGACTGGCTGTCGAAGGGGTAGCGCCCGACCGGGAACTTTGTGGTGAAGAGGCCCTGGTGGCGGATGATCTGGTAGAGCGATCCATCCGGCTGGGGCTGGGGTTCATCATACAGCACGGTTTCGACATGGGCTTCCGGGTCGAACGTGTTCATGAATTCATAGTCCTGCGTCGGATCGATCTCCTGATCGTCCCAGCGGAACCAGAGATAGAAATCGACCCCATAGGAATGGGTTCGCATATCAATCGCCTGGATGTCGTTGATATACATGCCGACGGTCACGCGGGAGGCACCATCGGCAGGCTGGGCGAGGGAAACGGCGCATGTCGTCCATATGGATAAAACACATGCCAGGGTTGCCAGCAGAGAACGGCAGAAACGACCCATCACGGTCCGGGCCGGACTATTCCGCAGCGGGCGCTGTCGAGCTTTCATCCCCGGAGCCAGAGGCTTCGGCAGGCTCCGAACGGCCGCGTGAGAGCGTTTTCATCACGCCGTCAGTGTCATCGCCGGAGGCCCCGGACGTTTCTGCCTCAGCGTCCTTCTTCTTGTAGGTCCGCCGCCGGCGCGGCTTGGGCGCCTCGTCGCTGGCTTCATCGCTGTCGATCACCTGTAGGGGGTCGCTCTGGGAGTTGTGGTCTTGCGACGTCTCCTCGGACTCATCCTTGCTGCGCCGACTGCGCGAACGCCCACGCCTGGGCTTGTCGGACTTTTCGTCGTCGCCTGCGCCATCGCCGTCTTCAGCGTCAGCCTTTTCATCGGACCCGGTGTCGCCATCATGGGCGGTCTCGTCATCCCGGTCGTCCCGTTCGCGCTTGTGCTTTTCCTGGGGCTGCATCGCTGAAAGCAGCCGCTGGTAATGCTCGGCATGCTGGAAATAGGCTTCCGACATGACACGGTCGCCGGAGGTATGGGCGTCGCGGGCATACTGGAGGTATTTGTCGAGCACCTGCTGTGCCGATCCCCTGATCTTCACATCGGGTCCGTTGCTCTCAAAATGCCGGTTGGGGTTGTTTCCCCCACCGCCAGACCGGCGGTTGCGCCCGCGTTGGCGTTTCATGTCAGCTTCCCTGATCTTGGCCTGGCTTCTGTGAAGGCAGGCATTTTGTTTTCGCGCAAAGCCCCCCGTGGGCCCAAACAACTAGGAATGTGCGCGGGCGCCGCCTTGAGCAGGGAAAGCAAATTCTCTGCCGACGACACCCCATCGTTAGCGCGCTCCGGCGCTGTCGCCAAGCCCCGATCGGCCGTTTCACTGTGAAAACCAGTGCCTGTTACCGGAATACCGCCGCTGGACAGACCGTTCAGCCCCTTCGCGCAGCCATGGCGCGGTGGTTTCCGCCAAGGTCGGTGCGCGTTTCGATGTCCGTGAAGCCGTGCTGTTCCAGAAGCGCCGCTACGCGAGCGCGCTGGTCGTGGCCGGTCTCCAGGACAAGCCAGGCTCCGGGCTTCATCCTCGTCGCGCCAAGGGCGATGATCTCGCGATAGGCATCAAGCCCGTCCGCCCCGCCATCGAGTGCTAGGCGGGGGTCGTGGTCGCGCACTTCCGGTGCCAGCGTTTCGATTTCCTCGCTGGCAATATAGGGCGGATTGGAGACAATCAGGTCGGCCTCTCCCCAGCCGGTCCAGTCCGTCCAGGTTGTGTGGCGCAGATGGGCGATTTCGCCGAGCCCGGTCTCGTGGGCATTGGCCTGTGCAAGCGCGATCGCGTCGGCGCTCGCATCTATACCGATGCCGGTCAGGTCCGGGCGTTGACCCAGTATGGCCAGCAGGAGGCAGCCCGAGCCCGTGCCGAGGTCGGCAAGGATGCCCGGCCCGGAAGGCGCGCGTTCCAGTGCCAGTTCCACCACGGTCTCGCTGTCGCTGCGTGGGATCAGCGCGCGTTCATCGGTGAAAAGGTCGAGCCCGTAAAATTCGGTATGGCCGAGAATGTGCGCGATCGGCTCGCGCGCGGCGCGGCGCTTCACGAGCAGGTCGAGCCGGGTGGCCAGCCCCGGCGGCGGCGCGTCATGGCTGCGCGAGATGAGCCCGGCCGTATCGGTTCCCAGCACGTGGGCGACCAGCAGCCGCGCCTCCAGCTTCGCCTCGTCGAGCCCTGCCCCGCGCAAGCGGCGCTGGACCCAGCACAGAACCTGTCCGATGTTCGCGCTCAAGCGTCCTCGCCCATGGCGGCCAGCTTCAGCGCCTGGTCCTCGGCGCGCAGGGCATCGATGATGTCGCCCAGGGCATCGCCGGCGATGATCTTGTCGAGATTGTGCAGGGTCAGGTTGATGCGGTGGTCGCTCACCCGGCCCTGGGGGTAGTTGTAGGTGCGGATCTTCTCGGACCGATCACCGGAGCCGACCTGGTCCTTGCGCGCCTCCGAGCGGGCCTTGTCCTTGGCCTCTCGCTCGCGCTCATAGAGCCGGATCTTCAGCATTTCCATGGCCTTTTCCCGGTTCACATGCTGGGATTTCTCCGAACTCGTGGCCACGATGCCTGTGGGCAAGTGGGTGATGCGCACCGCGGAGTCGGTGGTGTTGACATGCTGGCCACCAGCGCCCGATGCGCGCATCGTGTCGACGCGGATCTCTTCGGTTCTGATCTCGATTTCGATGTTCTCCGGCGCAGGCAGCACGGCGACCGTGGCAGCAGAGGTATGGATCCGCCCCTGGGTCTCGGTCTGGGGCACGCGCTGGACCCGGTGCACCCCGGACTCCCATTTCATCAGCCCGAAGACCTGATCGCCCGAAATGTTGGCCGTGATTTCCTTGTAACCCCCGGCATCGCCCTCCGAGAGGGAAACGATCTCGACCTTCCAGCCCCGGAGCTGGGCAAAGCGCTGGTACATGCGGAAGAGGTCGCCGGCGAAGATGGCCGCCTCGTCACCGCCCGTGCCGGCGCGCACCTCCAGCACGACATTCGCCTTGTCGTCCTCATCCTTTGGCAGTAGGAGGAGCTGCAATTCCTGCTCAAGGGCGGGCAGGGCGTCCTTCAGTTCGTAGAACTCTTCCCTGGCCAGTTCGGCCATGTCCCTGTCCTCGCTGGCCATCAGCGTTTCAGCCTCGGCAAGCCCCTCGCGCATGGCAGTGAGTTCGCGCGCCTTGTCAGCCACGGGCTTCAGTTCGGCATGCTCTTTCGACAGGGCCACAATTTCATTGGCCTCGGTCGCCGCGCCCATGCGCGCCTCGACCTCTTCAAACCTGTCGACCACCTGTTCGATCCGGGATTGGGGAATACTTGCCATTGCGCCCGTTTACGGCAGTGCGCGGGGTATAGGAAGACCCGCGCGGGCGTTTCCCGCTCGCCGGGCACCCCGCCTGGGCCTCCCCGTCAGGGCGAGGTCGTCTCGATCGACACCCTGGCCCTGCCCGGGGCGGCATGGGCACCCAGGAAAGCGATGATGGCATCCATGTCGCGCCGGTCGGTGCCGTGGCCCCCGGGCCTCAGGAAATAAGCAACACCCGCACCGGGCGAATAGTCCGTGAGGCTTTCGGACCCCAGGCCGCCATCGCCAAAGAGGCGGTAGACCTCGCCTGCGGCCGTTGCCGCGCGAAAGGTGGAGTTGGGATCCGACCAGACATCGCGGCGCGCATTTCCCAGGAACACCGGTTTCGGCGCCAGCAGGGCGAGCAGCTGGTGCTGGTCAACCGGCAGGCGCTCGGGCTCCTGCGCGGCAACATCGAAACCCGGCGCAAACCAGTGGGGATAGGTGTCGCTGACCCGGCCAATCCCCTCCCCCACCGTCGAGCGCGACAGCGCCGCGCCGCCAAAGCCCGACTGGTGGGAAATCACAAGGTCAATGCGCGCGTCGAAAATGCCACCCAGCAGCGCCGACTTGCCGTGGCGCGAGTGGCCGTAGACCGCGATCCGGTCATCGTCCAGCCAGGCTTCGTTCTCCAGAACGTCGATGGCGGCCTTGTAGGCATAGGCCCAGGCCATCAGTGCGCCTGTCGGGGCCGTCATCCCACTGGCCGCCTGCAGCCGCTCCATGGCGGCCTGCCCGGCCTCCAAACGGTCGGGCACCACGTCCGAACCATAGAAGTTGGCATAGGCAAAGCCCGCCTCGAAATAGCGCTCGAAGGGCACTTTCGCGACGTATTCGCCAAATATGTACTCCACCAGCCAGGGAATCCGGGTTGAGGTGCAGGGCTCCCCGGACGCCCGGCTGAGCGCGCTGGACTGGAACACGCCGCAATTGTTGGAAAAGGTCTGGCCGATGACCAGGCCCAGGCCACCCGGCGGAACCTGTTTGGGCACCGCAAGGCCAAGTACAAAGTCCTCTGCCGCCTCGCCCTCGCCAAGCCGGATGCGAAACTCTTCGAGCCGGGCCATGCCGCCTGCAAATTCGTCATCGGCCATGCGGCGCGAGACAAGGGAAACCGCAAGGCCATCCGGCCACGGACCGTAAACAATGTCCTGGAACTGTTGTTGCAGGTCGGCCCGCTCGTCCATCCACGCCTGGATGGTCTGGGAGGTCAGGGTCGGCTCCGGGGCCGGCTTGTTGCCAGTCTCCAGGCTGGCATAGTTCAGCCCCAGCATGGTGCAGCTGGACATGATCAGGAGCGTGACCAGCGCCGCAAGTGTCGCCAGCACAAATTTCACGATCCGAAACACCATGGATAGGGCCCCTTCGAAGCCGGAAGCATCCCACCGGTAGAAGACCCACCGGCACCAGGCAACCAGCCTCTCGCAAATGTCAGGCCATGTCAGAAACGGTCAAGGAGGCGTTCGATGTATTCGCGCTCCTCATCGGTCTCTGCATCTTCAAAGCGCTGGCGCAATTCATCGAGAATGTCCTTGGCACGCTGGCGCTCGGCCTCTTCGGGAATGGTGACGTCATCGCCATTGCCGGTTCCACCCACCGCCCTGCCGAAGGGGTCGGTTGTGCGTTCATCGCCGTTTCCACCGGCCAGGTCGCCGCGGCGGGCTTCCTGCAATTCATCAAGCGCGGCGGCCAGTTCGTCGGACAGGTCACGCAACTCCCCGGTGGCCCGCTCCTGGAGCCGGTTGGCGCGAAACTCATTGCCCTCTTCCAGTTCGCGGGCTGCCCGGTCCTGCAGGCGGGCGACATCTTCCAGGCGCCTGCGCGCGGCCTCGTCCAGGCTGCCAAGGCCAAACTGCTGCGCCTCCTCCTCGCCCTGCTCGCCACCGCCGGTGCCCTCGCCTTCCTCGTCCCCGGTGCCCAGCCCCTGGCTGAGCCGGTCTGACCGGCCAGCCAGCTCACGCTGGCGCTCACCCAGCCCGCCGCCGCCTGCGGCACCATCCTCCCGGCCCTGTTGGCCTTGCCCCTGGCCATCGCTGCCGGGCTGGCCCGCCTGACTGCCCTGGCCCA
>CAZVES010000053.1:10678-16569 GCA_964625835.1 uncultured Hyphomonadaceae bacterium
TGGCCTTGCCCCTGGCCATCGCTGCCGGGCTGGCCCGCCTGACTGCCCTGGCCCACCTGTTCGCCCTCGCCGGCGCCATCACCGGGCTGCTCTCCCGGGCGTTCGCCGCGCTGCCGGGCGAGTGTGTCATCGTTCAGTTCGCGCTGTTCGCGAAGCAGGTCCGAAAGCGCCTCAAGGGCATCGGTCATCTCCTGCTCCCTCTCGGGCAGCTCGCCCTCCTCGCCCGGTTCACCACCTTCCTGGCCGGGCATGGCGAACCCGTCGCCGCTGCTGGCGCCGCCCTGTTGGAATTCCAGATTCTCGAGCATGTTGGTGATGTCCGACAGAAGCTGGCGGGCCTGATCCGATGCGCCGGTTTCAGCCAGGTCTTCCAGCGCGTTCAGCATCTCCTCAAACTGGTTTGCGCCAAGGCCCTGTCCCCCACCCTGTGGACCCATATCGGTCATGTTCGGCGCCTCGGTGCCATTGATCATGGCCTCAGCCATCTTCGCAGCGATGTAGTTATTGGCCGCCTCGCGAAAGGCCTCCATCAGGCGACGTATCTCATCTTCGGAGGCGCCATCGCGCAAAGCCTGCTCCAAGGCCCGCCGCGCGGCCAGCAGCGCGCGCAGCGCGTCGGCAGAGCTTCCATATTCGGCCTTGAGCGCCACCTGCCAAAGCAGATTGTCCACACTGTCGGCCTCGGCCTTGTCGGGCGCGGCCAGCAGGATCCCGTGCGCCATGCGCAGGCCGAAATAGACCGACCGGTCTTCGAAATAGCGCCCCGGCTCCAGCGTCAGTCCGTCCAGCAGTTCAGCGGCCACCCGGACGTCCGGCGGCGCCGCTTCAAGCCGGCGCGTCGTGTCAACATTCAGCGCGCCCGGCTCAAGCGCGGCCAGGTTGGTTGGCAATTCGCCATAGCCACGCGGCTCGCGCAGGACCGTGACGCGGATTTCCTGGGCGGCCTTGGCAAGGGGCTGCAGCAATAGTTTTCCAGGCAAGATGAACGGCAGGCTGCGGCTGCGTGCTTCCTGGCCTGCCCCGTCAGTGGCGACCAGCTGGACATCGACCGGCAGGCCCGCCCAACGGTGGCGCATCGTGTCCAGCGTCGCGACCTCGCTGGCCTCCTTTGGCGACAGGGGGCCCATGGAAACGGGGATCCGGTCCTCGGCATCGGGCGCAGCTGGATGGGGCTCGCGCAGGCGAATGGCCAGTTCCAAACGCTGGACCCCAAAATCATCGGTCACCGCCCACTCGAACTCCATCTCGTCATCGGTCGTGATCGCCGGCAGGGTCACGAACCGCGCGGTGGGCGGTTCATCGGGGGACGCCAGTATGCTCCATCCCATCCGCTCACCCCACCAGTGCACCGACACGCGGGCATTTTCCTCAAGCACCGCATTGGCCTGGAAAGCCCCGTCCGGCGTCGGCGCAAACCGCGTTTTCTCACGTCCGGTTTCACTGGCGACCACCAGTTCAGGCGCAGCCCGATTGAAGGCCCGCAGGGTGATTTCCGAGCCCGATGGCACACGCACATCGTTCATACCGGATTCCAGGAATATGGGGGGACGCCCCGTATGACGCGGCGGTGTGATCCAAGCCTCAACGCGCATGGCATCGGCGCCGGCCAGGGCACCGAGATTGGGCACAAAGGCCTGCTGCAGCCGCTCTGTGCGCTGGTTGCCCGCAACCGCCAGGGCCGCGATGGCCAGGGCCGGCAGGACAAAGCGCAGGTATGCCGGGTCGACCCTGCGCCATTGCGACCAGAAGCCGGGCACGCGAAGATCTGATGCCGCCTCGCGCAGGCGCGCGGTGTGGGCCTGCCAAAGGGACTGGCCGTCACGGGTCGCCGAAGCGGGACGGTCGGCCATGCCGGCGATCGGGCGCAGGCTGGACTGGCGATCCAGCACGTCGCGCGCCGCGTCCGGCTCAGGCCGCGTCCAACGGCGTGCGCCGCGCACGATGAGAAGCGCAAGAACTAGAAGGGCAGAGACCCCGATGCCGGCGGCCACCACGGTCGAGACCTGCTCAAGTGCCCCGAACAACACTGCGCAAAGGTAGGCGAACAGGAAAGCCAGCGCCGGGCCGAAAGCGCGCATGAACGCCAGCCGGCCGAGCCGGGCCCGGGTCCGGGCAATCCTGGCCTTCAGGCCTGGCACGTCACTCAAGTCAGCCAATCGGGCATCTCTTCCAGCTGGATCATGTCATCAAAAGTCGGCCTTTTACGGATGGTGCACCACTCACCGTCCCTGACAAGCACTTCCGGGACCAAAGGTCTCGCATTGTATTGCGACGAAAGCACGGCTCCATAGGCCCCGCTCGACATGATCGCGAGGAGATCACCTTCTGCAACGCGGTGCAAGTTTCGCTCAGCGGCAAACTTGTCGGTCGACTCGCAGATCGGGCCGACAACATCATAGCGCGCCAGGGGCGCGTCCGCTGCCGGCTCGATCACGGGCCAGATGTCGTGGTGGGCGCCATACAGCGCCGGACGCATCAGGTCGTTCATGCCCGCATCCACGATCAGGAAGGTGCGGTCCGGCGCGTCCTTGAGATAGACCGCCCGGGTCAGGAGGACGCCGGCATTGGCCGCAATCACCCGGCCGGGCTCCAGCACAAGTTCGACGTCAAAGTCACCGATCACATCCCGGATCATCGCCGCATAGTCGGCCGGGCTGGCGGGCGCATCGCCAGCCTTGTAGGGCACACCCAGGCCACCGCCGAGATCGACGCGGCGAATGTGGTGGCCCTGCCCGCGCAGGCGTCTGGCCAGGTCGACCGTTTTCTCGAACGCCGCCCGCATGGGCTCCAGCGCGCCGATCTGGCTGCCGATGTGGACATCCACCCCCACCACATCCAGACCCGGCAGCCGTGCAGCTTCGCCAAACACCGCTTCGGCCTCGTCCCATGCGACACCAAACTTGTCGCCGGCCTTGCCTGTGGAAATGTTGGGATGACCGCCCGCGGCGACGTCGGGATTGACCCGGATCGCCACAGGCGCTGTCCGGCCCATTTGCCCAGCGACATCTGAGAGCGCGCGAAGCTCTGCCAGGCTTTCCACATTGAACTGGTGGATGCCCTCATCGAGGCCAAGCTGCATTTCTGCGCGGGTCTTTCCCACACCGGAAAACACGATCTTGTGGCCCGGTATCCCCGCGCGCCGGGCACGCATGAGCTCGCCGCCACTGACCACGTCGGCCCCCGCGCCCTGGGCGGCCAGCGTGGCCAGTACGGCCAGATTGCCATTGGCCTTTACCGAATAGGCGATCAGGCAATCAATATCGGCCACGGCCTCGGCAATCACGCGCACATGGCGCTCAAGGGTCGCGGTGGAATAGACGTAACACGGCGTGCCGACAGCCTCGGCGATCGCAGGCAATTCCACGCCTTCGCAGGTCAGTGTCCCGCCGGAATAATCGAAGTGATGCATTGTGCCCGCTCAGCCTGCCGTGTCGCGTACGATTTCGCCAAGCTCTCGCTCTTCAACCGGCACGACCGGCGCGCCGCGCGGGATTTCCCCGCCGAGGCGATTATAGATCACGCCATTGCCACGGCGCAGGCGCGTTTCAACAAACGCGACCGGCGCATCTACAGGCACCAGCTCCGCCTCCGGCGCGGCCGTGACCCTGATGCCGCCTGCCTCTCCAGGCAGTAACGTGCACCCGCCGAGAAGGCAGGCCCCCAGGGCCAGGGCGTTGAATGCGCGAGGTGCTGCGGTCATGGCGGTTCGTGCTCCCTAGAAGCCGCCCGGGCCGCCCAGAAGCTCATCTTCCGGGTCCGGCGGGCTGGCCTCGTCCTCATTGGACCTGCGCTCTTCCTGCAAGTCATCAAGCCCGTCCGAAACGGACCGATCCAGCGGCTCGGCGGGCTCAAGCTCGGACGGATTGCCGAACAGCGGGTCAGGGCGGGTGAGGTCCCCCTGCAGGCCGCAGGCCGAAAGGGCGATCAGGCTGGCGCTGGCAATCAGGAGGCGGGCGAAGTCTTTCATGTCACTCATCCAGTTCGAGTCGATGTTTCCATTGTGCCACCTGTTCGGCCACGCGAACAGGGGCCGTTCCACCAAAGGAGGTGCGGCTGGCCACCGAGCGCTCCACGGAGAGGACGTCGAACACGCCCTCATCTATCTCTGCCGCGACGGACTGCATCTCTTCCAATGACAATTCAGCAAGTTGCGCGCCCCTTCCCTCGGCCATGGCCACCAGCGCGCCGGTCACATGGTGGGCCTCGCGAAACGCCATGCCCGCCTCGCGCACCAGCCAGTCGGCGAGATCCGTGGCCGTCGAAAAGCCGTGTCCCGCCGCCCTTGCCATGGCCTCCGGATGAAAGGTCATTGTCTCCACCATGCCCGCCATGGCACGCACGCAGAGGTCGAACGTGTCGAAGGCGGCAAAGGTCAGCGCCTTGTCGTCCTGGAGGTCCTTGGCATAGGCCAGCGGCAGCGCCTTCACCGCCCCCTGCAGGCTTGCGAACTGGCCCGCAATCAGGCTCGCCTTGGCGCGGATCAGCTCGGCCGCATCCGGATTGCGCTTCTGGGGCATGATAGAGGAGCCCGTGGACCATTCGTCCGAAAGCGATGCAAAGCCGAATTGCGCGCTGGTCCACAGGACGATCTCCTCGGCGAGGCGCGAGAGATGAGTGCCCGCAATCGACAGGACGCCGAGCGCCTCCAGGGCAAAGTCGCGCGCCGAGACTGCATCCAGCGAATTGGCCATGGGCCGGGCAAAGCCGAGCGCCTCTGCCGTCATGTCCCGGTCGATGGGAAAGCCCGTGCCTGCCAGCGCCGCCGCGCCCAGCGGGCACTCGTTCAGGCGCAAGGCACAGCCGAGCATCCGCGACCTGTCGCGCTCGAACATCTCAACATAGGCCAGCAGGTGGTGGCCCAGCGTGACCGGCTGGGCCGTCTGCAGATGGGTAAAGCCCGGCATCACGGTTCCAGTATGCTCGCCTGCCCTCACCACAAGCGCGCCCTGCAAGGCCCGCAGCCGGTCCATCGCCTCATTCAGGGCCCCGCGCGTCCAGAGGCGGAAATCCGTCACCACCTGGTCATTGCGCGAGCGGGCCGTGTGCAGCCGCCCGGCAGGCTCGCCCACCAGCGCCTTCAGCCGCGCCTCGATGTTCATATGAATGTCTTCCAGCGCCCGTTCGAACGGGAATGTGCCCGCGCGCAGCTCGTCCAGCACCTGGTCCAGCCCGGCCTGGATCGCCTCATTGTCGGCGGCCGAGATGATTTCCATCTCCGCCAGCATGTCGGCATGGGCGCGCGAGCCGGCGACATCCTCCTGCGCCATGCGCCGGTCCACATCGATGGAGGCGTTGATCGCTTCCATGATGTCGCCCGGCGCTGCGGCGAAGCGACCGCCCCACATCTTCTGGCCTTTGCCCGTATCGTCCGCCATATGCCGCTCCTGAACTCCTGTTTCGATACCCGGAGCTAGCATGGCCGACGACCAGACCAAAGCGCCCACCTCTGTGACACGCTATGCCTATATCGCCCTCTTCCTGATCGGCGCGGTGGGCATCCTCTACACGCTGTTCTCCGGCGCAGGCGGCCCGCGCTATGGCAGCCCGCTGGAACAGTTTGCACAAGGAGACCTGGCCGCGCTTGATTTCTCACGTGCGGGCGAGCCCGCGCCGGTAGGCACATTCACCGGGCCGGATGGCGAAACGCTGACGCTGGCGGACTTTGAAGGCCGCACCATTCTTGTGAATTTCTGGGCGACATGGTGCGGGCCGTGCGAGCGGGAGATGCCCCATCTCGGCGCCCTGCAGACCGGGCGCGGCAACGAGGCCTTCCAGGTCGTCGCCATCAGCGTGGACGAGACCGATGTTCGCGAACAGGCCGCCCTTCGCCTCGACGAACTCGCCGGCGCAGGCGTGCTCGACTTCTACCACGCCCCGCCTGAAGCCTGGGA
>CAZVES010000054.1:0-14571 GCA_964625835.1 uncultured Hyphomonadaceae bacterium
GATGGGAGCTGATCGAGGGGGCATGGTTCGACATGGGCAGCGAAGGCTTCGAGCACTGGAATCTGAGATCTGCACTTCTCGAAGAGATCATCCTCCAGCTTGGAAGAAACTCAGGATACCGGGCGAGTAGCGAAGGGTCGATCTACCTTTCGCACGATACTGAGGTGAGACCCGACCTGATTGTCTGCCGATCCGGTGTGACGACCAATGAACTGGCGGGCAACGACATCTTCCTGATTGTCGAAGTGATGAAGACCAGCCAGCGCCGGGACCGGGAGCTGAAGCTGCCGGTCTATGCCGCCGCTGGCGTGCCGGAGGTGTGGCTGATCGATCTGGATGGCGGAAAAGTCGAGGTTTTCCGCACGCCGAACGCGGCAAAACAGACTTTCAAAGACGTTTCGATGGCCAGTTTCGATGCGCAACTTTCGCCCCAGGCCTTTCAGAACATCTCGATCTGCATCGAAGTCCTTGTCAGGCGTTGAGCCCCGCCACCCGCTCGGCCACATCGGCCAGGTCGCTCGCGGCTGTGACGCTTCCCGAACCCCAGGCGGCGGCGGCGCGGGTCTTCAGCTCGCCTGCATTGCCGAGGCGCACGGCCAGCAGTTCGCCGAGCAGGTTCGGATAGAGGTTGGCCTCGACCATCAGGTCGGCTGCGCCCACATCGGTGAGGGCTGCGGCATTGGCGGCCTGGTGGTCGTCCATGGCGATGGCGAGCGGGATGAGGATGGAGGGTCGGCCCACGGCGGCGATCTCGCTGACCGTGCCCGCGCCGGACCGGGCGATGACGAAATGCGCGGCCGCCAGCCGGTCGGCCATGTCGGTAAAGAATGTGTCGATCTCGGCAGTCACGCCCGCATTCGCATACAACCTGACCACATCGGCGACCTGCTCCTCGCGCACCTGCTGAGTCACCACGAGACGCGATTTAAGATCTTCCGGCAAATGGTTGCAGATCGCCAGCGGGATCGCCTCGCCGAGGATGCGAGAGCCCTGGCTGCCGCCGGTGATGAGGATATTGAGATCGCCGGCCGCATTCGGATAGGGCAGCTCGCGCAGCGCCGCGATGGGCGCGCGCACAGGATTGCCGATCGGCATGTGCTCGGCGCCGGTGGGCAGCCGGTCGAGGCGCGGAAAGCCGCTCGCCACAACGGCCGCATGGGCGGCAAAGCGCCGGTTCACCCGGCCCAGAACGGCGTTCTGCTCATGGATGATCAGCGGCACGCCCTCGCGCCGTCCTGCCGCCAGAGCCGGGAAGGCCGGATAGCCGCCAAAGCCGGCAATCAGGGCCGGGCGCTTCTCGCGCATCATCGCTCGCGCTGCATTGACGCCAGCATTCAGCTTCAGCGCCGTGCCCGGAAGGGTCCAGGGCTTGCGCATGTTGGGGCTGGCCGCCTGCACCTCGGCTTTCCAGTCGGCCGGGAATTTCGCGCCATAGCGCAGGCCCCGGTCATCGCTGATCAGGCCCACCTGCCAGCCGCGCGAGCGCATTTCCTCGGCAAAGGCGGCCGCCGGGAACATGTGCCCGCCCGTGCCGCCCGCGCCGATGATCAGGAGGGGCTGGTCGCTCATCTCTGCCTCCGCATCGTGGGCATACGCCGCACAAGGGCCAGCGCCAGGCCCAGTGTCATGGCCGTTCCCAGCAAGGACGACCCGCCGGACGACAGGAGCGGCAGGGTCATACCCTTGGCCGGAAGCAATGCCACATTGACCCCGATATTGATCACGGCCTGCAGGCCGAACAGGACAAACAGGCCCGTGGCCGCCGCCCGGGGGAAAGGATCATCAATCCGCGCGGCCAGGCCGAGGCCGCGCAGGGTGATGAAGGCATAAAAGCAGATCACCACCAGCGCGACGAGAAAGCCGAACTCCTCACCCATCACGGCATACACAAAGTCGTTGTGGGCATCGGGGAGGCTCATCTTGACAGTGCCCTCCCCAGGCCCGGCGCCCAGGAAGCCACCACGTGAAATGGCCTCGGCGGCCTTGTCGATCTGGTAGGTGTCATAGGCGCTGGGGTCGATGAAACTGTTCACCCGCTGTCGCACATGGGGCAGTAGCGCATAGAGTGCTCCGGCCAGCAGCGCGCCGATCCCTGCAAAGCCCGCCGCCCAGCGCAGAGGCAGTCCCGAAATGAAGAAGGTGAGCACGAACGCAGCGGACAATAATGCAGCCTGGCCCACATCTGGCTGAAGCAGGAGCAGCGCAAGCGTCATGGCATAGAAACCGAATGCCAGCACCGTCCATGGCCCGGACGGAAACAGCTGGCGCTGGGCCAGCAGCCAGCCCACCAGCACGATCAGTGCCGGTTTGACCATTTCCGACGGCTGCAGCGAGAAACCGAAGAACCGGATCCAGCGCTGGGCGCCCTTGGCCTCATGGCCCGCCAGCAGGATCACGGCCATCAGGGCGAAGGCTCCGAAGAAAACCAGCGCCGCGGCGCGCCGGGCAAGTTGCCGGTCCAGCAGGGACATGGCGAACAGGACACCCAGCGCCGCGCCAACGAAAACAGCGTGGCGCACCACGAGGTGGTAGGGATTGTCATAGCCAATGCGCGCGGCCGCCGGCGGGCCAGCCGCCAGTGAAAGCAGCAGCCCAAAGCCCAGCAAGCTGACCGCGGCCAGGATGATCGGCCAATCCACGGTACGCCGCCATTCCGTCACCCATGATGTGTCCGCCCTTGAAAGCTGCGGCGCAGCAAGCGACGTCATACCGTCTCCACCTCGGCGGCCTCGAGTGACAGGGCCTCGACCGCGCGGCGGAACGCCTCCCCGCGCGCCTCAAAATCCGCGAACTGGTCGAAGCTGGCGCAGGCCGGGGACAACAGGACCACCGGATCGGCCTCGCCGCTGGCCCGGGCATCGGCAAAGGCGTCGGCCACCGCCGCCTGCACCGTGCCGGAACGGCGCGCCGGGGCCTTGCCCTTCAGTGTGTCCGCAAACGCCTCCTCGGCTTCGCCGACCAGGTAAGCCCTGGCAACTTTCGGGAAATGGGCCTCCAGCGGCGCAATGCCTTCGGCCTTCGCGCGCCCGCCAGCGATCCAGTAGACCCGGTCGAATGCCTTCAGTGCCTGGCCAGCGGCCTGGGCGTTGGTGGCCTTGCTGTCATTGATGAAGGTCACACCGGCTTTTTGGGCCACCACTTCGAGCCTGTGGGGCAGGCCGGGAAAACTCTCGATCCCTTCAAGTATCGTCTTGGCGTCCACGCCGAGGGCGCGGCAGGCGGCATAGGCCGCAGCGGTGTTCTGGTGATTGTGAGCCCCGCGCAGGCCCGGCGCAGCCCCAATGTCGCCAATGGCAACGGCCTTGCCCGTGAGGCTATCGAACAGGTGCCCGCCCACGGCGCTGACCCCCTTGCCAAGGGCAAAGTCGGCCGAAACCGGCCAGACCCTGGCAGGCGCGCGCTTGAGTTCCAGCGACAGGGACTGGGTGTAGATGTCATCGACCCCGATCACCGCAGTGTCGCCCACCTGCTGGCCATTGAAGATCCGCTTCTTGGCCGCAAGATAAGCTTCCATCGTCCCGTGCCGGTCCAGATGGTCGGGCGAGAGGTTGAGGAAAACCGCCACGTTGCAGTGCAGCGATTTCACCAGGTCGAGCTGGTAGGATGACAGCTCCAACACATAGACGGCATTGGCATGCAGCGGTGCCATGTCGAGGACGCCCTTGCCGATGTTGCCGCCCACGCGCGCATCGATGCCGGCCTGTTTGAGGATGTGGCCGATGAGCGCCGTGGTGGTTGACTTGCCATTGGTGCCCGTCACGCCAATCACCTTTGGCCGTCCGCGCTCAGGCACGGACTGCACGGCGCGGGCAAAAAGCTCCATGTCGCCCACCACGGGCACGCCCATGGCCTCCGCCATGCGCACCAGCCGGTGCGGCTGCGGGTAGCGGAAGGGCACGCCAGGCGAGAGAACCAGGGCGGCAAAGCCCTGCCAGTCGCGCTTGTTGATGTCGCTGAGGGTGATCCCGGCCTCCACCGCCCGGTTGCGCGTGGCCTCGTCATCGTCCCAGGCGTGCACGCGTGCACCGCCGGCCACAAGGGCCCTGGCGGCGCTGAGGCCCGTGCGGCCCAGTCCGAAAACGGCGACGTCGCGCCCGGAATATTCGGTGACGGGGATCATGGAGTGCGCATCACCTCAACTTCAGGGTCGCCAGGCCGGCGAGCGAAAACAGGACAGACAGGATCCAGAAGCGCACCACGACCCGGGTCTCGGGCCAGTCCTTCTTCTGGAAGTGATGGTGCAACGGGGCCATGGCGAAGATACGCCGACCCTGGCCGGTGAGCTTGCGGGTGATCTTGAACCAGGAGACCTGCAGGATCACCGAGAGAGCCTCAAGCACGAACAGCCCGCCGATCACGACAAGGGCGAACTCGTGCTTGACCGCCACGGCGACAACACCGAGCAATGCGCCGAGACCAAGCGATCCGGTGTCGCCCATGAAAACCTGCGCGGGATAGGCATTGTACCAGAGAAATCCCATTCCTGCGCCGATCATCGCGCCGAGGACCACGGCAATCTCGCCGGTGCCAGGCGCGAACTGAATGCCGAGATAGTCGGCGAAACGGAAGTTTCCGGACAGGTAGGCAATCAAGGCGTAGGACGCGCAGGCGAAGGTCATCGGCACGATGGCCAATCCGTCGAGCCCGTCGGTGAAGTTCACAGCATTGGCGCTGCCCACGATCACGACCATGCCGAACACAATGAACAAGGCACCAAGCGGCAGGAAATAGTCATTCACGAACGGCACCGCGACACCGCCGGAAAAGGCCTGGTCATTGGGTTCGATCGATGTGACCGGGGCGAATGCGGCGATCTGCTCAGCCAGGCCATTCAGGGCGCCCCAGTCGGCATGGCCAAGCGGGGTGTGCGCGCCGTGCAGTCCCATGATGAAGGCCACAGCGAGGCCGGCAATCACGAATTCCATCAGCAGCCGCAGGCGGGCCGACACGCCGGCGTCGGTCTGTTTCGCGACCTTTGCCGCGTCATCCAGATAGCCAATGAAGGCGAAACCGCCGGTCACAAACAGGATCACCCAGCTGTAGGGATTGGACAGGTTCGACCAGAGCAGCGCTGCACAGAACAGGCCCAGCCAGATGATGAAACCGCCCATGGTGGGCGTGCCACGCTTGGCCATCTGGTCTTCAAAGCTCAGGTCGCGGATCGGCTGCCCCTGCCCTTGGGCCCGGCGCAGGGTGTTGACGATCGGCCCGCCAAAGATGGCGGCGATCAGAAATGCCGTCACGATCGCGCCGCCGGTGCGAAACGTTATGTAATTCAACAAGTTGAAAACGCCCCGGTCAGAGGCGAGGAATTCATAAAGCATCTTTACACCCGCCCGTCGCTTTCTGCATGGGCACCCATCACGGTCGCAGACTCTACAGCGCCCCACTCGCGCAACGCGTCTGCCAGCTTGCCCATCCCGGAGGCATTCGATCCTTTGATCAAGAGGATTGATCCGTCGGTTAATGAATTTTTCACTTTTTCCAGCAGGTCCGGGGCGCGGCGTTCTGACTCAGTCTCGACCTGCCCGCGCAGGGCGCTCTCCAGCGCCACCATTCCAGCTCCGGCAAGGAACACCTTTTCGGCCCCCGTCGCGAGAACCGGCCCGGCCAGTTCGGCATGGGCCAATTCGCTGCCCGCGCCCATCTCCAGCATTTCGCCCAGCGCCAGGAAGCGCGTGCCTTCGGGGCGCGACTGAAGGGCCGAGAGCGCTGCGCGCATGCTTTCGGGATTGGCATTGTAGGCATCGTCGACCAGCGTGAAGGTGCCTCCACCGGGCAGGGCCAGCGTCTGCGCTGTGCCGCGCCCGGGCGGTGGACCAAAACCCGACAAGGCATCGGCCGCATCGGTCACGGTGATCCCGGTCAGGGTGGCCATCAGGAGGGCCGCGGCGGCGTTAAGCCCCCAATGGTCACCCACGGCATTGAGGGCGACCACGGCGCGCTGGCCCGCCACCTCGATCACGAAGCGCGACGCGGTGCCGTCCGTGGTGGCTTCCACCAGGCGGGCGGTGGCGCCTTCCGATGTCCCGAAACTCTCCACGGTGGCCGTCGGGCAGTGTTCGCGGCCCTTGCCGGCGAGGTAATCGCGAAAGACGTCATCCTCGGGCACGATAACCGTGCCACCCGCTTCCAGGCCCGCATAAATGGCCGATTTTTCCTCGGCCACGCCCTCAATGGACCCGACACCTTCCAGGTGGGCCGGCGCGATCCTCGTGACCATGGCGTGCTGGGGGCGCACAAGGCGCGAGCGCGGCGCGATCTCGCCGGGCGTGGACATGCCGATCTCGAAGACGGCGCGTTCGCTCTCCCTTGGCATCCGCGCCAGGGTCAGCGGAACGCCCCAGTGATTGTTGAAACTCTTCTCAGGCCAGTGGGCCGGACCGGCGGCGCTATAGATCCGCGCCAGCATTTCCTTCACGCTCGTCTTGCCGACAGAGCCGGTCACCGCCGTGCGAATGGCGCTGGAACGCGCCCGAGCCGCCACCGCCAGTGCCGTGAGCGCGCCGAGCACGTCATCAACCCTTAGGAAAGGCCCGCGCGCGTCCACTTCGCGGCTCACCAGCGCGCCCGTCGCGCCGCGCTCGAAGCCTGCAGCGGCGAAATCATGGCCATCGCGCACATCCTTCAGCGCCACGAACAAGTCGCCGGGCTGCAGGCTGCGCGTGTCGATGGACAGGCCCGAACAGGCAAAGGGTGCACTCGCGACACCGCCCGTGGCCACTTCAATATCACCAGACGTCCAGAGCGGTTCAGGCATTTGAAAGCTCCCTGAGTGCGTTGCAGGCTTCGACCTGGTCGGAGAATGCGATCACCGCATCGCCGACAACCTGGCCGGTCTCATGGCCCTTGCCGGCGATGAGAAGCGTGTCGCCCGCCTCCAGTGCGGACACGGCGGCACGGATCGCCAGGGCGCGGTCGCCAATCTCCTTTGCGCCCGGCGCGCCTTCCAGTATGGCGGCCCGGATCGCACCCGCGTCTTCCGATCGCGGATTGTCATCGGTGACGATCACGGTGTCGGCTTGCCTCGCCGCGACCTCGCCCATCAGGGAGCGCTTGGATGTGTCCCGGTCGCCCCCGCAACCAAACACCACGACCAGCCTGCCGGCCGTATGGGGCCGCGCAGCGCGCAGCAATGTGTCGAGCCCGTCAGGCGTATGTGCGTAATCGACAAAGACCCCGGCGCCAGCCTGTGTCTTGCCCACATATTCCAGGCGCCCCTTGACCGGCTCCAGCCTTTCAAGCCCGGCCGCCACCGCCTCGAACTCTGCACCCAGCGCCAGCGCACAGCCGGCCGCGGTCAGCGCATTCAGCGCCTGGAACTCACCGATCAGGGGCAGGGTCAGCTTGTGCTCGCCGCCCTGCCATTTCAGCGTCAGGTCCTGACCGGTCGCCCTCGGGCTGAGCTCGGCGATCTTCAGGTCGCGCCCGCGCCAGCCGACAGAGAACACACGCAGGCCTGCGCGCATGGCAGCCTCTTCGAAATGCCCATGGTGGAGGCTGTCGGCGTTGATGATGGCCGGACACCCCTTCGGCGCAAGCTCGCTGAAAAGGCGGGTCTTGGCCGCGCGATAGGCGTCCATCGTTTCGTGATAGTCCAGATGGTCCTGGGTGAAATTGGTGAAGGCGACGGCCGCGAGCCTGACCCCGTCGAGGCGGTGTTGCTCCAGCCCGTGGGAGGAGGCTTCCATGGCCAGGTGGGTGACGCCGCCGCGCGCGAGGCTGGCCAGTGTGTCATGGATGGCGACGGGATCGGGCGTGGTGTGGCCCAGGTCCACCGTGCCATCGGGGCCGATTGCGCCCAGCGTGCCCATGGATGCCGCCTTCCGGCCGGACCGGGTCCACACCTGGCGCAGGAAATCGACACTGGAACTCTTGCCATTGGTGCCCGTGATCGCAACCACGGTCTCGGGCTGGTCGACATGGAAACGGGAGGCGGCATGGGCCAGCCAGAGGCGCGCCTTGCGGTCCACCAGGACCGGGACCTCGCCGCCATCCATCGCGCGCTCGGCCACGACCGCCATGGCCCCGGCTTCGACCGCGGCGGCCACATAGTCATGGCCGTCCGCCACCTGGCCTTTCACAGCCACAAAGACATGCCCCGGCCTCACGCGCCGGCTGTCGGACGTCAGGCCCGTCACCGTGCGCCCCGCCAGTTGCGGCGGTGTCTGCTTGCCAAATAACCGTTCTGCTTTCACAGCCTGCTCCTTGTCTCTGACACGGAGTGGGCCGGCAAACCGGCGCCATCGGCCTCCTCGAAGCTTGGCGTGATGCCCAGAAGCGGCGCCACGCGTTCGATCACCCGGCCAGCCGTCGGGGCTGCATTCCAGGCGGCTGTTGTACCCGTCACCACTCCGCCGGCCTCCCTGTTGTCGGAGACCTTGGGCGTATCGAGCACGATCAGTAGGGCATATTCAGGGCGGTCTGCGGGGAAAATTGCCGCGAAGCTGGAGATGTTCTCTGTCTCGGAATAGCCGCCGGCGACGGGTTTTTCCGCGGTGCCCGTTTTCCCGGCCACCCGGTAGCCGGCCACTTCCGCATTGCCGCCGGTGCCTTCGGTGACCGCCACGCGCATCATCGCGGTGACCACCCTCGCGGTCGGCGCAGCCATCACCCGGCGGCGCGCGCGCCCTTCGGCAGGCGCAGGCACAAGGCCGGGCGCAACCCATTCGCCGCCATTGGCAAGGCTCGCAAAGGCAGAGGTGAAGGCCAACGGGCTGACCGCAATGCCGTGGCCATAGCTGGCCGTGGCCGTCGACAACTCATCCCACCGGGCCGGCAGGAGCGGGGCAGCGCTTCCCGGCAGGTTCACGCTGGCGCGGTCGAACAGGCCGAGATTGTCATAAAAGGCGGACAGTCGCCGCTGGCCAGCCAGCATGGCGATCTTGACGGTGCCGACATTGGAACTTTCCGACACGATCTGGGTCACAGAGGCCCGCCCGCCCGGGATGGGGTGGTCATCGGCAATGGCCTGCCCGCGTATCTCGATCGGCTGGCTGACGTCAAAGGCGTCGTCGAGAGACAGCACGCCGGCATCCAGCGCCAGCGCCACCGTCAGCGGTTTGTAGACCGATCCCAACTCATAGACAGCGCGCGCCGCCCGGTCGAGGCGGGCGGGATCATCGGCGGGCGTCGATTTGGCCCGGTTTGGATTGATCGGCGGCCAGCTGGCCATGGCCAGAACGTCGCCCGTGCGCGCCTCGATGAGAACGCCCGCGCCGCCGTCAATGTCGTGGGCAACTGCCGCGGCGGCCAGTTCAGCCTCCAGCGCAAATTGCAGGCCGGAATCAAGCGTCAGGCGCAGGGGCTCCTCGACCTGCATCAGCCGGTCGTCGAAACCCAGCTCAACACCCGCCAGCCCATTGCCATCCACGCCCGTGTATCCCAGCACATGGCCGGCCAGTGTGCCGCGCGGATAGGCCCGGCGCCTTTCCTCTCGAAAACCCAACCCCTCCAGGCCAAGGCTGAACACCGCCTGGCGCTGGCGCGGGGTCAGCTGGCGGCGCACCCAGACAAAGGCGCGGTCACGATTGGCAAGCCGCGCCTCGAGGGCATCCACGTCTATGTCAGCAAAGACGCCGGCCAACCCCTCGGCGACCTCACGCGCATCCCAGATGGCCCGCGGGTCTGCAAACAGCGAGTAGGCCGTCACCGATGTGGCCAACAATTCGCCCCGGCGGTCGACAATGTCGGCGCGGCGCGGGGTTTCTGAAAACGCTCTGGACACGCCACTGGCATCGCCCTGGCCAGACAGGGCGAGGGCACCGCCCTTGACGGTCACGGCCAGGAACATCGCCGCCATAAGAAGCGACACTGCCCGCACCCTGGAGCGGGCCTGCCCGTCACCGAGCCAGAAGTCCGACAGGGCACTCACCGGCCGGCCTCCGCCGGTTCGCTGGCGACCTCGCCAAGGCGCGCATCGAGCTCGTCGGGCTCGACAAACTGTTCGGCACGCGGTGGTCCCATACCAAGCTCGCGGCGCGCATATTCCTCGATCCACTCCCGGCGGATCATGTGCGACAGGTCGGTCTCCAGCAGGGCCAGGCGCTCTTCAGCTTCGGCGATCTTCTGCTCAAGTTCGGCGATCTCGGCCCGCGCTTCGCTGGCGCCATACTTGGCCCGGTAGAGCGCAACGATCAGCAGCGCGATGACGGCCAAGCCGAAGAAAAACGCAGTCTTGCTCATGACGCGCGCTCCAGGCTGTCAAGGGGTGGCAGGTCAAAGGGTTCGGGCAGGGTGGCATTCCATGCCGGCGCATCGGTGCGCCGTGCGGCCCTCAGGCGCGAGGACCGCGCACGCGGATTGGCCTGGCACTCGTCCTCACTCGGCTCGATGGCCTTACGGGTCAGAAGGGTGAAGCTCGGCGCGGTGGCCGGCGCGCCGGCAGGCATGTGGCGCGAGCCCGCACCCATCGCCCCGGTTCGCTCGCGCAGGAAATGCTTGACCATGCGGTCTTCCAGCGAGTGGAAGGTGACCACGACAAGCCGCCCTCCGGGCCGCAGCGCCCGCTCGGCCGCAGAGAGGGCACGGGCCAGTTCGCCCAACTCGTCATTCACATAGATGCGGATGGCCTGGAAAGCCCGGGTCGCAGGATGGGTGCGCGAGCCCTTTCGCCCGCCCACCGCCGCAGACAGCACCTCGGCGAGGTCCAGCGTCGTCTCGAACGAGGCCACACCCCGCCGCTCGACAATCGCACGGGCCATGCGCCGGGACGCCTTCTCATCGCCCAGCCGATAGAGGAGGTTGGCCAGGTCACCCTCGGCCATCTGGTTGACCACCTCGGCTGCACCGGGCCCGGACTGGCCCATGCGCATGTCCAGGGGCCCGTCCTTCTGGAAGGAAAAGCCGCGCCCGGCCTCATCGATCTGGAAAGACGACACACCCAGGTCGAGGACCACCCCGTCCAGCGCGGCGTAACCGGCCTCGGCCGCCAGCGCGTCCAGCTCGCCAAAACGCCCCAGGCGCGGGATCAGACGGGGCTCGCGCTCGGCGAACGCCTCAGCACGGGCAATCGCGTCCAGGTCCCTGTCCACACCGACCAGCGCGCAGTTCGCAGCCCCCAGGATCGCGCGGGCATAACCGCCGCCGCCATAGGTGCCGTCGAGGTACACCTCGCCATCGGCTGGCGACAGCGCGGCGACCACTTCGTCAAGCAAGACAGGAACATGGACCATGGCGCCTAGTCCTCTCCGCCCGAACCCAGAAGGCCCGGTACCCCGCCCACGGCAATGGTCGCGTCATAGGGTGCGGCCAAAGCGTTGATCACGTCGGGGTCATTCACCGCGCCCGCCATTTCAGCCTCGTAATCGGCATAGGCCTCCGGGCTCCAGATCTGGAAACTCTCCAGCGCGCCGACAAACACCATCTTGTCGGTGATGCCGACCCGGGCCAGCAGCTCTTCGGGAATCTTGATCCGGCCGGGATCATCCATCTTCAGGTCCGCAGACCGCGAAACAATGGCCAGGGTCAGCGCCTTGCGCTCGCGCGATTGCAGCGGCAGCCGGGAAATCGTCTGGCGATAGATCGCCATCAGCTCCTCGCCCCCGCCTTCCAGGCACTTCGATCCGTCAAGGGCCGGCCAGAGAAACACGCGCGAGCCACCACCGAGCGCCGCGCGAAAGGGTGCGGGCACGCTCACGCGGCCCTTGGCATCGATTGCACTTTCATAGGTGGAGACGAACACTGCCCCGCCCTTTTCACATCAGCCGTTTGGTAAAACCCTACTCTTGTATGGGCTATCATGGGAAAACATGGGAGCCAATGGGCAATCGATGGCGATGATCTGCGTAAGGATGATCACAACCCGAAAGGATCACGAACATCTGCGGACAGCGCACGAACGCAGGCGCCCAGAGTTTTCCACAGGGTGTGGAATGACTCTGGGAGTCCATTGGTTTTCAAAAGGTTAAGATCGCGACCGTGGCTTATTCGCCACGGATGAAGATTCTCACATCCTCTGAGAGCTTTTCGGCCTCTTCCTCGACCAGGTACATCATGTGACCGGCGTCATAATAAGTGTAGTCGATGCGCCCGGGCGCCACGCCATTCTTCATCAGGGACATCTCCGCCCCGAAAAAGGGCGTGGCCAGATCGTACCAGCCCGAGGCCAGAAGGACGCGGTAATCGGGGTTTTCGCGCATCGACTTGCCGAGCCAGGGCGCCACATTCACATAGGAAGGCCAGCCGCGGCCATCCATGTTCCAGTTCCAGTTGCGGCCGGGTTCACCGGTCAGGATCTTGTAGCGCCGGTCCAGAAGCTCGCCCTCATCCTCGCCGCGCTCGCGGAACGCGATGCCCAGTTCGCGGGTGAGATAATCGTTCACGGTCGCGGTGTAAGCGATGTCCATGCCATAGCCGGACGGGTCATTGTCCGGCGTGTCGCCGACACTGTCGCTGTCGATGCCGGTGTAGCGGCTGTCGAAACGGCCCACGGTGAGATCGGTGTCGCGCAGCAGTTCCTTGCGGTATTGCGAGGCGCCCACGCGAAGATTGGCGTCCTCGATCCAGCCCGCGTCAACGCCGAGATATTCTGCCATCTGCTCGGCCATGCCGGTCTTTTCTTCCGCCGTCATCGTGTTGCCGCGGATCAGCGCCGGCGGCAGCGTGAACGTAGCGAAGTTGCGCGCATCCTCGACAAACAGGTCGAAATCCTCGCCCCAGCCGCTCTTGTCCACCTTGCCATGATACCAGGCCGTGGCCGCCATGGTCGGGAAGAACGCGATGTGCGGCGTGTCATTTCCAGGGGCAAAGCGCGCGGTCTGGAAGTCCAGAATGGCTGACACCAGGATCACCCCGTTCAGGGCGATGCCGTTCCAGCCACCCTGCAGCTTTTCCGAAACCGCCGCCGCCCGCGTCGTGCCATAGCTCTCGCCAGCCAGGTATTTCGGGCTTTGCCAGCGGCCATTGCGCGTCAGCCAGATCCGGATGAACTCCGCCACGCTCTCGGCGTCTTCGTTCACGCCGTAGAAATCCTTTGCATCGCCTTTGCCCAGCGCGCGGCTGTAGCCGGTGCCCACCGGGTCGATGAAAACCATGTCGGCCACGTCCAGCAGCGAATGCTCATTGTCGACGACCGTATAGGGCGCTGCGCCGGCCCCCGTGGCATCGGGGGGTGTCACCACCCGGCGCGGGCCCCAGGCGCCCATGTGCAGCCAGACCGAAGCCGAGCCGGGCCCGCCATTGAAGATGAATACGACCGGCCGCTCGCCGGGCTCTTCCAGGCCGTCTTCGACATAGGAAATCGAAAAAATCGACGCGGTGGGGTTGCCGGCCTCATCGCGCAGATAGGTGTCTCCGGCCTCGACCGTGTAGGAAACCGAACGCCCGCCCACGCGCAGCGTATCTGCCTTGTTCACCGAATAGGGCGATGGCACGTCGACCGGCTTGGCGTTGCTGGCATGCTCGTCGGCCACTGCCGACACCGAAAGAACGAGGCCAAGAGCCATTGCCGCCAAACCACGTATACCCAACATTGCGTGTCTTCCCTTTGGTCGCCGGCAGGGGCCTGGCCCGTTGCCGTCTGATTTCACAGGGATTTGGCTATCGCATCTGCCGGCGCTTGCAAAGTGCCGGCCCCGTCGGCGGCAATTTCCGTACCAGCAGCCTCACCGGCGTATTCAAGGGCTGGCAGCCAGACGCCGAAGGCCGAACCGCGCCCGGGCTGGCTTTCGACCATGAAGCCGCCGCGGTGGCGTGCCATGACGTGCTTGACGATGGCAAGGCCAAGCCCGGTCCCGGTCACCTTGCCACCACGGCTTTCGTCCACGCGGTAAAAGCGCTGCCCCAGTCGCGGGAGGTGCTGGCGTTCGATCCCCGGCCCGGTGTCTTCAACGCGCAGCCAGACCGCAGGCGAGTTTCCCCTATGTGTCGGCTGCAGGAGCGTGATCCGGTCCACACCGTCCCAGCGCCGGCCCGCCTGCTTCTGTGCAGCCTCCAGTGATGGCGCTGCGCCGAAATACACATCGACCCTGTCGCCGGGGCCGGCATATTTCAGGGCATTGGACACGAGATTTTGGGCCACCTGGGTCAGCTCGTCCGCATCGGCCACCGCGCGCAGCCCCTCCATGGGCCCGTGGCTCGCCAGTGTCATATCCCGGTCCGCCGCAATCGGGCGCATGGCGGCCATGACATGGACCAGCAGGTCGGCCAGGTCTTCCACCCCCTGGGGCGGTTTGTGCTCGCTGAACTCGATGCGCGACAGTGACAGCAGGTCCTGGATCAGGCGCTTCATCCGCTCGGTCTGGCGGAACATGATGTCAAGGAAATGGTCCCAGGATTCCGGATCATTCTTGGCGGGCCCGCGCATGGTCTCGATGAATCCGGCCAGGGATGTCAGCGGGGTGCGCAGCTCATGGCTGGCATTGGCCAGGAAGTCGGCCCGCGCCTGCTCGGCCCGTCGCAGCGCCGTATGGTCCTCCATCACCACCAGTGCACCATTGCCCGCCGTCCTGAACGGCACCACATGCGCCAGCCAGAGCTGGTCGGCTGCACTGCCGAGGGGCAATTCCACCCGCCCTGGACGGGGCGTTTCTGAAAGCGCCTGCTCGAGGCACTCCAGCAGGGCGGGATTGC
>CAZVES010000054.1:14671-16528 GCA_964625835.1 uncultured Hyphomonadaceae bacterium
GGACGGGGCGTTTCTGAAAGCGCCTGCTCGAGGCACTCCAGCAGGGCGGGATTGCGGATGATGGAGGCGGCCAGATGCTTCTGCCCCGCGCGCACCCGCAACAGGTTCCGCGCCGGACCGTTCGCCGCATGGATCCTGCCATCCTGGCCCACCTGCAGGGCGGGGATGGGCAGAGCCTCCAGCATCGCTTCGGTGTCGAGCACGGACTGCCCATCGCCGGGGGCCTGGCTGGCATCGGGCTCGTCTTCATCGCTGACCTGCGGCGAGGTGCCGGCAAAAAAGGCCAGCGCCGCCGCTGACAGAACGAGGGAGGCGGTGATCGCCTCAACCCAGCCCAGGGCATCGGAAAGGGCCAGCAGGACGAAAATGCCGACCGCAATCGCCGCAATGACAAGCATGTCCCTGATGCGCCGGGTGGCCCGCGCAGGCATCCTGGCACCTTCGCCAACGACATTGGGATCAAGCTCTGTCACGTCATCCGGCTTATACCATGGACAAGGCCTTAAAAAGGCCGCGCCAGCATGGTCTGGACACAAACTGGCTGCGTAAATGCAAGCCCAGGGTTGCCACAGCAGGGCCTCTCGGGAATATTATTGAATTTCGATAATTTCTCATTGACAGTCAATGTTGATGGGCGTAATTCAAACCCGCGAAGGCCAGGATGGATTTCTATATGAAACACGAGTCAATTCTTGTCGGCTCACTGATGCTGTCGGGTTGCGCCTCGCTCGAGGCATACTCCTTCGGCAAGATCGACCCCTTGCCGGTGCCCCCCGATGCCCCAGCGACATGGGCCGCGGCGGGCGTGGCCGGCCAGGCCGCCGAGGGCGACTGGCTGTCCGGCTTCAATGACCCGGTGATGGGCGAATTGGTGGATGAGGCCCTGCTCAACAACTATTCGCTGGAAGCCCAGCTGGCGACGGTACAGGCGGCCTCTGCCGACCTGCGCGCCCAGCGCGGCAGCCTGCTGCCTTTCATATCCGGCTCGGTCTCCACCGATGCTCGGCGCAGTGTATTTGAAGGCCCGGACGGCGATGCCGTTTCGAACGAGAGCTCCCGTTTTGGTCTCGGCATAAATGCCAGTTGGGAGGCAGACCTTTGGGGTCGCCTTGCAGCCGGCGTCGATCTGTCGGAAGCCGACCTGCTGCTGGCGCGCACGGACCTGGCCAGCGCGCGCCTGTCCATCGCCAGCCAGACTGCAATTGCCTGGATCAACCTGAACGCCGCCGTCGCCCAGCGCGATGTGGCCTTGGCCACGCTCGAGGCGCGCCAGCGCACCGCGAACCTGACCGAGCGGCGCTTTGCCCGCGGGCTTTCCTCCGCGCTCGATGTGCGCCTGGCACGCAGCGCCCTGGCCGGCGCCGAAGCCTCCATCGCCCAGCGCCGTCAGGCGCTTGAGGAAGCGGCCCGGCGACTTGAGGTGCTGCTTGGCCGCTACCCGTCGGCCGAGATTGAGGCCCCGGCCACCCTGCCCGGCCTGTCGCCGATCGAGCCGGTGTCGAGCCCGGCCCTCCTTCTCGCCCGGCGCCCGGACATTGCGGCTGCGGAGACGCGGGTGGTGCAATCGGGTCTGCGCGCGGAACAGGCGCGGCTCGCCCTCCTGCCCAGCCTGAACATCACGGCGGGCCTTGGCACCGATTCAGATGACCTCTCCAAGACATTCGATCCCAGTTTCATCGCCGCCAATGCCCTCGCGAACCTGACCCAGCCGCTCTATGCGGGCGGGCAGTTGACGGCGCGGGCCGACGCCTTCCTTGAGCGGATCGAGGTGGCCCTGGCCAATTACGCCTCGGTGACGCTGACGGCCTGGCGGGAGGTGGAGGACGCACTGGCCGCTGACCGGTATCTCTCCATCCA
>CAZVES010000055.1:0-16354 GCA_964625835.1 uncultured Hyphomonadaceae bacterium
CCACCACAGTGGCAAGGGCGGCGCCGGAGTTGAGGCCGAACAGGCTGATGGCGACGGCCACAGCGAGCTCGAAGAAGTTCGACGTACCGATCATGGCGCAGGGCGCGGCGATCGCGTGCGGCACCTTCCAGGCCCAGGCCGCCGCATAGGCAATGGCGAAGATGCCATAAGACTGGATCAGGATCGGAACCGCGATCAATGCAATCACGAGCGGGCGGCTGATGATGGTTTCGCTCTGGAAACCGAACAGGAGCACAACGGTGGCCAGAAGACCAACAACGGACAAGGGCTTGATGCGGTCGGTAAAAGCCGTCACGGCGCGCTCGCCGCCGCCTTTGATGAGCCGATTGCGTGTCAGCAAACCGGCAATGAGCGGGATAACGATATACAGTGCGACCGACAAGAGCAGGGTTTCCCACGGCACGGCGATATCGCTGACGCCGAGCAGGAAGGCCACGATTGGGGCAAAAGCAAAGACCATGATGGCATCGTTTACGCTGACCTGGACCAGGGTATAATTGGCATCGCCTCTGGTGAGCTGGGACCAGACGAACACCATTGCGGTGCAGGGCGCAGCGCCGAGCAGGATGAGACCGGCGATATAGCCGTCAGCATCCTCCGGCGGGATGAAGTCAGCAAAGACGGTTCTGAAGAACACGACGCCGAGCGCGGCCATGGTGAAGGGCTTGATCAGCCAGTTGACCACCAGCGTGATGATCAGGCCTTTGGGTTTGTCGCCGACGCGGGCCATGGCCGAGAAATCGACCCCGATCATCATCGGCCAGACCATCGCCCAGATCAGGATCGCCACCGCGAAATTGACATTGGCATATTCAAGGCCCGCCAGTGCCGCAAACGCGCCGGGGATCAGCAGGCCAAGGCCAATCCCGGCCAGGATGCAAAGCCCGACCCAGACGGAGAGATATCGTTCGAAAACGCCCATGAATTGGTCCTTCCAAAAGGTCCGCGTAAGTTGGTTAAAGCCATAGAGCGTGCTGAAGCACTCGGTTCTGCCGACCGCGAGCGAGACGCGGCTACGGCCTCCTAGGAGAGGTTGGACATTAGTTCAACAATCAATCGAATATTGAATCACTAGGAGGCTTTCGAGAGGCCCGCAAGCGGCGCGCAGACCTCCGGATGGCCATTGCAGCAGGTCTCGACGAGCACCGAGAGCAAGCCGTTCACGGCACCGATCTCAGCGCGGTAGATCATGCGCCGTCCATCGCGGGTGACACTGACAAGGCCTGAATTGACCAAAATACTCAGATGCCCGGACAGCTTGTTTGGTGCAAGCCCAAGCTGGTCAGCTATCGCACCGGCCTGAAGTCCCTCTCGTCCAGCCTCCATGAGCGCTCGAAACGTCAGCAATCGCGTTTCCTGCGAGAGCGCGGACAGTTGCTTCAGGGTGTCAGCGAATTCGGTCGTGGGCGTCTCTGTCTCCATGTTCATAGCATACAGGAATCCTGAAAAGCGGCTATGACCGTCGTCAGGCTTTGGCTTGTGATCGCGGGCTAGGCATGATCTGAAGAGGAATGAGCCGCCTGTTTGAAGAACTGGACTATCAGCTGACGTCGATTGGTGACCTGTCCCTCCGACGACGTCGGGAATTGCGCCTCTGCGTCGATGTTGTTGAAGTCAAACTCGGTGATGAGCACCTGATGTCGGACCTATTCACGGCGTCGGAGATCGCGCTTGCGAAACTGGGACTTGCGAAACTCGCCGGACAAAAACTCGAAGTCGTGGTCGGCGGGCTCGGCCTTGGCTATACAGCGAAGGCTGCGCTTGAGGATGAGCGGGTCAGCGACCTGCTCGTCGTGGAATTTCTGAGACCCGTCATCGAATGGCACCGCCGCGGCATATTACCGATGGAAACCGCGCTTGTTGACGATGCGCGATGCCGGCTTGTGGAAGGCGACTTCTTCGCCATGGCCGCGAGTGAGAACGGTTTTGATCCGGCCTCGCCGCAGCGCCAGTTTGACGCGATCCTTGTCGATATCGACCACTCGCCCGAGGCATGGCTCGACAGCCGCAGCCGCGATTTTTACCAGCCCGATGGGTTGCATCAGGTCTCTGCGCACCTGAAGCCCGGAGGCGTATTTGGTCTTTGGTCGAATGATCGGCCAGATCCGGCCTTTGTGGAGAGGCTACGGAGTGTCTTCGCAGACGCCTGTGCTGAGGAGGTCAGGTTTGATAATCCGTATCAAGACCGTGACGAAATTCAGAGCGTCTATCTTGCCTTTTGCGACAGCGCCCGCAGCGCTGGAACAGTCGAGCGACCTCGATGACAGACGCAAACGAATTGAATCAGGTTTTCCGGTCGCGCATTCTTGACGAGATCGAAGAATTGCGGGGACTGCAGGGACTGTCCAAAACGGATCGCGCGCCAGTCGAGTTGGACCAGCAAAGTGTTGGGCGAGTGTCCCGCATCGACTCGCTACAGATGCAGGCAATGGCCAATGCGGCCGAGAGCCGCCGCATTCAAAGGATCAGGGTGCTTGAGGCCGCTCTCAAACGTATGGAGCAGGGCGAATATGGGTACTGCACCGCATGCGGCGAGGAGATCAACATTAAGCGGCTCGAAGTCGATCTTGCGGCTACGCGCTGCATTTCCTGTGCGTCGTGACCTAACGGAATAGCAAAAGCGGTGTCGGGCAGGCCCGGATCATGGATGTCGTCGTTGATCCGATCACAAGGGCTCGAATGCGCGAATGGCCATAAGCGCCCATGATCAGAAGGTGAGCGCCTGAGGTTTCCACCTCCTCTGTGATCACCTTCTCGGCATGCCCAGGCTTGACACGAACCTCGGCGTCATAGCCCGCGCGCACGAGTTTCTCGGCCGCCGCCTTGGCAGCGGTGGCGTGGTCGGAGCCTTCGGCGTCCACGGTGAGCACGATCACCTTTGGGCGGTCGGCCATTGGGCTGGCTGTGAGGCTGTCGAGCGCCTTGCGGGCGCTGACGCCGTCATCAAAGGCAAAAAGCATGGTTTCGACCGGTTTGAACGCCCGGCTCGAGACGAGCACGGGCCGGTTGACAGATCGAATGACGCGTTCGAGATTCGCGCCGAGGTGAAGCTTGTCGAAATCGGCCCCCTCTCCGCGCTTGCCCATCACAATAAGGTCGCCGGCCCGCTTGTTCAGCGACTCCGCAATTTCGCCATGACGCAGGGAAAGGCTGATCTCGGTGACGCCTTTCTCTTCAAGGCGCAGCTGGGCGGCGTCGAGGATCGCGCGGCCACGTTCCTTGGCGAGTCGCGCAGTTTCAGCGTCATGGTCGGCAAGGTCCTCCAGCAGGGCCGAGCGCGCGCCGAGGCCGATCGCGCCGGAAAGGTCAGACGGCAGCGACCCAGCCTTCTTCTGGCTGAGCACATGCAGGAGTTCGACATCGCCGCCATACTGGCGCGCCGCCCAGGCCGCATGGTCGCAAACGCTGTGTGTGTAGACCGAGCCGTCGATCAGGGCGAGGATATGGGTCATGGTCTTGGGCTTCCCTAATGAGACAGCAATTTATCAAGCGCGCCGGGTTTGTCGTGCAGGGCGAGCTTGTCAACGATGGTTTCGCTGGCTTCATTCAAGCCGACGAGTTCGACGCTCGCGCCCTCTCGGCGGAACTTCAGGACGATCATGTCCAGCGCTGCGACGCTGGAAACGTCCCAGATGTGCGCTTCGCCGACATCGATCACCACCTCGTCCAGCGCCTCTTTCAAGTCAAAAGCGGCGTTGAACGTTTCGACCGAGGCGAAGAAGAGTTGGCCTTCGATGCGATAGGTCCGCTTGCGACCATCGTTTGAGAGTTCCGAGGTGACGCGGAAAACCTGAGAAATTTTACCAGCAAAGAACACGCCCGACAGGAGCACGCCGATCAGCACGCCAATCGCCAGATTGTGGCTGAGGATCACGCCGGCGACCGTCGCCAGCATGACGAATGATGCGCTTGTGGGGTGGGTGCGCAGTGCCTTCAGCGATGACCAACTGAACGTGCCGATAGAGACCATGATCATGATCGCAACGAGGGCCGCCATCGGGATCTGGCTCACCCAGTCACCGATCAGAAGGATCATGGCGAGCAGGAAGACACCGGAGGCAAGTGTCGAGAGCCGCCCGCGCCCGCCGGATTTGATATTGATGATGGACTGGCCGATCATGGCGCATCCGGCCATGCCGCCAAAGAAGCCTGTGACGGTGTTGGCAACGCCCTGGCCGATGCATTCCTGATTGCGGTCGCTTGGTGTGTCGGTAAGCTCGTCCACGATGGAGGCCGTCATCAGGGATTCCAGCAGGCCCACAACGGCTACTGCGAGCGCATAGGGGAAGATGATCTGCAGCGTTTCGAAAGTCAGCGGAATGTCGGGAATGAGAAAGACGGGTAGCGTGTCTGGCAAAGCGCCCATGTCGCCTACAGTGCGCACATCAAGCCCAAGCCCGATCGCGACTGCCGTCAGCGCAAGGATGCAGACGAGCGGGGAAGGGATCGCCTTCGTTATGAAGGGAAACAGATAGATGATCGCCAGCCCCGCCGCGACCATCGGATAGGTCAGCCAGGGTACGCCGACCAATTCGGGAATCTGCGCCATGAAGATCAGGATGGCCAGCGCATTCACAAAACCTGTCAGCACCGAGCGTGACACAAACCGCATCAGGCGGCCAAGTTTCAGAAAGCCCGCGCCGATCTGTAGCAGGCCAGCCAGCACGGTCGTGGCGAGCAGGTATTCAAGGCCGTGGTCCTTGACGAGTGTGACCATAAGGACAGCTGTCGCGGCGGTGGCGGCGGAAATCATGCCCGGACGCCCGCCGACAATAGCCGTGATCACGGCAATCGAGAAAGAGGCATAGAGACCAACCTTGGGATCAAGTCCCGCAATGATCGAAAAGGCTATCGCTTCCGGGATCAGGGCCAATGCCACCACAACGCCTGCCAGCAGGTCACCGCGGATATTGAACGCCCAGATTTCTTTCAGGCTGGTCAGGCTCGGTAACGCCTTCATGATCAGTCCCCATAATATGGCCAGAGCCAGGCGACCCGGTAACGGACGCGGACACGCCTGTAAAACTTGTTGGTGAATTAGACCGGGCAACCAGCAGCATGCTGCATCGCAGCACGTCTTGCTCATTAGCCCTGCTCGGGTGCATGCGCAAGCCTTCGTTCAGAGTTATCGCCCATCAGAAAGATCGTGTCAGGAAACGCCGGTCACCAGCAAACACTGTGCTGACCGACCTGATGTCTTCCGCGAAACAAGATCGATGGGTCCAGGGCCATCTCAATCTTATGTTTCGAGGGGACGCGGAGAGAACGGCCTGAATGCAAAAGTTGCGAGACCTGCCAGCAAGACACCGACGCACACCGATGCGATCATCTGGCTGGTCCAATGACCGCCCAGCACGATGCGCGCCGCCGATCCGGTGAGGATGAGCGCGACGGCTGCGAGACGTGCTGCCACAATAGCGCGGCTTTCGCGCTGAACCCAGAAGACGACCCCGAATAGGCTTGCGTAGACAAGGCCAAAGGTCGAAGGCAGACCGCTGGCGGCGCTGGCGCTGGCAACCGCCACAAGGTCAGCATCGGGTTTGGGAACGAACAGCACCGCGCGCAGGGCCTTGTTGGCCAGCCATGCGAAACCGTAGGCGAGCGGGACGGCCACTGTCACGCGCCAGCCACCGGCGAGGCCTGCAAGCGCGGCGCCGGCCAGCAGCGTGCCCCAGAGCAATGGCGCCTTCGCAGTCTGCGTCAGGACCTCAGCCCAGCCGGGCGCGTCGCCGAACAGAGATTGCAGCGCGCGGGTGATGGTAACGTCGCCGGGCACGGGCCCGGCCGCCACAAGGCTCGCAATGCCAGAAAGTGCGGCGAGGATGGCGAGTAAAGAAGCCTGTCTCATGTTTCGTGATCCCTTGGCGCTGCGGCCTAGCCAGTCTGCACTTGCTTCAACCCGAAGCGGTTTGCAAAGCCCAGTGTCAACAGCGTGGCCCCGGCCAGCCAGACCGGAGCAGGGATTTAGACCGCCAGAAGAAGGCATCCGGCAAGTCCTGCCAGACTGATCCAGCGTGGGTAAAGCAGGTGTTTTGGCGAAGGTCGCGCGTGGCGGGATGATCAGGGCTGGGCCTGACAGGCCTGGCGATGCTGACATCGCGGGTCCATCGTATGGCCGACAAATTACACGCCGATGAAATTGTTCTGGTACCCGTCCCAGTCGCCCATCGAATAATCTCCCGCGCCGTGCAAGCCGATCCGGGCGCCGCCATCGCGCATTCATGCCTCGAACGCGGCGCGCCGGTTTTCATCCCGGACCGGCCCCGAAGCATTGTTGAAGACGTTCACGTCAAATCGCGACAGGTCAGCGTCATTGAACACTAAACTGTCTCCTGGCCACACGTCCCATGTGACCGGCGTATTTCTCGTGGGACCATCCGCAGGCTTGGGTCAGGTGTTCCCAGTTCTCAACCTGCAGCAGGGTCCAGAGCAGGTCGGTTGCGTCTTCGACGGTATAGTCCGTTGACAGCGCCCAGTCGCGCTTCAGTGGCTCAATCGCCGCCTCGCATCCCTCGCGCACGTCCTGCACACTGATGGCGGCCCTTGCCTTGAACTGAGCAATGGTGCGCGCGCCAGCCTCCCCAAGGCGGGCGCTGCTTGTTTGTATCAGCCCGGCGTACCTGTTGGTGAACCGGCCAGGAGGAAACCGGCCAGTGTGGCGGCTGCTTCGCGCGTCGCCAGTTCGACGGGCGGCGCGGTTCCGGACTCAACCATGCTGGCATGGTCTGCCGTCATGAGAATAAGTATGATGGCAAGCCGCCTGAGGCGTGTTCTCAGAATCTCCTCGGGCAGGTCGGTCAACACTGCACGGGTCAGTTCTCTCATTCGCAGGGCGCTTTCCATGCCGGTTTCCCGCAAGACTTCGAAGAGATTGAAGCGGGGATCCATGGCCAGTTGGACGCAGAAGCGGGCATAGAGCCGTCCCCTTTCGTCCTGGCAGGATTCCAGCATCGGGCCCGCGGCCGCTTGCAGGAGGGCGCAGATGTCGCCGCCCGCCCCCTTCGCTTCGACTTCGGCGATGCGTTCGCACCGCGCGGCTTCGATCTCACGATACCTGTGCGCAAAGACTTCCCGGATCAGTTCATTCATGCTGCCGAAATGGTAATGGAGCGCGCTTTGATTGCGTGCTCCAGCCGCCAGCGTGATGTCGCGCACCGATACGCCGCCAAGCCCTTTCTCAGCAAAGAGACGTTCAGCCGCCCGCATCAGGGCCGCTTTTGTGTCCTGTCGCTTCGATCCTTGCATGTCTCGCATGTGGCTCCTTGCGCAATATGACCCGAATTGCCCCGGTCGTATGGACCCTGACCGGGCTGACCTGGCCAGCCAAACTGCCAAGGCTTCATGTTATCGGCGAAATCGTGACAGGGAAACAGGTCTTGCAGGACTGCTGCCGCCAGCCAGGCGCCAAAGGCGTGTGCCCATTATCAGGAAGCGACCCCATGGCGATCAGGCGCGCCGTCGGTTCCACCAACCGCGCCGGCGCGGCTTTTCCGTTTCGGCCTGCGATTCCGGTTCCGGCTGTGGCTCAGGCTCAGGCTCGGGAAGGGGCGCGGGTTCAGGTTCAGGGTCAGTTTCGGCTTGGGACTGTGGCTCGGGCTCTTCCAGCTTTGCCGCATCCCCGGCCAGCTCGTCAGCCATTGTTTGTGAAGCCGGGGGTTCGGGCGTTGATGCGGTGTCCTGTGGCTCTTCGCCGGCGGGCTCGGTCTCGTTGCCCGCCTGTGCAACGGGTTGGGAGGCCACCTCCGCGCTCTCCTCAGCCGGCTCGAGCGAGGGGGCGTCACTGGCCGGCTCGTCGGCGGCATCGCCGCTTGACTCTACGTCAGCTGCCTCGTCAGAGCTGTTGCGCTTGCGCCCGCGTCCGCCGCGCCTGCGCCTGCGTTTCTTTCCGGTGGAACTGGCTTCGTCATCCTGCTCACCGGAGGCGAGTTCCTCCGGGACCGACACGTTCTCAGCGACCGTTGCGGCGAGTTCCGCCTCGGCCGTTTCGGGATTGTCGAGCATTTCCGCAGCGGTCAGCGAGACACCATCAAGGAAAGCGCCGCCATCCTCCGGGATGATGTCGCCCTTGGGCCGCGTCAGGCTTTCCGGGTCAATGGGTTCGAGGTCGAGCACGTCAGCCACGGCCTTGACGGTATCGACATCACTTTCGTCCCTGCGCCGGCGACGGCCACCGCGGCGACCGCGGCGGCGTCGCTTGCGCCGCCCGCTCCCCTCGCCGTCACCTTGTTCCTCGCTGCGCGACTCTTCCTTGTCGGTGTCGTCCTCCTCGCTCTCGTCAGCGTCTATGACGTCAAGATCGGCGATGGTGTCAGCCGGATCGGGCGGGGCGGTCTTGCGCCGGTTCTTTTTCGGGCGCGGCTTGGAATTGGGGTCACGCTCGGCATGCAGGGTAAAATCACCCGCCAGCAGCGTGTCGGACGAGCTCACCGTAACGGCAAAGCCAGCCAGTTCCTCGATGGCGGCCACCTTGTCGCGCTTCTGGTTCAACAGGAAGAGCGCGACTTCCGTAGGCGCCTCCACCGACATGGATTTGAGCCCGCCCGTGGCCGCGCGGGCCTCGATGGCACGAAGCAATTGCAGGGCTGCGCTTTCGACACTGCGCACCCGGCCCGTGCCGTTGCAGGTGGGGCAGGGGTCGGAGGTGGCCTGCAGGAAGCCGGCGCGGCGTCGCTGGCGGGAGATTTCCATGAGGCCAAACTGGGAGATGCGACCGCACTGCACCCGCGCCCGGTCGATCTTCAGGTGCTCCTTCATCGCCTTTTCGATGGAGCGATTGTTCTTGTTCTCGTCCATGTCGATGAAATCGATCACGACGAGACCGGCCAGGTCGCGCAGCCGCATCTGGCGACAGGCCTCTTCAGCCGCTTCCAGATTCGTGCGCAGGGCCGTCTGCTCGATGTTGCGCTCCTTGGTAGACTTGCCCGAGTTCACGTCGATGGCCACCAGGGCTTCGGTCTGGTTGATCACCAGGTATCCGCCGGATTTCAGGCGCACTTCGGGCTTGAAGATCGAATCGAGTTGTTCGTCGATATTGTGATCGACGAAAACTGGCACCGGATCGGTCCAGTGTTTCACCTTCCTGGACTGGCTCGGCATGATCATCTTGGCCAGGTCCTTCGCCTCGCGATAGGCATGCTCGCCCTGGATCAGCACTTCCTCGATTTCCTTGTCGAACATGTCCCGCATGGCGCGGTGCACAAGGCCACCTTCCTCATTGATCAGGCACGGGGCCATCGAGGTGAGGGTCTTCTCGCGGATCTGGTCCCAGAGCTTGATCAGGTATTCATAGTCGCGCCGGATTTCGGCCTTGGTGCGCTTGGCTCCGGCGGTGCGCACGATCAGGCCCATGCCCGCAGGCATGTCGAACTCGCCGACTATGGACTTCAGGCGTTTGCGGTCCGTGCCATTGGCAATCTTGCGTGAGATGCCACCGCCTCGCGGGGTGTTGGGCATCAGGACAGAGTAGCGCCCGGCCAGTGACAGATAGGTTGTCAGGGCCGCGCCCTTCGTGCCGCGCTCTTCCTTGGCCACCTGCACGAGCATCACCTGACGCCGGCGAATGACCTCCTGGATCTTGTACTTACGCAAGAAGGAGTTGCGGGTAGGGCGGCGTTTCTTCTGGGCGGGTCGCCGGCCGCGCTCTGGCTTGGCCCTGGCCTTGCGCCCGTCGGACTTTTCCGACCCGCTCGCCTCGTCATCGCCATCACCTGCGTCGTCGTCGCCGACACTGGCGTCTGTCTCATCGGTTTCGTCAGAGGCGTCGGAATCACCCGGCCCGTCGTCCTCGTCGTCATCCTCATCATCGCCTGTGGCATCATTTTCGGCGTCGTCATCGTCATCATCGTCGTCGTCATCGTCGATGTCGAAGTCTTCATCCTCATCGGCTGCCGCTTCTTCTGCCGCTTCCTTCAGAAGCGCTTCGCGGTCGGCCTGGGGGAGTTGGTAATAGTCGGGATGGATTTCAGAGAAGGCCAGGAAGCCGTGGCGGTTGCCACCATACTCGACAAAGGCAGCCTGGAGCGAAGGCTCCACGCGCGTGACCTTTGCCAGGTAGATATTGCCTCTGAGTTGTTCCTTTCCCTTTGTCTCGAAATCGAAATCGTCAACCTGGTGATCCGTGACGACGGCGACCCGGGTTTCTTCCGGGTGGGCCGCGTCGATCAGCATGAGTTTTCCCATGTAATCGTACCTTGCTGGATGGCCGCGCGCGCCCGGGGCCATACCCCGGGGCCTGTAGCGTCGGGCCTGAATGTTTTTGGGTGAGGAAGCGGCGAGCGTGTTGGGCAGTGCCTGTGCGGCGCTTCCCTGTTTCACACTGTCGACCGGCTTCGGTGTTCATCTTCTTCCGCTTTCCGGGGCCCTTGAGGCGGGGCGCCATAGGAGCGCGCAATTACCGGCAGGGCGGGAATTCGTTTGTGCCGCTGCGTTGCAGCGCAATACCAACATGGAGGAGAACGGATCGTTTGGGAACCCCCCCTTGCAAAAACACATGGGATTGGGCTGCGATGTGCGTCTGGTACATGCTCAGTTAATTTGTAGGGTGGCAGAAACCCAGACAGTATCGTCTCATAGATCATCCTTGGGAGTCGGCCGGCCCGTGACGTGTCTTTCCCCATATCTGCGTTTCTTGTTGTGCCTCATGGCCACGCTGGTGCTGCCCGCCATAGCTGCGGCGCAGATCGATTCCATGCGCGTGGTTGGCGACGGACAGGTCACGCGGGTCACCATGTGGAGTGCAGGGCCGATTGAAGCCGACGTGATGCTGGCAGAGGATCAAGCCACCCAGCAGGTGCTCGTCGCGCTTGAGGGCGCCGGCATGGCCCTGGATGGGCCGGCCCAGCCGGTCTCGCCGGCAACAGGCGTGGCCGGTTATGGCTGGCAGGACGGGTTCCTCGCGATCACGCTGGCGCGCCCGATGATGGTGTCGCGCCGCCTCGACCTGCCCCCGGCGGGAGATGAGACGCGCCACCGGCTGGTGATAGACTTGGTTGCCGTGTCGGACGTCCGGTTTGCCCGCGCTGCCCGGCGCGCCGAGGACCGGGTAGCCGCGCGCCTTGCCATCCACCGCACGGCTCCGGCCACGCTTGCAGACCAGAACGAAGTCGCACCGGAGGGGCGCGACGTGGTGCTGGAGATGCCGCCCGAGCACCGGCAGTATGTCATCGTGATCGATCCGGGCCATGGCGGGAAGGACCCCGGAGCCATCGCGGCCAGTGGCCTGCGGGAAAAGGACGTGGTGTTGTCGGCCTCGCTGGCATTGCGTGACATGCTCGAAAAGACAGGGCGATACGATGTGCGCATGACCCGCTCGAACGATCGTTTCATCGAACTGAGTGACCGTGTTTCGCGCGCCCGCGAGTGGCATGCAGACCTGTTCATCTCGATCCATGCCGACGCCGCCCGCAAGCCCGACGTGGCCGGCGCCTCTGTTTACACGATCTCTGAAAGGGGCCGGCGCCGCGTCGATGGCGAGGCGGAGAAAAACAACTGGGACATCGAAATCGAGGAAGGCGTTTCGGACGAAGTGTCAGGCATCCTCGAAGTGCTGACCATACGCGAAACCCAGACCAATTCAGGCCTGTTTGCAGAACTCCTGCTGCCGGAACTGGCCGATGCCGGCCCTGTGCTTCGCAACACGCACCGCAAGGCGGGTTTTTATGTGCTGCTGGCCCCGGACGTGCCTGCTGTCCTCCTGGAAATGGGCTTCCTGACCAATCCCGGGGATGCCAGCCGGCTGGCCGACCGACAGGGACGTGAGGCCTCCATGCGCGCCGTGGCCAGGGCGATTGACGGCTATTTCGACCAACAGGACGTGATCTTCGCATCGAACTGAGCGGGGGGCGGCAGACCGGAGCGCCGGCGTCCGATAACGGTTTGCGCCTTTTCGCCCTGCACGATTGGCCCTAATCTGGTCCAATTGACGTGCGAATCCGAACAGTAGAAACTCATGTTGCGGGTACTTCGACGCGAACATCACGCTGAGGACAAGATTTATGGCCGCTGCCAGAAAGAAGAGTTTCCTGAGCTTTGCGCTGCTCAGGCGTTTCATGATCATGTGCGCGGTGCTGGGCGTGCTTGGCATTGCCGGGGTCGCCCTGGTGGTCGCGGCGCTGTCCAGGGACCTGCCCACCGTCCAGAATCTCGCCGAGTATGAGCCGCCGATCACCTCGCGTGTGCACGCCGGCGACGGGCGCCTCATCGCGGAATTTCAGGGCATGGGAAACGATGGCACACCGCAATATCGTGTCTATGTACCCCATGAATCAATCCCGGAGAACGTGATCCAGGCCTTTGTCTCGGCTGAGGACAAGAAATTCTTCGAGCATGACGGTATCGACTGGCTGGGTATGACCCGGGGCGTCGTGAACAGCGCGCGCAACAAGATCACTGGTTCAGGTGGCCTTCAGGGTGGCTCCACGATCACCCAGCAGACCGTTAAGAACATGCTGCTGACGCGGGACCAGACCGTGGTGCGCAAGATCAAGGAAGCGGTGCTGGCGCGACGTGTCGAGCGCGCATATGAGAAGGCTGACATTCTCGAGCTTTACCTGAATGAAATCTATCTCGGCGGCGGGTCCTATGGCGTGGGCTCGGCGGCTCTGGAATATTTCGACAAGTCCCTGACCGAACTGGACCTGTCCGAGGCAGCGATCCTGGCCTCACTGGCCAAGGCGCCCGGCACTGTGAACCCGTACACCCGGCCGCAACGGCTTCTGTCGCGGCGCAATTACGTGCTCGGGCGCATGGTGGAGGATGGCTATATAGACCAGGCCGACGCCGATACGGCCATGGCCCAGCCCCTGACAACCACCCGCCGATTCAGGGGCGATGAGTACCAGGCCGCAACCTATTTTGTGCAGGAAATGCGCCGCGACCTGCTCGAGACATATGGTGAGGAAGCCCTCCATGATGGCGGTCTGTCGATCCGTACAACCATTGATACAGGGCTGCAGCTGGCCGCCACCCGTGCCCTGCGTGAGGGACTGGTGGCCTATGACCGGCGCACCGGCTATCGCGGCCCGGTCGGGGAGATCGAACTGAACGGGCAGGCGATCCAGACGCTTGCCGATTTCCCCATGCCGGCCGGACACGGCACCTGGGAAGCGGCCCTGGTGACGGGCCTGAATGCGGATGGCACGGCCACCATCCGGCTCGCAGACAACACCGAGGCTATCCTGTTCGAGGAAGATGTGGCCTGGGCGGCGCAGACCTATGAACGCGGCGGCGAGGTGACCGGACTGCTCGCCGGGGACGTGATCCTGATTGAGGTCGCGCGCGAACCGATTGCGCTGACCGAAGAGAAACTCCGTGCCATCGAAGCCGAAGACCGCCCGAGACCGCGCCGCGGCTCTGCCCTGGCCAATGTGGAAGAACTCACAGAACCGTCCGGCCGAGCGAGCCTGCGCCAGTTGCCTGATGTGGAGGGCGCGCTGGTGGCGATGGACCCGCACACCGGACGTGTCCTGGCGATGGCGGGCGGGTTCTCCTTCTACCGCAGCGCCTTCAACCGCGCGACCCAGGCGAAGCGCCAGACCGGATCGGCCTTCAAGCCATTTGTCTATGCTGCTGCGCTGGAGCGCGGCTTCACGCCGGCCAGCAAGGTGCTCGATGCGCCCTTTGTCGAGTTCGATGTCGAGGCCGATGATTTCTGGGCCCCGGGCAACTATGCCGAAGGGCGCTTCTATGGCCTGTCGACCATGCGCCTCGGGCTCGAGAAGTCCCGCAACCTGATGACGGTGCGCCTGGCCCAGGACATCGGTATGGAGGCTGTGTCCGAGTTTGGCGAACGCGTCGGCATCTACGACAGTCTTGATCCCTATCTGGCCATGTCTCTTGGCGCAGGTGAGGCGACCATGATGGACCTGGCCCGGGGCTATGCGGCCCTCGTCAATGGCGGAAAGACTGTTGATCCCATCTTGCTGGACCGCATCCAGGATCGCTACGGACACGATATGTGCGTGACCGATCCGCGCCTCGGCCATGGCCGGGATGCAGCGTCCGGAGACCTGATTCGTATCGGCGACGCCGTGTGCCAGGTGGCTGGGCTGGAGACAGGCGACACGCGCGGCGGGCCTGACGAGGACGAACAGCCTGTTGACCCGATCGACCTTGTCTGCCCCGACTGCAACAATCCCGAAGGCTGGCAGGGCGGAGAGCCACCGCGCCTGCCCGACACCCGCAAGCAGGTGCTCGATCCGATCGTTGCCTACCAGGTGGTGCACATGCTTGAGGGGGTGATCCAGCGCGGCACAGCCACCAATGTGCGTCGCAAGGAGGGCCTTGAGAACATGCCCCTGGCCGGAAAGACAGGCACCACGAACGACTACAAGGACGCTCTGTTCTTCGGCTTCTCGCCGGACCTTGTGGTGGGCATTCGGGTTGGATACGACACGCCGCGGTCCCTTGGCGAGGGTGAGGGCGGCTCTGCCGTGGCCGCGCCCATCTTTGCAAGCTTCATGCAGGACGCCCTGGCCGATGCCGAGGCCCTGCCGTTCCGACGTCCGCCGGGCGTGTCGATGGTGCGCATCGATGCGCGCACGGGCACATTGCCAACAGCGTCCACGACTGTGGTGATCGAGGAAGCCTTCCGGCCCGGCACTGAGCCCGGCTTCACCTTCGACGATGATGATGGGCTGATGATTTCCGGGCGCGGCGGCGACATTTTCGGGTCGCGTTCCGTGGCCAGCGAGGACCCGGTCCCACCCGAAGCGCCAGGTGGCGAGGCCGCCGGCGGTGCCAGTGACCAGCCCGGCTCGCTCGATGAGCTGGGCCTCGGCACCCTGTCCCAGCCGGCCACGCCGCGCAACGGCGACGTCGTCGCCCAGGAGCTTGGCGATGAGTGGTAGGCACCATGCCTTGACGCCCGCCTGAAACGCTTCCATCTCCGTCGCCCAACACCTGAAGGAGTTTGCCACCGCATGTCCGCAGACATCCAGGCCCTTGCCGAACAGATCAAGCAGTCGACCGAACTGCTGAGGAGGCGTCTTTGACTGGGACGTCGCCACGAAACGCCTTGACGAACTGACCGCGCTGTCGGAGCGCCCGGACTTCTGGGACGATCCGGAAGAGGCCCGAAAACTGATGCGCGAGCGCCAGCGCCTGGCCGACGGGATTGAGACCATCGAGGCTTTGCAGGGCGACCTGGCCGATGGCCTTGAACTCATGGAGCTGGCCGAGGGCGATGCTGACATGCTCGCCGAGGTGACCGCCAGCCTTGAGAAGGCCGCCGCGCGCGGCGCCAAGGCGGAGCTCGAAGCGCTGCTTTCCGGCGAGGTCGATGGCAATGATGCCTATCTCCAGATCAATGCCGGCGAAGGCGGGACCGAGAGCCAGGACTGGGCCGCCATGCTGCGGCGCATGTATGTGCGCTGGGCGGAAAAGCGCGGCTTCAAGATCGAGGAAATGGAGGAGCGCGAGGGCGAGGAGGCGGGTATCAAGTCCGCCACGCTCGCGGTGAAGGGCGACAGCGCCTATGGCTGGCTGAAGTCCGAGACCGGCGTTCACCGGCTGGTGCGCATCTCGCCCTATGACAGCGCCGCGCGCCGCCACACCTCCTTCGCCTCGGTCTTCATCTCGCCAGTGGTTGACGACAATATCGAGGTCGAGATCGACCCGTCGGACGTGCGCACTGACACCTATCGCGCATCCGGCGCGGGCGGCCAGCACGTCAACAAGACGGACTCAGCCGTGCGCCTGACCCATGAGCCCACGGGCATCGTGGTCGCCTGCCAGACCTCGCGCTCCCAGCACAAGAACCGCGAGGAAGCCTGGCGCATCCTGCGCTCGAAACTCTACGAGCTGGAGCTGCAGAAGCGCGCCGAGGCGAGCGCATCGCAACACCAGGACAAGTCCGCCATCGGCTTTGGCCACCAGATCCGCTCCTATGTGCTGCAGCCCTACCAGATGGTAAAGGATTTGCGCACCGAGGTGGAGACCAGCGACACGGGCGGGGTGCTCGACGGCGAGATTGACCGCTTCCTGGCCGCATCCCTTGCCCATGAGGCCGGTGCAACGCGGGAATAGACCCCCATTCAGCGCCTGCGTCCGCAGCGGCGATGCCGTGCGGTGGGAATTCGGGCAATTGTCGCTGAGGCGCCCCACTCCCGTCTTGCGGGCGGGGGGCAGACACAAGGGGCGGGCCGGTTCCATTGGGGCGAGCACATAATACACGCTTCATGCCCGACTTCGCGGGGATGAAGCACAATGTGAGGGTACAGCAGAGCGTGGACACGCCCCGCTGCATCGGCCAGCACGCTCCAGCCATCCTCGCGGGCCACGCCCATCATGTGCCGGTGAAACGCCGCGCGCTCTGCCGACAGGTCCAGCGTGCGCA
>CAZVES010000056.1:0-16306 GCA_964625835.1 uncultured Hyphomonadaceae bacterium
TCAGGCCCGCTCGAGCAGGGGGCTGCGCACGCAGTCGAGCGCCGCCTGTAGCACCTCAAGGCCTGCACCGGGCTTTACGGCGCGTTCAGACAGGGTGCGGCGCCAGGCCCGCGCGCCCGGGCGGCCGGCAAACAGGCCCAGCATGTGGCGTGTCATGGCATGCAGGCCGGTCCCGGCTGCAAGCTGGCGTGACACATAGGGGACGTGGCGCTCCACCGCCTCGACCAGCGCCGCTGTGTCCGGCGCGTTCGGGACCTCGCCGGTTTCGAGCCAGTGATCCACCCCCAGCAACAGGGCAGGCGACTGATAGGCCGCCCGGCCGAGCATGACCCCATCAAAGCGCTGCAGGTGATCGCGGCACTGGGCAAGGTCCGTGATCCCACCATTCAGGACGAGGGTCAGGTCCGGACGCGCGGTTTTCAGCGCCGCGACGAGTTCATAGTCCAGGGGCGGGATTTCCCGGTTTTCCCGGGGACTGAGCCCCTTCAGCCAGGCCTTGCGCGCATGGACCGTGAAGACATCGCACCCGGCCGCGGCCACCGTATCGACAAATCCGAACAGTGTTTCGCGCGGCGGGTCCTCATCGACGGCGACCCGGCACTTCACGGTCACCGGGATGGACACCGCCTCAGCCATGGCGGCCACGCATTCCGCCACCAGCGAGGGCTCTCGCATCAGGCAGGCGCCAAAGGCACCGGACTGGACCCGCTCCGACGGGCAACCGCAATTCAGGTTCACCTCTCGATAGCCAAACGCCTCACCGATGCGCGCCGCCCGGGCCAGTTTCGCAGGTTCGCTGCCGCCCAGTTGCAGCACCACCGGGTGCTCGGTGTCGGAAAACCCGATCAGCCGGTCGCGGTCGCCATGGATGATCGCATCGGCCGTGACCATTTCGGTGAACAACAGCGCCCGCCGGCTGAGCGTGCGGTGAAACGCCCGGCAATGGCGGTCGGTCCACTCCATCATCGGGGCGACGACAAATCTGTAGTCTTGTCGGTTCATCTCAGCGCTCGCGGGGTCCCTTGGTTGCGCATATCGCAGAGATGGACGGATCCGGCAAACCGCGAAGGCGTTCCGCGTTCCATGGCGGGCCGTGCAGGGCCCGTTTGTGGGGGCTGATCGGCGGCGCTGGCGGGGAAGGGCGGTTTGAATGCCATGTTTGCGATCTGACGTGACCCTCATCACAGTTCCGCCCGCGCTGTTTCGCCATTCTGCAAAGAGGCGTTGAACAATGGGTGGGGCCGTCATGTCTTTGAGATTTCCGCAGGACCGGCGGGATGTGACCAGCAAGAGCATTGACGGGATCACAGACCTTGTTGTCTGGGCGCCCATCAAGGAAGGCTTCATCGATGCCTTCGCCAATGTCACCTATGAGAGCCGTCTGAGGATCGTGGCCCAGGGCCTGCACAATGTGCGCGCCAGTGCGCGTGAATATGAAACCCGCAGGCCCTTTCCCGATACTGCCCAGCGCATCCTGTCGCTGCTGGATTTCCGCATTGGCGTGGTCGATCGCGACCTCTACGGCGACCATGTGCCGACGGGCGCGGCTGCAGGCGATGTGCCCCTGCGCCGGCCCCGCAAGTACATGTATCTCGTGGCCACGTTTGATGGACCCTGGGAGCCCTATATGCGGCTCATCTGGCGGCCGCTGGGCACCTTTCTCGACCTGGTGCTGTGCAATTGCGAGGGCTATGTCCCGTCCACCGAGAGCTTCGAGAAATATGCTGCCTGGGTGCGCGCCAACCAGCTCGATTCGGCGATTTTCTACGCCTCATCCGGCCTCACCGTGGCCGACACGATCTACCTGGAAGAGCTCGAGCGCATCCAGCGTGAAAAGGCGCCCGATGACAGCGACCTGGAGATTGCGGAACTGTCGGCCAAGACCCCGGACAGGGCAGCGGCGGAGGAATTCGGGTCTGATCCTGTCGGCGCCCTTCGCCTGGCCCTGGAGGCGCTGAATGTCCTCTACAAGCTGGCAGACTATTACCCGCCGCCCTCCGCGCCCGGCGTGGGCGGCGAGGATGGGTGGTACCTGCTGCGCGCCTCCCGCGACCTTCTGAAAGGGTTCGACCCGAGCCAGGTGCCCGATGCGGTGCGCCAGGACTATCGCGCCGCACTGGAATGGTTCGAGAACGCGCTTCCTGCCCTGCCGGAAGAAAGCCAGTTTCCGGCCCTCGACCGGGGCGAGATCCAGAAGGGTGTGCTGACGCCCTATGATAGCGGCGAGACCGTTGTCACCCATGGCGCGCTGTTGCTGATGCGGGTCGTCGATCCGCACAAGGCCCACAACTTCCTGAAGGCGATTTCGCCGCTGCTGCGCTGGGAGGCCGATGACCCTGATGCCTTGCGCCCGGGCGGCCCGCTTGGAGAGGTTTTCCTCAACATGGCGTTCACCGCCAGCGGGCTTGAGCGGCTGGGCGTGCCCGACGACCAGCTCAGGGCGTTCCCGAAGGAATTCCGCCAGGGCCTGCGCGAGCGGGCGGCAACCGTCGGAGACCAGTTCGCCAACCATCCGCGCAACTGGCGCCTGCCCGTGCGCAACTGGCCGCCCGGAGCGGGCGGCCGGCCGCCGATCGAATTGTCAGAGATCGACATGCTCGTGCAGGGACGGATCAGCTATCGCGGGCGCGAGGATGTGGACGATCCCGGCTTCCGTGACTTTGCCCAGGGCGGCGAGCCGCGCGATGGCGATGCAGCTGAAAAGGCACTCTCAGATGCGCTGGAGGCGCTGGAGGCAGAGATTGCGCGCGACCCGGCCGGCGCATTCGAGCAGTTTGCCAGGGCGCTCGACCCCCATTGGGACCACGATTCCGCGCTGCACTTCCTTGTTGATGTCGTGGGCCGTTTCGCGCCCCATGTGGGCTGCCAGCTGCTCGGCGTGGAGAGCATGGAGCGCCAGAGGGCGCGGGTCACCGACCGTGACGGCAAGACGCCCGAGCCAGGAATGGTCAGTGACCGCGACCATTTCGGCTTCCGAGATGGCATCAGCCAGCCCGTGATCTGCGATCGCATCTCGCAGCAGAACCCGCCGAATGACGTGCTGCCCGGCGATGTTGTTTATGGCTATCACAGCACGCGCGGTGACCTTTCGCTGACGGAAGGCGAGACCGATACGCTGGCCTACAACGGCACCTTCATGGTGGTGCGCAAGATCTCCCAGGATGTCGAAGCGCTCGAACAGGTGTGCGAGGGCCAGCCCGAGCGCCTGGCTTCCCTCATGGTTGGCCGCACACGCGATGGCGTGCCCCTGGTCGACCCGTCCAACCAGGGCAACACGTTCGATTACAGCGGTGATCCGAAGGGCCACAAGTGCCCGCTGTCGGCCCATATCCGGCTCGCCAATCCGCGCAGCGTGTTCCATGGGCGCCGGGAGCCCAAACTCATGCGCCGGGGGATGAGCTATGGGACCCCTTACTCGGCTGAAACCCGCCATGAGGATCGCGGCATCGTTTTCATCGCCTACTGCTCAAGCCTCGCTGAGCAGTATGAAGTGATCCAGCGCTGGCTGAATGCCGGCAACGCAACGCGGGTGGCCTCCAGCCAGAACGACCCGCTGACGGGCGTGTTTCCGCGCAACCACAAGCCGGTGTTCCGCTATGTCGACGAGTTGCGCAATGAGGAGGGCGGGGTCACGTATGCGGTGCGCCGGGTGACTCTGGAAAAGCCGCTCACGCGCCTGAACTGGGGCGAGTATTTCTTCGTCCCGTCGCGCACTGCCTTGAATAGGATCGCGTCGTTCGGGCCTGCCACGTCCCGGCCTGGCCGGGCCGAGAGGGGTGAGCGTGTGATCGGCCAGATCGAAGCCCTTCCCTTGCGCGTCCAGCAGGAGGAGTGGAAGCGGCTCCTGGAGGACTATCTCACCAAGGACCCGGCCGAACACGACATCACGCCGCTGGTGTGGGAGGCGATCAATGCCCGCGGCGGGGCCTATGCGGTCGAAGCCGGGATCGCCGCCGATGCCGGCCAGGACGAACCGTTTGAACGCGCCATTGTCGTCACCGATGAGGCCGAAATCATGAAGGTGCTCAGCAACACGCTGGTGGCCGAAACGCCCGCTGCCTCTCATATCACCTGTCCTTACACGTCGCGAGAACTGCGCCGCCGCATGGAGTCCCATTTTGGTGGCATCTACGTCACCTATGATCAGGGCTCGGAGTACCAGCGTGAGGCCTATCGCACCAATGAGATCCTGATGGCCTATCCCTTGGAGGCGGCGGTTGAAAAAGGCTTTGCATCGGGGCGCAAGGTCCTCGGGCGCTACAAGCAGGCGGCAGAACAACGCGCACCCCTCCTGGGCGAGGCCCCGGCCTTCAAGATCGAGCTTGTTGACCAGTATATCCGCCATGCCCTGGCGGACCTGTGTTCGGTCTGGTTCGGCATTCCCGATGGCGTGCATTTCGATGCCGGCGGATGGGAGTGGAACCCACCAAAGCCGGTCTGTCCGGGCGATTTCCTCTCGCCCTCCCGCCATGCCTTCTATCCCCGCCCGGCCAAGTCCATCGAACGGTTTGCCGCGCTCCATGGCGCCCGGCTCAAGGCGGCCTCCAAGGCCTATATTGATGCCCATTGGGACGATCCCGATGGTATGCCAGGTGATGTCACGGGCCCCATGCACCTGCATTTCCGCGATGACACCGAGAGCTATCCCGGCCAGAGCGTGGAGGACATGAAGGACCTTTTGCGGCGCAATGTGATCGGGACGATGATCGGCGCGCTGCCGCCTTCGGACTTCAACCTGAGATTTGTTTTTTTCGAACTGTTCCGGCAGGAAACCTTCTGGCGTCACCAGTCCGATTTCAAGGCCGCCATGGAGGCCGCGTCCGGCGACATCACCAACGCCTATTCATCCACCTTGCGCACGGTCAGGGAGGCGATGTGCAAGCGTCCCGCGCCGGACCTTTTGTACCGGCACGTGCAGGCTGAAGGGGCGAAAATCGGGAATGTGGTCGCCAACAAGGGAGACCTTGTGATCCTTGTCCTGAGCGCTGCAACCCAGGCCCGTCTGCGCGGTGGCGACCCGGATGTTTCGGTCGTTTTCGGCGGCAACCGGCAACCCCGTTCGGCCACGACGGGACCGGACGAGCCGCTGCACGCCTGTCCGGCCCGGAAAATGGCCATGGGCGCCATGACGGGAATAGTTGCTGCACTGTTCGATGCCGGGCGTATTCAGGCCCTGCCGGCTTCACTGATCGTGGAAGTCTCCGATTGGGAGCCGGCCGCGGGCGGGACGAATGCGTAGTTGGCCGTGATACCAAGGGCGTCGAGCTGTGCCGTGGGCTCATCCTGTGAGGCATCCAGGCATCGGTGAACCATGAGCTGGGTCATCAGACGCTCGCGCTCCGATGCCCGCCGGTTTGCCGCGCCATAGGCCTTGGCAACATACCGCCCGGGCCCGAAGCGAAGGCCACCGCCGAGGGCCAGGAGGGCCAGTGCACGGTAGGCGGCAACCTCGCCGAGCCTGTCGCCCGAGCGTGCCCGGTTCAACGCCCTTGCGGCATAGGTGCGGGCTTGCTGGTGCTCGCCAAGCAGGGCATATCCCTCAGCCAGGAAGCCGAAACACAGAGAAATCCGCTGTTGGCTCACGGACATCATCCATTGCGTGGCCTGTTCGATCTCCTGCAGCGCATCTGGTGCCTTTGAGATCTGGAACATGGCGGCGCGATTGAGCACGCTCGAAATCGCGTGGAAGAAGCGGGAATGCATGCGCGCAGAGAGTGCCATCACCTGCTCGGTCCGCTTTATGGTCTGGTCCATATCGCCCCGCCAGATGTCGGCGCAGGCGGCATAGGCTAGAATGGCCATCCTGACCTCGTGATCGTGGCCCTCGACCAGTTCCAGCGCCTCGGCAAACAGGGCTTCGGTGCCGGACGTGTTGCCCTGGTCGGCGAGCGCGAAGGCCTTGCAGGCGAGGTTGTAGGCGAGCGCCATGGGCACGCGGGCGCCCTTGTAGCGCGCCCTCTGCATGGCGATGGCCTTATCGAGCGCGGGGTGAGCGGCCTCGTAATCGGCGGCGGTCACGAACACCTGGCCAATCGTCCCGGCAATCCGGCTGAGCAGGGCCGCATCGTCCAACTCAGTGGCCAATTCGCGTGAGGCAACCAGCATTTCAAGGCTGCGGCTGGGGTCCCCGAGGCCGTAATGGATGAAGCCCTGCCAGTACTGGCAACGGGCGGCAACTCGCTTGTCCCCACGCTCCCGGGCATAGAGATCGACACGGGTGAGGCGTGCAAGCTGTTCCCGGCTTGGGTCAAGAATGCTCGCCCGGCCATAATTTTTGACGGCTTTTTCAAGCTGCTCACCGCCGCCGCGCGCCTTCATGATCTCGTCCATCGCCAGGGCGTAGAAGCCTTGGGCCTGGTCGAGGGATGTGGATGCCAGCGCCTCTGCGCCAGCCCGGTTGGCATGTTCGATGGCGGTGTCGTGGTCGCCACAGCCCGCCGCGTGAAGGGCAAGCTGTCCATGGAGCCCCGGCAGCGGCTCTGACTGTGCGCGCGCCTCAATGGCCTCGCCTGCCTTGCGATGCAGGGCCCGGCGTTCGTCCTGGCCGAGAATGCTTGCGACGGCCTTGCGGGTGATGCCGTGGCGGAACCGCAGCGTGCCGGCCTGCTGGCCCGGATGCAGGAAGTCGGCGCGGCTGAGAAGGTTCAGCAGCGGTGGCGTCAGGGTTTCTCCGCGCAGCGCTTCAAGCAGCCAGACCGGCACGGTGTCGCCGATGATCGCCGCGGCGCGCACACAGGCCTGCACGTTTTCAGACCAGGTGGCCAGCCTGGCGGTGATTACGCCGTACAGCCAGGCTTCGTCACCTTCATCGCCCAGAACCGTGCCAACCCGGTTCCAGGCATGGGAGAGTTCCTCGATGTAGAGAGCATTGCCGCCGGCCAGGCGCTTGATCCTTTTGAGGGCGAAGGGGTCGAGCCGGGGGGCAATCGAGCGTGCCAGGGCATCGGCATGCCGGTCTTTTAATGCATCCAGCCGAAGAATCCCGGCGCTGTGCTGGGTGGCGAAGACCTTGTCAATCGCGCGCGTGGCCACGATCAGCGACAGTCCGGGCGGACCTGTCCGCAAGAGGCCCTCCACAAAACGTTTCAGTTCGTCATCGGCCCATTGCCAGTCATCAATGGCGAGAAGAACCGGCTTATCAGTTGCCGCTTCGACAAGGCGCGCGATGAGTTCATCGATGGCGGCCTCCGGCGGGGCGGTGTCCTCCTCGCCCGCAAGCGACCTGGACAATTGAGCCAGGGGGCGTTGCTCACCCGCGCGGGAAGAGTGAACGCAGGCGATGAGGTGCCAGTTTGTCTGGCCGGGCTCGGGCGCGTTAAGAAATTCCCAGAGCAGCCGGCTCTTGCCCATGCCGGGGTCGGCTTCGATAAGGGCGAGGCCAGGTCCCTCGCGCGGTTGCCTGACAAAGTGCGAGAGCCATTCCCTTTCCCTGGTCCGGCCGAGGAGCGGGCTTTGCGAGGCGGACTGGGCGGCGCCCGGCTCCGGGTCGGTTTTCAGGATGCGCCGGATGCCAAGGCTCTTGTCCATGCCACGGGGCGTGACCTCCTCGGGCGCAGAGAAATCAAACAGGTGCCGGTTGGAACCGATGCTGGTCTCCGAGATGATGATTTCACCAGGGCGGGCCAGACCGCACAGGCGTTCTGCCATGTTCACCGGTGTGCCGGAGAGGTCGAAACTCCCCACCACCGGGTCGCCTTCGCGCAGGATGACGACGCCGGAGTGGATGCCGGTGTGGAACTGAAGCCTGGAGGAAAGGCCGAGGGCCGTCGTGTCGAGCGACTCCACAGCAGTGTGGAGTTCCATGATGGCATCAATAGCGGTTCGGGTCGCGTCCTCATCGGGCTCCGGGTAGCCAAAGATGAACACGAACCCGTCGCCCAGGGCACGGATGACCTCGCCGCCATGGTGCTCGATCACGCCCTGGGCCATGTCGCGGAGATCGCGCAGAAGGTTGGAGTAATCCTCCGCCTCCAGTTGATCGGCCATGGCGACGGAGTGCGACAGGTCGCTGAAGACAATGGTGACTGTATGGCGGTCTCTTTCAGGCACGCGGTCAAGTCTCCAGTCTTCGCCTCGATCCACGCGCCGCGCCGGAACAATACCCGGTCCGGCCACGGGTAAGGTTACTGTTAATACAGGGTGAAGGTAAGTTTGCACATACGCCCTGCGTACATGTCCGTAGTTTTCACGGGAATTCGCGCGAAACGTCTGAAATTGGCGGGATTTTCCCGGTCGGCGGCGACTTGTCGAGAGGGCATGTTCACATGGGGAAGGGCACCGCCGCAGCACAGAAGGGCGTCCTGGATGACTGCGAATGCGCCATTGCGACCGGCGAAACCTTGTATGGCCCCGGCACGAGAATTGTGAATGCGTGGGTGTTTCCGACGAAAGCGTCTGCCAGACCAAAAGATCAGCGTCAGGAGTCGATCAAACCCAACCGGCTCCTGACGCTGGTCCCCCCGATCCCTCCTGGGAGAGCCTTCGTTACAAGCTTCAATAAAGCAGCTATAAGCGGGCGCGTGTGACCTGTGTCACAGGCAGACGAATTGATTCGGAAAACCGGGCGTCTGAACGCCCTGCGCGGAGAATGATATGCCAGGTGTGAGCGAAATCTGGGCCGGGTTCTGCCAGGTTGATCCCTCCCATCCCAGCCTTGAGAGGCTGATCGCTGGTTCGACAACCCGCGAGCTTGAGAGAAAGGCGACCCTGATTTCACAGGATGGGCAGGACACCCATGTTTACCTTGTGGCCTCGGGCCGGCTGCAGGCCCTGCGGTTTTCCGCGAAGGGCGATGAAACCTGGCTTGCAGACCTCGAAAGCGGTGACCTGATCGGCGAAATCTCTGCCCTTGAGGGCCAACGGCGCACATCAACCGTTGTGGCCGTAGAGCGCTCGCTGGTCCTTTCGATCTCCCGGCCGCTGTTTCTCAGTGAGATGCTCGAAGCCGGCCCATTTGGGCTCGCAGTGGCGAGACTGCTGGCCAGGCGCGTCAAACTCACTTCCCTGCAACTGGCCAAGTCGGTGACGTTGAAGGTCGCCGGGCGCCTGCATGGCGAGCTGATCAGGATGGGGAGCCCCGTGCGACAGACCAATGGCCGCGCCGCCTACAGGATTGAAGGCAACGTGAACGTGTCTTCCGTGGCTCAAAAAATATACGCCACCCGGGAAGCGACGTCCCGCGCCATGACGTTTCTTGAGGATGCAGGCCACGTCATTCGCCAAGACGACAAGGTCGACGTGTTTGAGCCGCGCCAGCCCATCGGCTGAAGGCGCTTTACTCTTAGATCTTCTCAAGCGGTGTCATGCCAGGGCCAGACCGGCGCGTAGCCAGCCGCGTGACGGTTTCAGCCGTGTAGTCCTCGCCGGTGATGGTGGAGACCTTCACATAATCGGCGCGTACGCCATCGGCGGTAAGCGTGACCAGGGTGAAGCCATTGCCGTTAGGGTCGTAATGTCCGACCTCAGGGTTCTGTTCCTCGAACATGGCGCCGAGGCCATCCACGCCTTCGAAATAGGTGCCGAGCCCCGGCGAGGTGATTGAGGTGCAGCCGAACTCCACACCGCGCTGTTCGCCATCAATGTCGACAAGCGTGTTGCCCCAAGCCGTGTGGGTGTCGCCGGTCAGGGTGACGAGGCGCGCGCCTGCCGCCTTTGCGGCGTCATAGAGGCGCGCGCGGGCGGCGGGGAAGCCATCCCAGGCGTCCAGGTTGAAGGGCAGGCCCAGCTGGGAAAAGCCCACAAGGGCCTGGGCGAATGGGTTCTCGATGGCGGCGATCTGCTCGGGCGTCAGCGTGCGATTGAAATTGGGCGGGACGACCCGCGCCATGACGACCTGGTTGGCGAGCACCTGCCAGGGTTTGCCCGATGCGACGCTGTTCATCAGGCCCTCGGCCAGCCAGGTTTCCTGCTGCGCGCCCAGCATGGTGCGCTCATCGGCTTGCACACGAACCATGGTGGACATCGCCTTCATGGGCACCTGCGCGGGCTCCAGACCGCCAAGTTCGGTGACCCAGCTGATCTCGTCGGAGCGGCCCGTCAGGCGGCTTTCGAGGCAGAAGACGCTGGCGACGGAGCCGAAGTCGAAGCGGCGATAGATGCTCTCCTTGGCCCGGCCCGGCACCGGATCGCGCACGGGCATCCATTCCAGATAGGCCTGCACGGCGGTCTGCTTGCGCGTGGTCCACTCGCCCTCATTGGCTTCGGGATTGTGGTTCTCCGCGCCGGTCCTGTAGCTGTTGTTTGTGCTCTCATGGTCGTCCCAGGTGCACAGCCAGGGGGCGGCGGCGTGGGCGGCCTGCAGGTCCGGATCGGACTTGTACTGGGCATGGCGGGCGCGATAGTCGGCCAGGGTGACGATCTCGGTGATCGGCTCGTGGCGCCGGCCGATCTGTTCGCCGACCGCGCCGCCATAGCCGTCCACGCCATATTCATAGATATAGTCGCCAAGGTGGATGACCGCATCGAGCCCCTCTTGTTTGGAGACCTCGCGATAGGCATTGAAGTAGCCAAACGGCCAGTTCGCGCAGGAGACGACAGCGAGTTTCACCGGCGTGGTTGCGCCGGGCGCGGCGGTGGTCTTGGTGCGTCCGCGCGGCGAGGCAACCGTGCCGCCCGTGGTCCTGACGACGAACTCATAGGTATACTCGGCACCGGGGCGCAGGTCATCGGCGACGATTTTCACGGTATAATCGCGAGCCGCGCTGGTGCGGGCCTTGCCGGAGCCGGCCAGCGTTTCGCCCTTGAAGATGCGGTATTCGAGCTCGATGTCGCCCTCGCCGGATTTTGGCGTGACGCGCGTCCAGAGCACGACACTGTCGGCAAGCGGATCGCCTGAGGCCACGCCGTGTTCAAAGGCGACTTCGCCGGCATAGGTCGCGGGAACGAGGTCATCGACCGTTGCGGTTTCCGCGCCGCCTGTGATGGCATTGCAGGCACCGAGGCCCAACACGCCGCCACCAAGTCCAAGCGCCTTGCGCCGTGATATCTCAGCCATTCCGCTCTCCCTCATTCCCTCGCCGGGCGAAACCTTAGCCCGTCTGTTTCCTAAACCACAGTTTCGCGTCAAAGGGATGACATGAAAACCCACACTTTGACTGCAACGGAAGACGAGGCCGGCGAGCGGGTCGACCGTTTTCTGGCGGGCCAGCTCTCGCCCCTGTCGCGCTCGCGTATCAAGTCGCTGATCAAGGAGGGGGCTGCGACCTGCGATGGTGCCCCGCTCGGCGATCCCAATGCCAGCGTGCAGGCCGGCAGCGTCTATGCCCTCACCGTGCCGGACCCGCGCCCGGCCGCGCCCGAGCCCCAGGACATTGCGCTGGACATACTGCACGAAGACGCCGACCTGATCATCGTCAACAAGCCCGCGGGCATGGCCGTGCATCCCGCGCCGGGCAGCTGGGACGGCACGCTGGTCAATGCGCTCTTGCACCATTGCAAGGGCGAACTGCCGGGGATTGGCGGGGTGGAGCGGCCCGGCATTGTCCACCGGCTCGACAAGCACACGACCGGGGTGATGGTGGTCGCCAAGACCGAGGCGGCCCATCGCGGCCTGTCGCCCCTGTTCGCCGAACACGATATCGACCGGGTCTACATGGCCATTTCGCGCGGCGCGCCGCGGCCCCTGTCGGGCACGGTGAAAGCGCCGATTGCCCGGGCGACCGGGGACCGCAAGAAGATGGCCGTGCCCCGGGGCGTCGTGCCGGAAAATGCGCGGGATGCAACGACCCATTACAAGACGCTGGAGACCTTTGGCCTCCTGGAGAAAGGGACGGGCCTGCCCGCCGCCGCCCTGATCGAATGCCGGCTGGAGACGGGGCGCACCCACCAGATCCGCGTCCATCTCAGCCATATCGGCGCGCCGCTGATCGGGGATGATGTCTATGGCCGCCATCGCGGCGTGAAGGCGTTTGGATCGGGCGAGGCGTTCATGGCGGCAACCAAGGCGGCGCGGGGCTTTCCGCGTCAGGCGCTGCATGCGGCGGTTCTGGGATTTGTCCACCCCGTCACCGGTGAGCCGGTGCGCTTCGAGGCGCCGCTGCCGGAGGACATGGCAGGGCTGCTGGAACTTTTGCGTGCAATGGCGAAGGTCTAATTCCCTGTCCACCAGCCCCGGCGCAGTGTGTTCGACCGTTCGCCCTGGTTGGAGAGGCCGTAGCGGCGCACCTGCTCGCAGGCATAGTCGACCTCCTGCAGGCAGGCGCGGCGCATATGGTCTGCGCCCTCGATCCGGTCGCGCGAACCGCCCATGCCGACATACATCATGTTGCCCAGCACGGCGCAGGAGGCCGCATCGTCATGCTCGCAGCCGCTGGCATAGAGTGCCCGCGCCGCCGGATAATCCTTGTCCAGGCCGCGGCCTTCAAACAGCATATTCGCCACGGCTCGGCAGCCCTCGCCATGGCCAAGCTCGCAGGCGCTTTCATAGGCGGCGGCGGCCAGGTCATAGTCCTGTTCAGTTCCCAGGGCCTGGCGGTGCATGTCGCCGGCGCGGTAACAGTCATGGGCCGAGCCCTCTGCGCAGCGGGTCTCGAAAATAGAGAAGGCGGCCTTCATGTGCCCCAGGCGGAAGGCAGCGTCGCCATTGCGATACTGGGCCGTGACGTCAGTTGCCGGCTCGCTGACGGGCGTCTGGGCAAGGGTGGGGGCGGCCAGGACAGCGCAGGCGAGCGCTGCGGCGAGGGCCTTGAGGGGGGCGAAGAGTGTGTGTCCAAGCATGGCGTGATCCTATCGCGAACTGAGCCTGCGGGCCAGCGGGCCATCGCACCTGCCTTGCGGGCGGGCAGCGGCGCTGACACTGTGTGGGAAAGATAGGGAGGTTCCAATGACCGCAACACCGCAAGCGCCCATCGGCAGCGGATTTCATGCAAAATCCAGCGCCATGGTTGTGCTCAATGGCATCGACCTGACTGGAAAGAACGCCATCGTGACCGGCGGCTACAGCGGAATCGGGCTGGAAACCGTTCGCGCGCTTGCAGCCGCTGGCGCAACGGTCACGGTTCCGGCCCGCAGGCTGGAAGCCGCGAAGGCGGCGCTGGACCAGTTTCCCGGCAAGCTGGAACTGGCGCAGATGGACCTTGCCAATCTGGGCGACATTCGCGCCTTTGCCGACCATTACCTCGCCACGGAGCGTCCGCTTCACATGCTGATCAACAATGCCGGCATCATGGCGTGTCCCGAGGCGCGGGTGGGGTCGGGCTGGGAGAGCCAGTTCGGGGTGAACCATATGGGCCATTTTGCCCTGGCGACGGCGCTTCTCCCCGCGCTGCGCAAGGCGGGCGGCGCGCGCGTCGTGGCCCTGTCCTCGACCGCCCATATCATGGGGGATGTGAACTGGGATGACCCTCACTACGCCACCCGGCCCTATGACAAGTGGAACGCCTACGCCCAGTCCAAGTCCGCCAATGCCCTGTTTGCGCGTCAGGCAGATCATCTCTGGCAGGGCGACGGAATCCGCGCCTTCTCGGTCCATCCTGGCGGCATCTTCACGCCGTTGCAGCGCCATTTGCCGAACGAGGAAATGGTGGCCCTTGGCTGGAAAAATGCCGATGGCAGCGTGCCCGACCGCATTGCGGCGATGTTCAAGACCCCGCAGCAGGGCGCCTCGACCGCCACTTGGGCGGCGACCAACCCGATGCTGGACGGGATGGGCGGGGTCTACTGCGAGGACTGCGACATCGCCAGGGCCGCCACGCCAGAGAGCCAGCGCTGGGAACATGCCCGCGAATGGATCTGCGACGACGCCAAGGCCGAGCGTCTCTGGGCGATGAGCGAGCAGATGCTGGCGTCGGCCTGAGGGCTGGGACAGAGCCTCTGCGCCGCGCTGCTTGACGGGCGCGGCCGCGCTCGCCCAATAGGCCGATGCGTAGCTTGCCCGCTTTCTTCCGTCGCCTCGATGCGACACGCACCCGCGCGATTCTTGTGTCTTTGCTCCTGTTCGGACTGGTGATCTCCCTCTTCATCATGGGGCGATACGGCTCTCTCTATGATGTTGATGCTGTTCGCACAGCGCTGTCCGATGTTGCCCAGGGGCCATGGGGACTGCCGGCGCTGATTGCCGTGTTTGTCGTGGCAGCCTTCGTGGGTGCGCCACAGTTTGTGCTGATCGGGATCGCGGTTTTTGCCTTCGGCCCCGTGCTCGGCTTCGCTTATAGCTGGATTGCGACACTGGTGTCAGGAACCGTGACCTTCTGGGCCGGGCGCTTTGTAGGGGAGGGCACCGTGCGACGCCATGGCGGGAACTTTGCAAACCGCATGGCGAGGTTCATCGGCAAGAATGCCTTCGTCGCCAGCGCCATGGTACGCAATGTGCCGACCGGACCCTTCCTTCTGGTGAACATGGTGTTCGGCGTGACCCGGGCGAAATACAGCCATTTCCTGGCGGGCATGGCCGTTGGCGTGTTGCCGAAGATCGCACTGGTGGCGTTTGCTGGGACGTCCATCCTCTCTGCATTCGATGGCCAGCCCATCATCGCCCTGGGCGCGGCGGCCTTGGCCGTGGCCATCTGGCTCGGCCTTGTCCTTTTCGCCCGCTCGCGCATTCGCGGGTCCGAATATGAGTAGATCTTGCCCCGATCGCTTTGTTTTGTGATTGACATCACCGCGATCTGGTTTGATCATTTCTCCATGAGCAAATTCCTGCCCCTACTGCTTACCGGCCCCTGGCCGGATATGGCCCGGCGAACCTGATCGCCGGCGCGCGGCCAGGGGGTTTTGTCACTTCACGCGAAATCATCCAGACAATCCGGCCCGGCCATGACCCAAGACCTTCCTCATATCCACATATTCGACACCACATTGCGTGACGGCGAGCAGAGCCCCGGCGCGTCCATGACCTTGCGCGAGAAACTCGAGCTGGCCGAGCTGCTCGACGAAATGGGCGTGGACATCATCGAGGCCGGTTTTCCGGCCGCCTCGCCCGGCGATTTCGAGGCTGTCAGCGAGGTCGCCCGCCGGTCCCGGAATGCTGTCATCTGCGGCCTCGCCCGCTCCACCGACCATGACATCGACCGGGCCGGTGAAGCGGTGAAACACGCTCCCCGGTCGCGGATACACACCTTCATTTCCACCAGCCCCGTGCACATGAAGCACAAGCTGAAAATGGGCGCGAATGCTGTCCTGGAGGCGGTGGGCCGATCCGTCACCCGGGCGCGCCAGCACACCGACGATGTGGAGTGGAGCGCGGAGGACGCCACGCGCACCGAGTTCGATTTCCTGTGCAAATGCGTCGACGCGGCGATTTCCGCCGGCGCCACGACGATCAACTTGCCGGACACGGTGGGCTACAGCCATCCCGATGAATACGGCCGCCTGATTTCCCGCGTGATGGAGGCGGTGCCCGGCAGCGACAAGGCGGTGTTTTCCGCCCATTGCCATAATGATCTCGGCCTCGCCGTGGCCAATTCCCTCGCCGCCGTCACCCATGGCGCGCGCCAGATCGAGTGCACGATCAACGGCCTGGGCGAGCGGGCGGGCAATGCCGCGCTGGAGGAAATCGTCATGGCGATGCGCGTGCGCTCCGACACGCTGCCTTTCGCCACGGGAATCGATTCCACACAGCTCGCCCGCGCCAGCCATATGGTTTCCCGCGTCACCGGATTTCCCGTCCAGTACAACAAGGCGATTGTCGGCAAGAACGCCTTTGCCCATGAGAGCGGGATCCACCAGGACGGCATGCTGAAACATGCCGAAACCTATGAGATCATGCGCCCCGAGGATGTCGGCGTTTCCGCCACCAGCCTCGTCATGGGCAAGCATTCCGGCCGGGCGGCCCTGCGCGACCGACTTGCCACCTTGGGCTATGAACTCGACGGCGAGGCGCTGAAGGATGCGTTCGCCCGCTTCAAGGCGCTCGCGGACTCCAAGAAGGACGTGTTCGACGACGATTTGATCGCCCTTGTCGATGAGCAACTCGCCGCCGGCGGGGAGCGGGTCGTGCTCGAAAAACTCAAGATCGTCGCCGGCACGGACGGGCCCCAGGAGGCTGAAATCCATGTCACCGTCGACGGCGAGCCCATCCATGCCAGCGCCGAAGGAAACGGCCCCGTGGACGCCCTGTTCAACTCCATCCGCGCCGCCGTGCCCCATGAGGCGCGGCTCGATCTCTTCCAGGTCCACACCGTGACCGGGGGGACCGATGCCCAGGCCGACGTCTCGGTGCGCCTGGAGGGCGAGGGCATCATGGCCGTGGGCCGCGCGCGCCATGTGGACACGCTGGTCGCCACGGCAAAGGCCTATCTCAACGCCCTCAACAAGCTCGAAGCGCGCCGGAAGAAGAAGCTGGCGGCCTGAGTTTGCGCTCACGGTATCG
>CAZVES010000057.1:0-16300 GCA_964625835.1 uncultured Hyphomonadaceae bacterium
CGCCGGGCCAACGCGCGAAAATTGCCGGCAGCAAGCGCATCTCCAATCCCGGCTGCTATCCCACCGGCTTCATCGCCCTCGTTCGACCTCTGGTCGAGACAGACCTGATTCCGCGAGACTATCCGATCACCGTGAATGCCGTGTCGGGCTACACCGGCGGCGGGCGCAAGATGATCGAGGAATTCGAGGCCGGCGGACCGCCATACCGGGCCTATGCGCTCGGCCAAGAGCACAAGCATCCACCGGAGATGATGGCGCATGCGGGGCTGTCGCACTTGCCCCTGTTCACGCCCGCGGTGGGAAACTTTGCACAGGGCATGTTGGTGGAAGTGCCTCTTCCTTTATGGGCGATTGGCGGTGATCCCGGCCCCGAAGACATTTGTATCGCGTGGCGAGCGGCATATCGCGACAGCGTTTTCGTTAAAGTCCACACGCCATTCGAGGTGAAGGATCTCGGTGCCATTGAACCCGAAGCCTGCAACGGCACCAACCGGCTTGAACTTTTCGTCTTCGGCACCGACAGCCAAGCCCGCCTCATCGCCCGGCTGGACAATCTTGGCAAGGGCGCATCCGGTGCTGCCGTGCAGAACCTCAACATTGTCATCGGCGCAGGCGAAGCGACGGGGCTTTCCGCCTAGGTCTCGTTTGAGGGCGCCACACCTTTCGGGCGTCTCGGGGCGGAGGGCTTTTTTCTGGCCGGCGTCTTGCGCGTTGTTTTCTTTGGGGCGGGCTTGTCTTCTGCGGCAGCCTTGGGGGCCGCACTCTTGCGGGTAGCGGGGCGCGGTTTGGCAGTCTTTTTTGCCGCTGCATCGTCCCTGGCAGCACCTTTTGCTTCAGGCGCGGCACCATTCGCCTTGTTCGCGGCCGTTGCTTTCCGTCGGACCCTGCGTTTCTGCGGTGGGGGCACCACGCTCTCCCCCCTGGCGCGTGCCTCGGCGATGTCCTTCAATCGCGCCTTCACATAGGCTCCGGGCGCTGCGCCGAGCCCTGCACTTTCAGGTTTGCGCGCGTCAACAAGCTTGCCCGAAAGGGGCTGCAGCCAGCTCCACCATGAAGGCCACCATGAGCCCGGATGCTCTTCACAACCCTCGATCCACGTTTCAACCGTTTCCGGTAGCGGGCCGTCATTCAGCCAGTGCTGGTACTTGTTGGCAGAGGGATGGTTGACAACACCGGCAATGTGACCGGACCCGGCCAGGACAAAGCGAACCGGGCCACCGAAACGCTGCGCCGTTCGATATACGCTGTCATAGGGGCAGATATGGTCGTCGCGGCTCGACTGCACAGTCACGGGGATCGTGATATCGGACATGTCCAGCTTCTCGCCGAACAGCTCAAACGTGCCACGCGATAGGGCATTGTGCCCGTAAAAGTCACGCAGATAGGTAAGATGGGTTGGCCCCGGAATATTGGTCTGGTCGGCGTTCCAGTAGAGCAGGTCGAAGGGGCGTGGTTTCTTGCCCATCATGTAATTGTCGACCACGTAGCGCCAGACAAGGTCCACCGGTCGAAGCCAGTTGAAGGTCTCGCCCATGGTTTCACCCGGCATGAGGCCGCCATGCTCCTCGATGATGCGTTCGACCTCCTCGACCGCCGCCGGGTCCGTAAAGACGAGCAGGTCGCCGGCCTTTTCGAAATCTGACTGGCTGGCGAAGAAGGTTGCCGAGCGAATGCGGTCATCGCCTGTCTTTGACATGAAGGCCAGGGCAGAGGTCAGTAGCGTTCCGCCAATGCAATAGCCAACCGTATTGGCCTCAGGCGCGCCTGTGACGGCGAGGGTTTCCTCCAGCGCCGGAAACACGCCCTTTTCCACATAGTCCTGCCAGGTGTAACCCTTGGTGACGTCATCCGCGGAGCGCCAGGAGACGACAAAGACGCTGAGCCCCTTGTCGACTAGCCAGCGGATCATCGAGTTTTCTTCCCTGAGATCAAGAATGTAGAATTTGTTGATCCATGGCGGGAAGATCAGAAGGGGAATGTCATGGACCTTCCCGGTGGAAGGCGAGTACTGGATCAGTTCGATCAGGTCGTTGCGAAAGACGACCTCCCCTGGCGCGGTGGCGACGTTCTTGCCGACCTCAAAGGGAGACTCGTCGGTTTGGCTGATGGACAGTTTCCCGCCGCCTCGGGCAATGTCCTCGCGAGCCTGGCGAAGGCCTTCCACGACGCTTTCCCCTCCTGTCTCCAGCATTTTCCTGAGGGCGGTCGGGTTGGTGGCGAAGAAGTTTGTGGGGGCAAAGGCATCTGCCGTCTGTTGCGTCAGGAAACGAGCCTTGCGCTTGTCCTGTTCGCCAAGCTCATCGGCCTGGTCCACCAGGCTCATTAACCATTGCGTGTTAATTTCGTAGGCTTGGCGCATGAAATCGAAGATGGGGTTGGAGGTCCACTCCGGGTCGGAAAAGCGCCTGTCGGAGCGTGACCCGCCACCCATCGTGCCTGACAGCATGTCATGCCAGAGTGCCATGTATCCCTGCATCAGCTGCATGTTGGCATTCACCACGCGATCTGGATGGGTCGCGACAGACTGGCCAACGCGGGCCATGGCGTCACCAGATCCGATCATCAGGGGGTGGTCGTTCGGATTTTCGACGGTAGCGGCCGGGCGCCCGACGACATCGGCCATCAGCCGCTGGCTCTCCATCAGGGCCTTGGCCATATTGGTGCTGAGGTTTTGAATGGCCTGCGGGTCTTGTCCCTGCAGCAGAGCGGTGAGGGTGGACGGCTCTTTTTCTTTTCCCGACGCCATTTCAGTCCCTGCCTTACTTACGCCCTTCAGTGACGCTCACTTTATGCTATCAGAAACCATTCAATGTCGTGAGTCTTTGGGGCAAATTGCCATGGATGCCAGTAAAACCCTCTTAGCAATTGCCTTGGTATCGACAATGTCAGCCTGCGCATCTGGCATGGGGCAGATGCGTGAGGCGATTGCAGCAGCGCCTGACTGGTATCAGGACCGGGCGCAGGAGGTTCGTGGCGAAGGATATCCCTCCATTGGCCGCATACCGACGCTGGATGGTGGTAAGCGGAGTGTTGATGACCTCGAAACAGGACGGTCCGAGGTGATTGCAGCAGAAGGACTTTTTCGGCTGGACCCCCGCGCCGTTCCGCCGGGCATGGAACTGGACACCATGCTGGAATGGGCGAGCCTTGCGAAGGAAGAGTTGGCCAGGGCTGCAGCCCAGCCCGGTGACCATCTGACGGACGAGGAAGTCCGGGCGCTGAAGGCGCTGTTCGAAACGCCCCGCGCCACCAGCTAGCGCCTTTTGGGTCGACCCTTGGAGTGCGATTATGCCATCTGAATTTCACAAGATACGGCGTCTGCCACCTTACGTCTTCGAACAGGTCAACAGACGTGCCGCCGAGTTGCGCGCCGACGGGGCTGACATAATCAATCTGGGCATGGGCAATCCCGACCTGCCAACACCCCAACACATCATAGACAAGCTTGTTGAAACGGCCAACAAGCCCGGTACAAACCGCTACAGCGCCTCGCGTGGAATTCCAGGCCTTCGCCGCGCCCTGGCGGCCTATTATAGCCGCCGCTTTGGCGTGACGCTGGACAAGGACCGGGAGGTCATTGTCACGCTTGGATCGAAGGAAGGCTTCGCAAACCTGGCCCAGGCCATGGCTGCGCCAGGCGACGTCATCCTGTCGCCAGACCCGTCCTACCCGATACACAGCTTCGGTTTCCTGATGGCCGGGGCCTCGATCCGCAACATTCCGGCCCTGACCGCAGAGCAGTACCTGTCGGGGTTGAGCCATGCGATGCGCTACACGAATCCAAAGCCCACCGCGATGGTGCTTTGCTATCCATCAAACCCGACTGCTGAAGTGGTGGATCTGGAGTTCTACAAGGAGGCGGTCGCCTTCGCGAAGAAGCATGAAATCTACATCCTTTCGGACCTTGCCTATAACGAGATCTATTTCGGTGATCCGCCCCCCTCAATTCTGCAGGTGGACGGCGCGCGCGATGTGGCGGTCGAGACCACATCCATGTCCAAGACCTATTCGATGGCGGGCTGGCGCGTGGGTTTTGTTGCGGGCAATGAGCGACTGATTGCTGCGCTTGCACGGGTGAAGTCCTATCTGGACTACGGAGCCTACACACCGATCCAGGTCGCCGCCTGCGCGGCGCTCGATGGGCCGCAGGACTGCGTGGATGATGCTCGTCAGGTGTATCGTTCGAGGCGGGACGCATTGGTGGACAGCTTCGGCCGGGCCGGCTGGGACGTGCCATCTCCCGAGGCTTCCATGTTTGCCTGGGCCAGGGTCCCCGGTCCCTGCAGCGCCATGTCGTCCCTTGAATTCAGCCTTGACCTGATGAATGGGGCCCATGTCGGCGTTTCACCCGGAACGGGCTTTGGCGAGTATGGCGAAGGCTATGTGCGCATTGCCCTTGTCGAGAACGAACAGCGCATCCGGCAGGCAGCGCGCAACATCAAGAAGTATCTTGCCGAAAGGGCGAAAGGTGCTGATCAGGCGGCTGCGTGACGGCTGCGTCAGATCTCTGCCTGATCTTCGAAAGGGGAAATATGAAAACGTTGAAGCTGGGCATTGCGGGCCTGGGGCATGTGGGCTGCGGGCTCGTTGAACTGATTGACCGGCAGGAGCGCCTGCGCCTGCCCGGGCGCCTGGAGGTGGCCGGGGTTTCTGCGCGCTCGCGATCGCGCAATCGACCGATCCCAATTGATGAGTATTCCTGGTTTGACGATGCGGCGCAGTTGGCGACCAGCGACCAGATTGACGTATTTGTTGAACTTATGGGCGGATCGGATGGTCCCGCCAAGGTGGCTGTTGAGGCGGCACTGGCTGCGGGCAAACCCGTCGTGACTGCCAACAAGGCCCTGATCGCAGAACACGGTCAGGCGCTGGCTGATATTGCTGCGGCCAACGGTGTCGACCTGTTGTTCGAGGCGGCAGTTGCCGGCGGTGTTCCCGTCGTGCGGGTTCTCAGGGATTCGCTGTCCGGAATAGAGATTGATCGCGTCGCCGGTATCCTCAACGGAACCTGCAACTTCCTGACAACGACGATGCTGGAGAGCGGTCGCTCTTATGCGGATGTTCTCGAAGAGGCCCAGCGGCTGGGCTATGCGGAGGCTGATCCGACACTTGACGTGTCGGGCATGGACGCGGCCCACAAGATCGCGATCCTGTCGGCCATGGCGTTTTCAGCCAGTCTTGATTTTTCGAAGGTGGATGTGTCAGGCATTGACGGCGTAGGTTTGCTTGACCTGAAGCTGGCCGACAAGTTGGGCTACAGGATAAAGCTCATTGCAGAGGGCGTGCTGGCCAATGGCGGGGTGGTGTGCCGCGTCGCGCCTATGGCGCTGCCGGTGGCCCATCCATTGGCCCAGGTGAATGGTTCTCTGAACACGGTTCGCATTGAGGGGGCACCGCTTGGGGCGGTGACCATGACAGGGCCGGGGGCCGGACCGGGGCCCACGGCGAGCGCCGTGATGGGCGATGTGGCCAAGCTTTTCAATCCCGGGGTCCGTTCGGCCTTTGGGCGCGCAGACCACCATGTTCAGCGCGAATTTGCGGCAGCGTCTCGCGATGAAACCTCCGCATTCTTCATTCGCGCGCGCCTGTCTGACCGTTCCGGAGCCCTTGCAAGGCTTTCGGAAGCGCTGGCTGCGCATGGCATCTCCGTTGACCAGTTGCTGCAGGAAAGCGCCGATGACGAGAACGCCAGCCCGATCGCGATCGTGACCCATATGTGTCCTCGCAGGCAGGTGGATGCGGCGATGGCACAGCTTTCGCAACTCGACGTGCTGGTTGACGCAGCACACCTGATCCGTATCGAAGCGGGATCCTAAAACAAATGGGGCGCCAGCCAGCGTCTCGCGGAGGGACATTATGACCAGCATACTCACGGGCCACCTCGCCGATGCCATGGTGCACGTTACGGAAATCACGGCGATCGCAGCATCAAGCGAGGTCGGGCGCGGCGATGAGAAAAGGGCCGACCAGGCCGCTGTCGACGCGATGCGGACGGCATTCAATGCGATCGACTTCAAGGGCCGTGTCGTGATTGGCGAGGGTGAGCGCGACGAAGCGCCCATGCTTTATATCGGCGAGGAGGTTGGCACCGGGACAGGTGAGGAGATCGACATTGCGCTCGACCCGGTGGAGGGAACGACGCTGACCGCCAAGGCCATGGCCAATGCCTTTTCTGTGCTGGCCATCGCGCCGCGTGGTGGTCTACTTTACGCGCCCGATACGTACATGGAGAAACTGGCTGTTGGTCCGGGGTATCCCGAAGGCGTGGTCGACCTGCATGCCAGCCCTGCTGAGAATGTGACAGAACTCGCAAAGGCGAAAGGCGTTGCAGCTTCCGAGATCACCGCCTGCGTGCTCGACAGGACACGTCATGCCAGTATCGTCGAGAGTCTGCGGTCGGTGGGCGCGCGTATCAAACTGATCACGGATGGGGACATCGCCGGTGTGATTGCAACAACCGATGCCAAGACGGGTGTAGACATCTATCTGGGGCAGGGCGGGGCACCGGAAGGTGTGCTGGCGGCTGCGGCCCTCAAATGCGTTGGTGGCCAGATGCAGGGCCAGCTGGTTTTCAGAAACGATGAGGAGCGCGCCCGGGCCACCCGTACAGGGGTCAAGGATTTCGACCGGACCTACAGCCTGAATGAACTGGCTTCAGGCGAGACAGTGTTTTGCGCGACGGGTATAACGGACGGTGACCTGCTGTCAGGTGTTCGCAATGAGGGCGGTTTCATCGAAACTCACACCCTCGTCATGACATCCGCGAACGGATTGGTCCGCTCGGTCCATTCGCGCCACAGGGCCTGAAGTCGCCCGGGAGAAGAATTGCGCGCCTACCCAAAAGCCGCGCGACTCGCTAGTCTTGGCGAATGTCAGCGCAGACAGCTCCAGACGACCGCCTTTTCGGCGTTTCCAATTCCCTCACAGGGCGATACTGGACCATTGAAGAGCCAGACCCGCTGCGCGTCAGGCAGCTGTCGGCCCATCTCGACCAGAATGACCTCCTGGCACGGCTGCTCGCGCTACGGGACGTCGGACCCAATGCTGTTGCAAGCTTTCTGGCGCCTACACTGCGGAGCGAGTTTCCCGATCCGTCGAGTTTCAGGGACATGGACAAGGCGGCAGGTCTGGTTCTTGATGCCATACTTGAAGGGAAGAATGTCACAGTCTTTGCGGACTATGATGTGGATGGCGGAACTTCCTCGGCCTTGCTGGCACGTTACTTCCGCGCATGGGGCCAGGACCTTGGCCTCTATGTCCCAGACCGTCTGACCGAAGGGTATGGCCCATCCCCGGAGGCCTTTCGTCACCTGAAGGCGGGCGGGGCGGACCTTGTTATCACCGTGGATTGCGGCGCCGCAGCGCTCTCTGCACTGAACGAGGCGCGGGAGATCGATCTGCCTGTTGTGGTGATTGATCACCACTTGATGCACGGCGCGGTCCCGGAGACGGCCGCGCTCGTCAATCCCAATCGCCCCGATTGCCAATCCGGTTGCGGCCACCTCGCGGCGGCGGGTGTTGTCTTTGTCTTCCTTGCAGCGCTCAATCGCGCTGCGCGGCGTCGACAGGTCGAACCAGAGCAGGGCGGATTGCCAGACCCCATAAAGTGGCTGGACCTCGCCGCACTGGGGACGCTCTGCGATATGGCTCCGCTACATGGGGTAAACCGCGCTTTCGTTCGACAGGGGCTGAAGATCCTGCAGCGAGGGGAGAATGTCGGCCTGCGGGCCCTGGCCGATGTGGCCGGCCTTGGAGAGGTCTCCACCGTTTATCATGCAACGTTCATGTTGGGGCCGCGATTGAATGCCGGTGGCCGTGTCGGCGATCCCTGGCTCGCCGCAAAACTCCTGGCATCAGATGACCGGGCCGAGGCCATCGACCTGGCCGAGAGACTTCACGCCCTGAATGATGCGCGCAAGGCCATCGAGAATGACATTCTCGAAGAGGCGACGCTCCGCGCGAAACAACAGGTTGAGGCAGATCCCGAGCGCGGGGTCCTGATTGCCGGTGGTGAGGGTTGGCACCCCGGGGTTATCGGAATTGTCGCCGGTCGGCTGAAGGACCGTTTCCACCTGCCGTCGATCGTGCTCGGGTGGGGCGCTGGACTTGGCCCGGTGGCCAAGGGTTCGGCGCGGTCGGTGCCTGGTGTCAACATCGGCGAAGCGATCGCAGCGGCGGCGGAAGCCGGAGTCATCCTGAGTGGTGGCGGACATGCCATGGCGGGCGGGCTGAGCTGCCAGCCGGACCAGCTGGGCACCCTGGAAGCCTGGATGTGTGAGCATATGAGCCAGTTTCGCTCAGAGCGGTATGCAGCGCGAGCGCTTGCAGTGGATACGTTGATCGCTCCAGGCGCTGCCGATCCCGGTCTGTTTGATGAGATATCGAGTATCGGCCCCTTTGGAGCCGGAGCGCCCGAACCGGTTTTTGCCATGAGAAATGTCCGCTGCATTGGTGCCCGGCGAATTGGTACGAACCACCTGAAGTTCCAGGCGGAGGATGAGACAGGTCGGCTGGAATGTATCGCCTGGAGAATGGCAGACGAGCCGCTAGGTGAAGCGGCCCTGTCTGGCTCGCGCCTGCACCTTGCGGGAAAGCTGAAAGCCGACACCTGGAATGGTCGCAGGCGCCTGCAATTCGAGGTGCTGGATGCAGCGCTTGCCAGTGAAACGTGACAATCCGTTCCCTCAAGAGATACTGAGTTCACCGAAATGCTTGCCAGCCCCGGCTGACATCGCTATATCGCGCCACTCTACCGAACGCGCTCCCTTCGTCTATCGGTTAGGACGCCAGGTTTTCAACCTGGAAAGAGGGGTTCGATTCCCCTAGGGAGTGCCATCGGTATTGTTCTATCCGCCGCTGATTCACGCCCATTTAAGCCAGGTGTATTAGGTGACCTGCCGAGTTGCAGGATATTTCGATGACATCAACGCCCCCAAACCAGCTGCGTCTCGTGCCAAGCCGGATGCTCAAGGATTGGCTCGCTTCCCAGAATGCAAGCATCGCCTTTTCGACCTATCAGGCGGGCAAGCTTTTCTTTGTCGGGCTCTCGCCGGACGGGGAGCTTTCGGTCTTCGAGCGCACATTTGCACGCAGCATGGGCCTCGCCCATGAAGGCGGCACGCTTTGGTTGGCGACACTGTACCAGCTCTGGCGCTTCGAAAATTACCTGGACCCGGGTCAGACAGAGGCGGGCCATGATGCCGTTTTTGTCCCTGTGGAAGGGCGCACGACGGGTGACGTGGATATCCACGATGTTGTCTTTGGAGGTGACAAGCGTCCGCGTTTCGTGGTCACGCGCTTCAATTGCGTGGCGGAACTCAGCGACCGCGCCAGTTTCAGGCCTGTCTGGCGACCGCCTTTTATCGACCGCATGGCAGCGGAGGATCGTTGCCACCTGAATGGATTGGCGGCCGAGGATGGCCAGTTGCGATATGCCACGGCAGTTGCGCCTACAAATGTCGCCGAGGCATGGAGAGACCGCCGACATGATGGAGGCATCGTTGTCTCCATTCCTGACAATGAAATCGTCGCGGGCGGACTGTCCATGCCCCATTCGCCCCGGCTCCACCACGGCGAGCTTTACATCCTCAATGCCGGCAGTGGTGAATTCGGCCGCATCGACCGGCCAGCGGGGCGTTTCGAACCGATCGCTTTTTGCCGAGGCTTCCCAAGGGGACTGGCCCTGATCGGAAATTACGCGGTTGTTGGCGCTTCGCTGCCGCGCGGCGCATCGGCCTTCGAAGGGCTGCCCCTGCAGGACCGGCTCGACCGCGAAGCGGTCAGCGCCAAGTGCGCCATCTCCATCATCAACCTGTCCACTGGCGATGTTGAGCACTCTCTGCAGATCGAAGGTGTCGTGCAGGAACTGTATGACGTGGCCGTCCTGAGAAATGTTCGCAATCCGAAAGCCCTGGGATTTCGCACCCCGGAGATACAGCACACGCTGAAACTGGCGTCCGGCTGAGCTCATCGCCATGAACTGCTGGGTATGTCTGCAGAGCGACACTTTTCAGAAAATTCACAGGACCGTGCAGGCCATTGCCGTGACAAACCGGGCCAGCGCCCCTAACTATTACCATTCTGGGGAATTTACTGCTGATGACTCAACCCGCCAAGCAAGCGATGGGGGCCGAACCCGATAGCGTCCGTGTGATAGGACGTGTGAAATGGTTCGACCAGGCCAAGGGATACGGCTTCGTGATCAGTGAGTCCGCCGAAGGCCTCGCCATCGCTGGGGATATCCTGCTGCATGTCAGTTGCCTCAAGCAGTATGGTGAGACCTATGCCGACGAACAGGCAAAGATTGTCTGTGATGCCGTTCAGCGGGATCGCGGCTGGCAGGTGGTTCACATCATCGAGATGGATAAACCGCGCTCGGCAATCGCCCGGGAAAACGGAGAAAGTCCAAGTCTGGAACCGGTCATTGTCAAATGGTTCAACCGCACGCGTGGTTATGGCTTCGTGAACCGGGCGGGCCAGACAGAAGACATCTTCATACATGCAACGGTGCTGCGCCCGGCAGGCATTGAAGACATCGAGCCGGGACAGCGGCTGCTGGCGGCCGTCGAAAGAGGTGCCAAAGGGGCCCACATCTCGCTCGTTCAGGTTCCGTTTGAGGATTAACGGGAGCTACGACGGGGATTGCAGAGGTTTTTTGTTGAGGCAGGCCGGTTTCACCGTTAGTGCAACGTCATGAAACGTATTGTCCTGAGCATCTTTCTGGCTTTGTCGGCGACAGCGGGGCCGGCGGCTCTGTCATCAAGTGCGCAGGAAGCTGCCCAGCCCGAACTGGAAACCTCGCCGCTGACAATTGTGTCGTCTGACACGCGCCATGTTTTCAGCGTGGAGCTGGCCAGCACACGCGAGCAGATTGCCACAGGGATGATGTTTCGCACGGAAATGGCCCGCGACCGTGGCATGCTGTTTGACATGGGGGAGCCGCGGCGCGTGAGCTTTTTCATGAAGAACACACTCATTCCCCTGGACATGCTGTTTATCGACCGGGAAGGGCGCGTTCTGGCGATTGCAGAGAATGCGGTGCCGATGTCGCTTCGCCAGATCGATCCGGGCGTCCCGGTCAAGGCGGTCCTGGAGATCAATGGCGGCCAGGCCAGCGAGATGGGGCTGGTGCCGGGCGACCGCATTGAGCATGCGATATTCACCCGGGAAGATGGCTAGTTCCGCCCAGGCGCCGGAGGGCTTCTCACTGGCCCGGTCACGGGGACTGTTTACACAGCACAATGGTCCTGTTTATCGAGCCGATGCCGAGGGCGACCTGCGCTCGGCCATCCTTGTGCTGGATCGCCATTGCAACGGGATGGGCTTTCTTCATGGGGGCATGGCGGCGGCCTTCTCCGACAGCGCACTGGCATGGGCGGTCTGGTGGAGCACCCGGCGCATGTCCGTCACGCTCAAGCTGACCATGACCTACCTGGAGGCCGTGCGGGCCGGGTCCTGGCTCATTGCGTGTCCTGTGGTGGACGCCGTGCGCGATGACATGGTGCATGTTCACGCGCTGCTGCAACTGGCCGGGGAGCGTAAGCCGGCGGCGCGCGCGGATGCCACCTTCAGATTGCTGCGACCTTCTCGTCCACAGCAGAGGAAAACGCCGTAACGGCAAAACAGGTCTTGTGCACCCCTACCGGTTTTGCGTATCTGGAGTCCGGAGCGTGGCGCAGTCTGGTAGCGCATCTGGTTTGGGACCAGAGGGTCGTAGGTTCGAATCCTATCGCTCCGACCATTATCTGTCTGTGTTGGAGGCTCCGTTGGACGCCCGGATCTACAAACCGAACCGGTCCCAGATGCAAGCCGGGCGAGGAAAAACCCAGAAGTGGGTGCTGGAACTCCTCAATCAGGGCAAGCGGACGACCGACCCGTTGATGGGCTGGACGAGCATTGATGACACCGCCGGTCAAATCGTGCTCGAGTTCGACAGTCGGGACTCCGCCATCGCTTATGCCAAACGGCAGGGCCTTTCATTTCGTGTGGACGAACCGCGCGAACCCAAGCGGCTTGTGAAGTCCTATGCGCAGAATTTCAGCGCTGATCGCAAAAGGCCTTGGACGCACTGATTCCTGCCCATTGGCCCCTTAGCTCAACTGGATAGAGCACCGGACTTCTAATCCGACGGTTGCAGGTTCGAGTCCTGCAGGGGTCGCCATGTTTTCCAATGTCGAAGAGTGGCCGGGCGGTCTGGAACGGCAGGTGCAAATATATCTGTCTTAAAAGACCTGACGACGGTCATTTCCCGTTTTTTGAAGGTAACGAAATCACGGTTTCTCTGAAAATGCCTGCGGGCACACCGTTCGAACCGACCGATGCGGCCATGCAGCGCGTGACTGAAGTCCTGGGTGCAGGCCTCGGGGGATGTGCCCCCTCCCCCGATCCCTACCGCGCACTCTCTGTGACCGTGCTTCCTACAGGTCTGTTGACCCGTTGACCTGAAGCATGGGACAAGCCGTAATGACATAGATTAAGGCGGGCCATCCGGGACACGGACGCCCGTGCTGCGATCGGGAGGAGAAAACGGATGTGGAAACGGATCCTGGCTGGCTTGGTAGTTCTGCTTGTGGCGCTTGGCGCGCTGGCCTTCTTCAACCGAAAGGCCATCATTTTCTACATGGTCAAGCGAGCCGCGCAGGTGGAAGTCGCCGAGAACCGGCCCATTGAGTGGATGCAGGGGCCGGCAACGCCAGCGACCGACCGTTCCGAAGGCCCGCCGAACATTGTCTTCATCCTGGCCGACGATCTGGGCATGAATGACCTGTCGACATTCGGGGGTGGTGTCGCCGGCGGCGCCGTGCCAACCCCGAACATCGACCGTCTGGCGGCGCAGGGCGCCATCTTCACCAATGGCTATTCCGGCACGGGCACCTGCGCGCCCTCGCGGGCAATGCTGATGACCGGGCGGTATCCGACCCGGACAGGGTTTGAATACACGCCGACTCCGCCCGGTTTCCCAAGGATTGTCGGCATGTTCATGGAGGACATGGGCGAAGATTCCGGCCTTCCGGAATCAACTGAAAACCTGGATGGCGAAGCCAGCACAGTCGAATTCACGGATATGGGCCTTCCGTCGGAAGAGGTGACCATCGCCGAGGCGCTCAAGCCGCAGGGCTATCACAATGTCCATATCGGCAAGTGGCACCTGGGCCGGTCCGAGCAGTTTCGACCCCTCGCGCAGGGCTTTGATGAAAGCCTGCTCATGTCGAGCGGGCTCTACCTGCCCGAAGACGATCCAGGCGTGGTCAATGCCAAGCTGGACTTCGACCCGATCGACCGGTTCCTGTGGGGCATTCTTCAATATGCTGCGGAGTTCAACCGGGCCGGTGAGGCGTTTGTCGACGACAGGTTCGAACCAGGCGGCTACCTCACCGATTACTGGACCGACGAAGCGCTCAAAGCCATCGAGGCGAACCGGAACCGGCCTTTCTTCCTCTACCTCGCCCATTGGGGCCCGCACACGCCGCTGCAGGCCACGGTGGAGGACTATGAGGCGGTTGGCGAAATCGAGCCCCACCGGCTGCGGGTCTATGCGGCGATGATCCGTGCGCTGGACCGCTCCGTTGGCCGTGTGATGGACAAGCTCGAGAAGGAGGGCCTGGCTGACAACACCATCATCGTTTTCTCCTCCGACAATGGCGCAGCAGGCTATCTCGGTCTGCCGGAGGTGAACGAGCCCTATCGCGGCTGGAAGATAACCCTGTTCGAGGGCGGCATCCGCGTACCGACCTTCATGTCCTGGCCAGGCCGAATCGCGCCGGGAACCGTCATTGATGAGTCCGTCGCCCATATCGATTTCCTGCCGACCCTCGCGGCGGCTGCGAATGCTGACCTGCCCGGAGATGTGGTGATCGATGGCCGCAACATCCTGCCCTTGGCCATGGGCGAGGCCGAGACGGTCGAGCGGGAAAACGATGCGATCTTCTGGTCGAGCGGGTTCTACAAGGTGGTGCGGGCAGGGGACTGGAAGCTGCAGCTCAATGAGCGCCAGGACCGGCGTTGGCTGTTCAACCTGGCCGATGATCCGGGCGAACGGGTCGATCTTGCGGGCACACGCCCGGACAAGGTCGCCGAACTGGAGGCCCTGATCGTTGCGCACTGGGCAGATGCCCGACCGCCACTCTATCCCCACCAGACCGAAAGCCCGATCTGTATCGACAAGACGCTCGTCGACCTGCCCTGCGAGCCCGACAATTACGTCATCTGGCCGAATTAGCGCGGTGGCGGCGCCCCGGTCTTCGACAGGGCGCGCCCCGTTGAAACAGCAAAACTATCGGGAAATGCATCCATGACCTTGTTTCAACGCGCTCTCATCGCAATTGCCGCGCTCCTTGCGCTCGGGTTTGTCGGCTTCAACCTGTTCAAGGGGCAGATCGCCTCGGCGCTGTTCCAGCGCGCCGTGGAGCAAAGGGTGGGCGTTGACCGGAGCGCGGAGCTGCCCGACGGGCTGCATGTCTATCTCTGCGGTGCCGGCTCGCCCATGCCGGACGCGACCCGGGCCGGGCCCTGCCTCGGCGTGCTTGCGGGAGATAAGGCCTTCATCTTTGATGTCGGCTCGGGCGGAGTGCGCAATCTCGGCAGCATGGGCTTTCCCATGGCCCGGCTGGAAAGCGTCTACCTGACCCACCTGCATTCCGATCATTTCGACGGGCTCGGTGAGTTGATGGTGATTGCATGGGTCGGCGGCAGCCGGTCCAAACCCTTGCCGGTCGCAGGGCCTGTGGGCACGTCGGAAGTCGTCGATGGGTTCAACATAGCCTACCGGATCGACAGCACCTACCGGATTGCCCATCATGGCACCGATGTGGCCAATCCCGACGGGATCGGTGGCATCGCGCGCGAGTTAACCCTTCCTGCGGGTCCGGCCGGACGGTTGGTTGTCTACGAGGACGCGGACCTGACCATCACCGCCATTCGCGTCGAGCATTCCCCTGTCGAGCCCGCCTTTGGCTATCGTATCGACTATAAGGACCGTTCTGTCTCAATCAGCGGCGACACGATCTATCATCTGGGGTTTGTCGCAGCGTCAGAGGGCGTGGACCTTATGTTCCATGAGGCGCTGGACCCGGAAATGGTCACAGCCATGCGCGACCAGCTTGCAGAGCGCGGCCAGGCCAACACGGCGACCATCTTTCATGATATTCTCGACTACCATGCCACCCCCGAAGACGCGGCACGTTCGGCCGAAGAGGCCGGGGCAGGGCACCTGGCCTACTATCATATCGTCCCACCCCTGCCGTTCGACCTGATGGAAACCGTATTCCTCGGAGACGCAAAATCTGAGTTTTCCGGCCCGATCACCATCGGTAAGGACGGTATGCTGTTCAGCATGCCTGCCGGCTCTGATGCGATCCGGTTAGAGGAGGGCTTCTGAGGCAAGGCGGGCCATTGGCCCATAGGGCCTGCGGCCGGGCGCTCCGTTCTCACGGCGTATTCGCGAAATTGCGCCAGCACAGACTGGGTTGGGCGAGTGCAGCAATACGATGCGGGACAGGGTCTGTTTCCATCCCAATGCGGCCAACCTGAACGGCAGTGAGCAGGAGCTGATGGAGGCGGATGGCACCAACGCCGGCGGCATACTTTACAGCACGCGCATGCAAGTGCTGAAGGCGGATGAGGACTCCTATGTCACAACGCGTTTCGGTCCGAAGAACCACGAACTCGAGCGCGTAGAGATCGACAACACGGTGGTTGTGCATGGGCCATAACCATGATCTGCCAGAAAGAGGCCAGCCCAATTGATGGCATGATCAGGACCTGTCCGATAATCGGACCGCGGCACTCGCCGCAATGGTTGGCTTCTCGAACGCTTTAATTTAATAATATCGATTAGTTAATACACTGAAGGGAGACAGATGAAGATACTCCGGACACCCGATGCGCGGTTTGCCGACCTGGCGGACTATCCCTTTGCTCCCAACTACACCATGATCAAGACCGGGGACGGGAGCGACCTGCGCATCCACCACCTTGATGAGGGCCCCGCCGACGGACCGGTTGTCCTGTGCATGCATGGCCAGCCGGCGTGGAGTTATCTCTATCGCAAGATGATCCCGATCCTGACCGGCGCGGGCCTGCGCGTGATCGCGCCCGACCTTCCGGGCTTTGGCAAGTCGGACAAGCCGGCCGCCCGGGAAGACTATACCTATCAAAGCCAGGTGGACTGGATGAATGCCTGGCTGGGCGCCAATGACCTTATGGAGTGCCCCCACTGAAGTGGTCCACCAACTGGGATATGATTACCCCGTTCAGGAGGACCAGAGATGGCAGGAAAGCGAGACAAACCCGAAGAGATCGT
>CAZVES010000058.1:0-16247 GCA_964625835.1 uncultured Hyphomonadaceae bacterium
CATCGCCGCATTGAAGGCCGCAACGGTGTCAAAGCCCTCCGGCACCGGCAGGTCATAGGCCCGCACAAGGCGATCCATGTCGAGGAGCGCGGTGGCCCGGTCGTCGCCCATCATGCGCAGGGCGGTGGCCTCATGGGCGATCCAGTGCTGGTTGTGGGGCTGTGCGCGGCGCAGCGGCGCGATGGCTTTAAGGGCGGCCAGTCCCTGTCCGCACATCAGGTGCCCGACCGCCAGGGCGTCAATGACACCCGGATCAGCGGGTCGTTTGCCGTGCGCGGCCCGTGCGCAGGCCAGACTGGCAGGCCCGTCGCCCGCCTGGCGCAGGTGCTGTGCACGCAGGACAAGCGCTTCCGGGCTCGCCCGCAACGCCATGTCCAGCCCGCTCCAGGCCCGCTCGGCGCCCTGAAGGTCTTCGCTTTCCACCCAGAGCCCATAGGCGAAGATACGCAACGGACCTTCTGTTTCCGACAGTCGCGCGCGAAAGGCATCCACGTGGCCCTCCATCCAGTCGAGATTGGACAGGGCACGCAAGGTCAGGGCCGTGGGCTTCAGGCGATGGGCGGTCTCGAATGCGCCGCGTGCAGCCGCCGGGTCATTCTGTTCCATATGGCAACGCCCGAGCATGAAACTGGCCTCGGCCACGTGCTTGCCGGCTGACACCATGCGCCTGAAATGGGGCTCAGCCTCACCAGCGCGCCCGGTCTCCAGCAGTGCCATGGCGAAATAATAGACCGCGCGATGATTGCCCGGTTCAGCATCGACCAGCGGGGCCAGCACCGCCGCGCTCTCGGCCCAGCGTTCCTGCGCGCGCAGGTCAGCGGCTTTCTGGAAGGCCGCTGCACTCATGCGAATGGCTCCAGCAAATGGCCACCCGCCTCCTCTTCAAGAAAGCCGAGCGCGTTGAAGGTCTCGGCCATGTGCGGGGCCAGCGGTGCAATGATTTCGATATCCCGGCCATGCTCGCGCGGGATGATGATGGCGCGCGCGTGCAGGTGCAGGCCCCGGCCCACGCCGCCGGGAACCTCCCGTTCGGTCTTGTACTTGCCGTCGCCCAGGATGGCGCAGCCAAGCTCCATAAGGTGGAACCGGATCTGGTGGGTGCGCCCCGTCAGCGGCTTGCATGCAACCCAGGCGGCCTTTTGCCCGGCCGTGGAGACGGTGGCATAATCGGTGATGGCATGGCGCGCGCCGTCCTGGCCCTGGCGGCCCGGCTGCATCTTCTCGCGGTCTTCGCCGGGCCCGGTGCCCTTGACCATCCAGCTGCGCAGCTGGCCCGCGCGGGGGTTGGGCACGCCGACCGTGACCGCCCAGTAGACCTTGTCCATGTCCCGGGAGCGGAAGAGTTCGCCCAGTTCAGCCGCTGCGCGAGGATGGCGCGCAAGGACGAGGACGCCGGACGTGTCCTTGTCGAGACGGTGGACGAGTTTCGGTCGCTCATCCCCATCGGCGAGCGCGCCGAGCAGACCGTCAATGTGTTTGCCCTGTCGTGTCCCGCCCTGAACGGCCATGCCGGCAGGCTTGTTCAGGGCGATCAGGTCGTCGTCCTGGTAAAGCACCATGTCCCGGATCATGGCGGCATCGCGGGGACTGATCGCGCCTGGCTTGTCGTCGCGCCCTGCCGCCCCGCCGCCGCGATAGTCCTCAGGGCTGAAGGGCGGCAGGCGCACTTCCTGTCCGGTCTCAAGCCGTGTGTTGGCCCGCGCGCGCGCGCCATCCACCCGCACCTGTCCGGTGCGCAGGAGTTTCTCCACCTGTCCCTGGCTGATCTGCACGCGCCGCTTGATCCAGCGGTCGAGCCGGGCACCTGCCTCCTTGTCGGAGACGGTTTCGATGACGACGCCGCTGCTCATGCCAGCAGTCTCCTTGCGAGTGTGAAGGTGATGAGAAGCGCGACCACGCCACCGACCACAGAGGCGATGGCATAGCCCGCCCCCTTGGCCGCCTGTCCGGAATTGATCATGTGGACCACCTCCAGCGAAAAGGCTGAAAACGTCGTGAAGCCGCCAAGGACGCCGACACCAAGGAGCAGGAAAAGCGTATTGGTCATCTCATTCTGTTCGCGCAGCGTCAGCCAGGCCATCAGAATGCCGATCAGCGCGCTGCCGAGGACGTTCACGAAAAAGGTCCCATAGAGCCCCGGCGCGTCGGTGAAACGCGCGGCGACCTGGCCGGCGCCATAGCGCAGGCTCGCACCAAGGGCGCCGCCAAGAGCAACGAGGAGGTAAGCGTTCATGACGAGGCTTCTAGCTGGAAGCGCGGCCCTCGAAAACAGAACAATCCAGCCCATGCTGGCGCGCGGTGGAAAGAAAGTCTGCCGGGACTGGCGCAGAGAAGCGCACTGAGGCGCCAGTGCGGGGATGTGGCAGCTCAATCTCGCTGGCATGGAGGCACAGCCGTGGGGCGGCTGGGCCACCATAGAGCGTGTCACCGAGAATCGGGCAGCCATGGTGAGACAGGTGGACCCGGAGCTGGTGCATGCGGCCCGTCTCAGGGCGCAACTCGATCAGGGCGGCGTCGCCTGCTCGCGCAAGGATGGTCCAGCGGGTCAGGGCAGGCTTGCCATCGGGATGGCCCGCAACCATGCGGCTGCGTCCACCCTCCTCCAGCCGGGCGATCGTGTCGTTGAATGCGCCTGAGTCACTCGCCGGCAGGTCGCCTGCTATCAGCGCATGGTATGTCTTCCCGGCCTTCCTGTCGGCGAGGCTCTCGGACAGGTTCGCCGCGTCGGGCTGTGTGCGACCTGCAAGGATGATCCCGCTCGTGCCCGCATCCAGCCGGTGGACAAGGCGCGGGCGTTTGCCGTTGGACCGGGCAAAAGCCCAGAGCAGGTGGTCGAGATTGCGCGCACGGTTGCCGCGAACCTGGGAAGGCAGGCCCGATGGCTTGTTGAAGGCCAGTATGGCTTCGTCGCCATGGACCAGCAGCGCCGTCACATAATCGCGCTCGTGTTCGGTGAGGGTCGGGATGGGCCGGTTCCGGGTCATGGGAAGTCCTTCGTCGATCGCTCGCGCCGGAGCGCGGCCCAGGCCTCAAGCCGCGCCTTGATCGGGCCTTCTCGACCCTCGCCCGTGGGAGCATAGAAGACCGGGCGCACCATGCCGTCCGGGAAATAGTCCTGACCGGAAAAGCCACCTTCCGCGTCATGGTCGTACTGGTAGCCCGCGCCATAGCCTTCGGCCTTCATCAAATCGGTCGGCGCATTGAGGATGTGCCTCGGCGGCATCAGCGAGCCGGTCTCCTTCGCCGCCACGCGCGCGGCCTTGTAGGCCACATAGGCCGCATTGGACTTGGGCGCGGTGGCCAGGTGGATGACGGCCTGGGCGAGGGCCAGTTCGCCTTCAGGACTGCCGAGGCGCTCATAGGTGCGCGCGGCCTCTCCTGCCACCATCAGCGCCGTGGGGTCAGCCAGGCCGATATCCTCGCTCGCCATGCGCACCAGCCGTCTTGCGAGGAAACGCGGGTCCTCCCCTCCCTCCAGCATGCGCGCAAACCAGTAGAGCGCTGCGTCAGGATCGGACCCACGAACGGATTTGTGCAGGGCCGAGATCAGGTTGTAGTGCTCTTCCCGGTCCTTGTCATAAGCCACGGCGCGCTTCTGGATCAGTTGGGCCAGCGCGGCGGTGTCGAGGCGCTCCTCGCTGCCAGCAAGCAGGAAAAGTTGCTCAACGAGGTTGAGCAGGTAGCGCCCGTCGCCGTCGGCCGTGGCCTTCAACGCCTCGCGGGCCTCTGCCTCCAGCGGCAGGGCGCGGCCAAGCTCACTCTCTGCGCGCACCAGCAGGGCGTCCAGCGCCTCGCTCTCCAGCCGGCGCAGTGTGAAGACCGCGCAACGCGAGAGAAGCGCGCTATTGATCTCGAAGCTCGGATTTTCCGTTGTCGCACCGACCAGCGTGACCGTGCCGGCCTCGACAAAGGGCAGGAACCCGTCCTGCTGGGCCCGGTTGAAGCGGTGGATTTCGTCGACGAACAGCAAGGTGCCCTGCCCCGTTCGGCGGCGCGCCTCGGCGGCATCAAAAGCCGCGCGCAGGTCCTTTACGCCAGAGAACACGGCGCTGATGGCCACAAAGGCGAGGTCGGTTTCCTCGGCCAGCAAGCGGGCAATCGTCGTCTTGCCAACACCGGGCGGTCCCCAGAGGATAAGCGATGCCAGCCCGCCAGCCTCGAGCATGCGGGTTAGTGTGCCCTGGGGCCCAAGCAGGTGGTCCTGGCCGACGACATCGCCGAGCGTCTGCGGCCGCAAACGGTCGGCGAGGGGACGTGGGGCCTTATCGGCGAGGCCAGAAGCTGAGAACAGATCGCCTGTCATAGCCTACCTTATCCCAGATTCCGGGCAGGCAGGAAAATACGATGCACCCAAATCCCTGCAATGGCGTCTACAAACGCACCGTGCCACGGATCGTGCGGCCGTTGCGCTCAACCTCGATGGCCCACTGGCTGCGCGGCTGGGCCAGTTTGGCCTCCAGAACCTGAAGGTCTTCCACGCTCTCGCCATTCACGCTGAGGATCACGTCGCCCGGGCGCACCACACGGCGGGCATAGGCGTTGCGCAGCACGCGGGTCACCAGGATGCCCGTGTCAAAGGGGTCGCGGCCCATTTCCTCCGCCAGCCGGGGGCTGAGCTCTGCCACTTCAGCGCCCGAGAACGGATGGGCGCCCTGGAGGAGGACGCGCTCGGCCTGGGTGGCGCCCGGCGGCGGGGCCATCACGGCGAACACGGTGCGCCGGTCTCCGCCACGGATCACCTCAAGCTCGGCACGCTCACCGGGCGAGCGCAGGGCGGCGAGGAATTTCAGGCCGCGCTCGTCGAAAACTTCCCGGCCGTCGATGGAGACGATCAGGTCGCCGCGGCGCAGGCCCGCAGCATCCGCCGGACCACCATCATAGACCTCGGTGACGATGACCCCGACCGGTCGGTCCAGCCCCTGGGTCTGGGCCATGTCGTAGGTCACTGACTGGCCTTTCAGGCCGAGCCAGGGTCGCACGATCATGCCCTCATTGATCGCTGCATCGACGACCCGGCGCACCATCTCCGCTGGAATGGCAAAGCCGATCCCGTTGGAACCGCCAGAGCGGGAGAAAATGGCCGTATTCACACCGACAAGCTCGCCGCGCGTGTTGATCAGGGCGCCGCCGGAATTGCCAGGGTTCACCGCCGCATCGGTCTGCAGGAAAAAGGCATAGTCGGTCACGCCCACATCGGTGCGCGCGGTGGCGGAGATGATGCCGCTGGTCACGGTCTGGCCAACCCCGAAAGGATTGCCGATGGCCAGGACAAGGTCGCCAACTTCGAGGTCGCGCGTGTCTGCGAAGTCCAGCGTGGGCAGGCGTTCACCTTCGACATCGATCTTGAGCACGGCGAGGTCCGTTCGTTCATCGGCAAGGACCAGTTCCGCAGTGTACTGGCGCCGGTCGGCGAGCACGACGGTGAGTTCGGTTGCCCCGTCAATGACGTGATTGTTGGTGACGACGACACCTTCCTCGCCAACGATGACCCCGGAACCCAGCGAACTGGACACGCGCTCATCGGGGATGCCGTAGAACTGACGGAAGAACGCCTCGCGGGCCGAGCGCGCCGGGCTCGACACCACAGTCCGGGTGTAGATGTTCACCACGGCGGGCGACGACTGCTTGACCAGCGGCGCGAAGGTGAGAGTGATCTCTCCCTGGGTGAGCGGCACGCGCTCGGTAAGCTGGGCGGTTGCCTTGGACGGCACCAGCGGTAGAAGCGCAATCGCCACGAGGAGCAAGACGGCGGCCAGCGCGCCGTAGAAAATCTTGGTGATGTGTCGGGTCATAGGGGACGAAGTAGCCATGGATTCTGGCTATGGTGAGGCAGATGACGGCGGTCAATCGGCCCCGGATGACATTTCAGTAATGCACGCGGGGGCCGCGCGGCGCTACCTGGTTGCAGGGCCGGCCTGCTCCGGGAACTCGGGCACCTCCATCCGCGAAATCGCCTCGACATTCGCGTTATGGGTTTCGCGGCTGATCTTGTAGAGCGACAACAGGCCCAGCATGATCATCCATAGGATGAACAGGGTCGGGGCGTAGAACAGGCCGAGCCGGAAAAGCGCCTCATCGGGCACCGCGCTTGGCGCCACGCCGACCGGGAAGGCAATCAGCGCCAGGATCGCCGAGGCGAGCAGGATGCCAAAGCCCTCAACCGCCTTGCGCGTGAAGCTGATGGCGGCAAAGAAAACACCCTCGTTGCGCCGCTTGGTCTTGAGCTGGGCGTCTTCGACAAGGTCTGCGATCATGGACTGCATCAGAATCTGAACTGAAATGATCAGCGCCAGGTCGATGATGACAACGCCAAGGATCAGCGGGAATAGGATCGGGTCGCCGTTTTCAGGCATCAGGCCGAACAGCCGCAGTGTCACCGGAAGCGGCGCGATGGTGAAGGCGAGGAAGCCAAGACCCAGAGCGGCCTTGCGCTTGTCTAAGCGTTTCGAGACCCGTGGCGCAACGATGAAGGCACCCACGGATGACACGGCCACCGACGCCACGATGAGGCTGGTCTGGTCTGCGGAAAATCCCCAGAAATAACCATAGATATAGAAGGTCAGCGCGCCGGAGACACCGCTGGCCGTATTGGCGAACAGGGTGGCCAGGAAGAGCGCGGCAAAGGACCGGTTCGACAGGGTCTCGAACACTTCGCGCACCAGCCTGACGATGGAGAATTTCTCCGGCACAGTGGAACTCTTGTGCAGGTAGGGAATGGTCCGGTGCGTGCCCAGAGCGGTCACCAGGATCGCGATCAGGAGCACGCTGGACGCCATGAGGCCATAGGCCCTGAAACCGTCCACGTCGGTAAAGCCGCTGCCTGCCCCGTCATCATCCAGCAGGAATGACAGCGTGATGACAGCCATCGCCACCCCGCCCAGCCAGACGAACATGTTGCGCATGGAGAGAAACCGCGTGCGCTCATCATAATCGGTCGTCAGTTCCGCCACGAGCGCCGAGGATGGCACTTCATAAACCGTAATCAGACTGCGCACGGAAATCGCGATCACGAGCAGGTACCAGAACATCGCTTCATTGCTGAGGTCCGGGGGATTCCAGAGGAACCAGTAGGCCGCCGCCACCGGCAGGGCGGCGGCGTACATAAACGGGTGGCGGCGGCCCCAACGGCTGCGCGTGTTGTCCGAAATGTAGCCGACTATCGGGTCTGACAGGGCATCGCAGACAAAGGTGATGAAGATGGCGAGCCCCACGCTCGCTGGGTCCATGCCGATGGCCTGGCTGTAGAACAGGAGGAGGAAGTAGGAAAAACCGTTTCCCTTCACCCCATAGGGTATGCCACCGACCGCATAGGAAAGCCGCGTCCAGAATGACTTGACGACCCGGTCACGGGCCGAAACGGCAGCGTCCATGTTTCCTCCTCGGGCGGGACTTGCTTCGCGCCCCTGCCCGTTTTCCTGGTGCGCCGCGCCGCTAGAGCCCCAGCACCATCTTCGCCATGATATTCCTCTGAATTTCGTTGGAGCCCGCATAGATTGAGGTCTTGCGGTAGTTGAAATAGCTCGGCGCTACGGGCAGGGCATAGTCCGGCGCGGGGAGCGCGGCATTGCTGCCCTCGCGCAAATGGGCCCATGTGTCCTGGACGAAGGGTTGCGCATAGGCGCCGACAGCCTCCAGCGTCAGCGCGCTGATGTCCTGCTGGGCCTCAGAGCCCGCGCATTTCAGCATGGAGCTTTCCGGCCCCATGGCCTCGCCGGAGCTGAGGGCGGAGAAGATGCGCAGCTCTGTGGCGTCAAGCGCTTCCACGCGCATCTCTATCTCGGCGAGCTTGCGGGCGAAATCGGGTGAGCGGATCAGGGGCTCTGCGCCATCCTGCTCCAGGCTTGCGATCTTCTTCGTCTTGGTGAGCATGTTCTTCAGGCGCGGGGCATAGGCATTGCCGCGCTCGAATTCGAGCAGGTATTTGGCATAGGTCCAGCCCTTGTTCTCCTCGCCGATGAGGCTTTCGGCGATGGGCACGCGCACATCCTCGAAAAAGACCTGATTGATCTCCTGCTCGCCCTCCATCGGCCCGTCCAGCGTGGGCAGGGCGGAGACCGAAATGCCCGGCAGGTCCATGGGGAAGATGATGAAACTGATGCCCTGCTGTGGCTTGCCCTCCTTGGACGTTCGCACCAGGCAGAAGATCCAGTCGGCGTGCTGGGCCAGCGTCGTCCAGATTTTCGATCCGTTCAGGACATATTCGTCGCCATCGCGCACAGCGCTCATCTGCAGGCTGGCAAGGTCGGAGCCCGCGCCGGGCTCAGAGTAGCCCTGGCACCACCAGCGCTCCGATTTCAGGATCTTGGGCAGGTGCTCGGCCTTCTGGGCCTCATTGCCAAAGGCCATGATCACCGGCGCGACCATGGACACGCCCATGGGAACCACAGTGGGCGTGCCGGCCGCCGCCATTTCCATGTGGAGAATGTATTTCTCGGATGGGCTGAGCCCCGGGCCACCAAACTCTTCCGGCCAGTTCGGGGCAATAAAACCGCCCTCATAGAGGCGCTTCTGCCAGGTCAGCTGGCCGTCGCGGTCGAGATATCCGTTCTTGGACATGGCCATCTTCTGGCGCAAATCCTCGGTGTAGTTTTCCTCGATCCAATTGCGCACGCGCTCTTGGAAGGCGCGGTCTTCCGGGCTGAACGCCAGGTCCATGGGATACCCCTATTCCACGATGTCGAAATACTGGATGTCCGGCGCGCCGGCGAGAAGGGGCCCGAGCTTGGGGCCGGCCTCCGCAAAGTAGGGCGTCTTGCCGTGGGCTGCCAGCGCGTCCTGGGAGGCGTACTCCTCCATGAAGATGTAGACGCCCTCTTCCTTCTGGGACTTGTAGAGCTGGTAGGTCAGCGTGCCGGGCTCGTTCGCCTTGACCTTGGCCATGAGGTCCTTGGCGACGGCTTCAAACTCGGCTTCCTTGCCGCTGGCGATGGTCAGTTTTGCAACGACACCGATCATGCCGCATCCTCCCGTTTCATGGTGTATTTGCACCAGTTTATGGAGCCGCACGCAGACAGCAAGGCTTACCTTGCGTTATTTGAACTGCGAAGCGCTGTGGCTTCCACCTCAAAACGCATTTCGGGCTGCATCAGGCCGGCTACAACGAGGGTGGCGGCAGGACGGACCTGATCGAGGTACTCGCGCAGGATGGGCGCCACAGCCGGCACATCGGCGCGGTCAGTCACGGTATATTGCAAGCGCACGATGTCGGCCATGTCGAAGTCGGCCTCGGCCAGGACGCCGGCGAGTGTGGCAAAACAGTTTCGCGCCTGGGCTTTTACGCCATCGGGAAGGCTCATGGTCGCGTAATCATAGCCCGTGATGCCGGAGACAAAGCACCAGTCCCCCTGCACGACAGCACGGCTGTAGGCCATTTCGGCCTCGAAAGTGGACCCGGTGGTAATGTGCCGGCGCGTGGACATAAGGCGCTCATTGCCTTTGGTCGAAAAAGCCCGGCCAGAACGGCCGGGCTCGGTCAGGTGTGGGGCTGAAGCCTACTCGGCCGCTGCCGGCAGGTCTATGGCACTCAGCGCGGTGTAGCGTTTCATATGGTGGTCGACATTGCCAAACTCGCTGTCGATCATGGTCAGGCGCTTGAAGTAATGGCCAACGGCCAGTTCCTCGGTCATGCCCATGCCGCCATGGATCTGGACCGCTTCCTGGCCCACAAACCGGCCGGCCTGGCCGATACGGACCTTGGCCGCAGAAACGGCTTTCTTGCGATCCGTCTCACTTTCGCCAAGCTTCAGAGTCGCCATATACGTCATCGAGATGGACTGCTCATGCTCCATGAACATGTCCACCATGCGATGCTGGAGCACCTGGAACTTGCCTATGGGCGTGCCGAACTGCTTGCGTTGGCGCGAGTATTCCACAGTCATGGCGTGGGCCACGCCCATCACGCCGCAGGCCTCCGCGCAGGTCGCTGCGATGGCCTCGTCAACGACCCGCTCGACCAGCGGAAGCGCCCCATCGACATCGCCGATCACGTGCTCAGCGCCAACCGAGACATTCTCGAAATAGACTTCAGAGGCGCGGCGACCGTCTACGGTGGGATAGTCACGTGTTGTCACGCCCGAAGCATCCTTCGGCACGATGAAGACCGACACGCCGCTGGCATCGCGCCGGTCACCCGATGTGCGGGCTGTCACCACGAAATGGGTCGCCCAGGGCGCGCCGATGACGACAGCCTTGTGGCCGTTGATGACGTAGCCGCCACCGTTGGATTTCGCCGTGGTCTGGATATCGGCCAGATTGAACCGGCCTCTGGGCTCAGCCCAGGCAAAGGCAAAGACCTGCTCGCCGGACATGATGCCCATCAGGTGGTCTTCCTTTTGGGCGGCTGACCCGGCATGCTTGAGGAAGCCCCCGCCGCAAACCACGCTTGGAATGTAAGGCTCGACCACCAGGCCCTTACCAAACTCCTCCATGACGACCATGGCATCTATCGGCCCGCCGCCAAGACCGCCATCTTCCTCGCTGAAGGGTGCCATAAGCAGGCCAAGCTCTGCGAACTGGGCCCACATTTCCGGGCGCCAGCCAGCATCACTGGCCACGACTTCTCGGCGTGTGTCGAAGTCATACTGCTCACGGATCAGCCTGGAGAGGCTGTCGCGGATCATGGTCTGCTCTTCGGTGAAATTGAAATCCATTTTGGTCCTCCCGGTGGCCGGACTCCCGGCATTTTTTGCTAGCCTAATATGAAAGCGGCGCCCGTGTAAGACGCCGCCTCCAGTTTCGTTCGCCTGGCCCTTAAAGCCCCAGGATCATCTTGGTGATGATGTTGCGCTGAATCTCGTTGGAGCCACCATAGATGGAGGTCTTGCGCATGTTGAAATACATCGGAGCGGACTGGTGGCTGTAGTCGGGCCCGATCGGATATTCGTTAGAGCCGTCCTCTGGGAATCCGCGGAAATAGGGCGCGCCGTAATTGCCGACCGCTTCAAGGGTCAGTTCGGTCAGGCGCTGCTGTATCTCTGTGCCCTTGATCTTCAGGATCGAGCTTTCCGGCCCCGGTCCCTTGCCCTGGCTTTCGCGCGCGAGCGTGCGCAGTTCTGTGAACTCCAGCGCGGTGAGGTCGATCTCCAGCTGGCTGACCTTTCGGGAAAAATCGCCATCACCGATCAGTGGTTCACCGTCGAGCACTTCGGTCGACGCGATCTGGCGCAGCTTCTCGATGCCACGCTTGGAGCGCGCCACCCCGGCAATGCCCGAGCGCTCATGGGCAAGCAGGAACTTGGCATAGGTCCAGCCCTGGTTTTCCTGACCGACCAGATACTTGGCAGGCACGCGCACATCGGTCAGCCAGGTCTCATTGACCTCATGGCCGCCATCGATGGTGATGATCGGGCGCACTTCGATACCGGGCGTGTCCATCGGCGCGAGGAAGAAGCTGATCCCCTCCTGCGGCTTGGCCGCATTCGGGTCCGTGCGCGCCAGGATGAAGATCCAGTCGGCGTGCTGGGCGAGGGTTGTCCAGGTCTTCTGGCCATTCAGGACATAATGGTCGCCATCGCGCACGGCTGTGGTCTTCAGGCTGGCAAGGTCAGAGCCGGCGCCCGGTTCGGAATAGCCCTGGCACCACCACTCTTCGCCAGAAAGGATCTTTGGCAGGAACCGGTCTTTCTGCTCCTGCGAGCCAAAGGTATAGATAACAGGACCAACCATGGACACGCCGAAGGGAAGCGGCATCACCGCATCAACGCGCGCATTCTCCTCCGACCAGATATAACGCTGGGTCGAAGTCCAGCCCGTTCCGCCATACTCTTCCGGCCAAGCCGGTGCCGCCCAGCCTTTTTCACCCAGAATTTTATGCCAGGCAAGGAACTGGTCGCGGGTGAGGTCTTCGCGCGCGCCCATGCCGACAAGGTCCTTGGGATAATTTTCCTCGATGAAGGCCCGAACCTCTTCGCGAAAGGCGACTTCCTCGGGTGTGAATTCGAGATTCATGGCATTATCCTTTTGTCCTGAATGTTGTGCTGGACCTTAGTCGAAAGTCGGAAAACCTCAAGGTGACGCGCACGTAAACGTCAACGTGCCGCACTCTCGGGCTCGCTCCCTTGTGGATCAGCCTCTCGGCTTGGCCAGGAAGGGTGCGCAGGCCGTCCGCAGGATGCCGACCGCGGTCGCCGCGCCGAGGCCGCCACCGGTCTGGAACTCGAATTCCACCATGGGATCGAGATCAAGGCGCTCCAGCGCGGCCTGGTGGGCCGGTCGGCCTGTCGCATGGGCGGCCCGCACATGGCTGATGGCTGCAGGCGAGATGGCGTGGACCACGCCAGCCGCAATCGTGGTGGCAAAGCCGTCGAGTATAACCGGCACACCCTGCAGGCGTGCAGCGATGATGGCACCGGCGACGGCGGCCAGTTCCCGCCCGCCCAGGCGCGCCAGGGCCTCTAGCGGGTCTTCGATATGGCCACGGTGTCGCGACAGGGCCTGGTTCACGAGCTCTGCGCGTTTGTGCGTCATGTCTGACGGCGTGCCAGCGCCAGGCCGAACCCAATAATCCGCCGAGCCACCATACAGCGCGCAGGCCAGCGCCGCCGCAGCCGTGCCAATACCGGCGCCCAATACACCCAGTGCCAGCAGGTCTGGCTCGCCTTCCAGGGCCTCGAACCCATAGGCAATCGTCGCCACGCATTCCTTCTCCGTCATGGCGGCGTCTTCGGCGATGTTGCGCGTGGGTTTTTCGATGGCCAGCTCAAACACGCGGACATTGGCTTCATTCTGCGCGCAGATGGCTGACAGTGGGGCGGTGCCTGATCTCAGCGCTTCAACCTGCGCCTGCGTGTCGGTGTCCCTCGAAAGCGAGACACCTTCGGAAAGCAGGCCATGGGAACCTGCGAACATGGCAAGTGTCGGCATTTCCAGGCGCGGGGGATAGCGCCCCTGCCACTCGGCAAGCCAGACGGCGCTGCGTCCCAGATATCCGAAATCCCCTTCGCGGCCCATGCCGAGCAGGGCCTGCCTGACCTGCTCGGCGCAGGCCCTGTCCGGCGCCGCCTCGCGCATGACAAGTTCTCGAACATCGTCGAAGGGACGATCGGAAGGGTCCATCGAGATCACCGACGCTTGCTCCTTGCTCCTGTACATCTTACACAAGTCACGCATGAATTGCGAAACCACAAACACACACGCCTGCGGCGACTGCAAGCCCCGTACAAATGCAGTTCCTGCAACACCATCAACGATTCACGCGGCAGTTTCATGACATCTGAGCCAATCTCTTCACCCTGCATCAAGGTCTGTGCGATAGACGGTCAGACAGGGTGGTGCCTCGGCTGCGGGCGCGCGCTCGACGAGATCGCCGGATGGGTGGCCCTGGGAGAGACCGGCCGCAACCGCGTCGAAAGTGATTTGCGCCGGCGCATGGACACGCTCAGGGCGCTCGGGAAGCTGGGAGTGTCGGATGAAAGCCAGTGACGTGATTGCTCCTGCTGTGCTCGTGGGCGTCATCACGCTGGCGGTCAATGTCTATCTTGCGCCCAGGACCGAAGCACCCAACGAAGTCACCACTGTCAACGCCACCACGCCAGGCCCGGCTGAACCCGACCTCGCCCATCCCTATCCGCGCCTGCCTGCAAATGCAGCCCTGCTCAAACTCGAGGATGACGGCCATTACTGGGCCGACGCCAATGTCAGCGGCACCCATGTCAGCTTCATGGTCGACACTGGTGCCTCCACTGTCGCGCTGACCTATCGCGATGCACAGCGCCTCGGCCTGCGACCGGAAGCGCTGGACTATGACTGGACGATCCGGACGGCTGGCGGGCAGGTGAAGGGCGCATCTGTCCTGCTGGACGCGATTTCGATCGGCCGGGTGAAAGTGGACAATGTCGAGGCCATGGTGTTGCGGGACGGGCTGGACCAGTCCCTCCTTGGCATGACCTTCCTGTCCCAGCTTGAGAGCTATGAATTCAGGCGCGGCAACCTGATCCTGCGCCAGTAGCGCTCAGCCTGTGACGGCTGAATAGAGCATCCGCCCCCCGACCAGGGCAAGCACGACACCGAATGACCTGCGCAACAATGAAGCATTGAGCCTGTGGGCCAGGGTTGCTCCGACGGGCGCCATGGTCACGGTGAAGACGGAGATGAGCGCGAAGGCGGGAAGGTTCACAAAGCCGAGACTGCCCGGTGGCAGGCCTTCTCGCCCCCAACCGGTGAACACTGACGCGATCGCCGCCGGCGCGCCAATGGCAATTCCGAAGCCCGCCGCTGTCGCCACGGACTGGTGGATGGTGCGCCCGCACACCGTCATCAGTGAGACGCCAAACGTGCCCCCGCCAATGCCCATCAGTGCAGACAGGCCGCCAATGAAACTGCCCAGCCCCGCCCGGCCGGCACCAGCGGGCAGGTCCTCTGCCAGTTTCCAGGTGGGCCGCCCAAACAAGAGTTGTGCGGCCAGAACAAATGCCATGACACCAAATAATATGGTGAGCCCCCGGCCAGGGATCTGGCCGGCCGCCAGCGTGCCGGCAATGGCTCCGCCGACGATCCAGGGGGTCCAGCTGCGCACCACGTCCCAATCCACGGCGCCGCGCCTGTTGTGCGCCATGACCGAACGCGCGGAGGTCACGATGATCGTGGCCAGGGATGTGTAGACGGCGACGTGCATGGCCGTCGGCTCAAACCCAAGCTCGGAAAACAGGAAGAAAAGCACCGGCACGATCACAGCCCCGCCGCCGATTCCGAAGAGGCCCGCGGCCAGTCCCGCGGCAAGCCCTGCCACGGCCAGCGCGAGGATCAGTGGCCACTGGGTCATGATGAATTCGATCATGGCGGTGAGCCTATGGCCGGGTTTTCGGGTGCTGTCACGCGGGGGCGGGCTACACCTTGAACAGGCGCACCTGACCCTCTTCAAAGCTGAGGGCGAGCTTGCCGTGCAGCAGCGCTTCGGCCTTCGCGCCGAAGACCTCGCGTCGCCAGCCATTCATGGCGGGAATGCCGGCCGGGTCATCACCGCGCGCGATCCGTTCGATGTCGGCAGCATTGGCGATGAGGCGCGGCACGACGCTGACCTCGTCGCAGACATGCTTGAGCAGGACCTTGAGCATCTCCGGGGCTCCGGCCGGCACCTGGGGGTTTTGCCTGTGGCGCTCGAAAGGCGGGGCGAAATCATCCGGCGCCATGATCGCGGCGCGGACCGTGTCCACCAGGCCTTCGGCATGGCGTGAACGGATGAAACCTTTTGGCACCGAGCGCAGTCTATTGAAAGCCTCTTCATCCTGGGGTTTCTGCTCAGCGATCTCGTGGATGGCATCGTCCTTCAGGATGCGCCGCCTCGGCCGGTCAGTGTCCTGGGCAACCCGTTCGCGCCACGCGGCGACTGCTGCCATGATCGCGGCATACTCCTTCTTCGGCTTACGCATTTTCAGTCGTTGCCAGGCGTTTTCCGGGCTCATGTCATAGAGATCGGGCTCCGACATGGCGGCCATCTCTTCTTCAATCCATGCCACTCGCCCCTGCGACACCAGTTGTTGGCGCATCTCCAGATAGGCGTCGCGCAGGTGGGTGACATCTCCCAGCGCATAAGCGCGCTGCTTCTCACTGAGGGGCCTGCGCGTCCAGTCGGTGAACTGGCTGGACTTGTCGATCTGCGCCCTGGTCACGGCCCTGATGAGATTGTCATAGGAAATCGAATCGCCGAGCCCCAGCGCCATGGCCGCGATCTGGGTGTCGAAGACCGGCGCTGGCGGCGTGCCGATCAGCCGGTTGAAAATCTCCAAGTCCTGGCGCGCCGCGTGGAAGACTTTCACCCTCGCTGGCTCTGCGATGAGCTCCAGGAGGGGGGCGATGTCGAGATCCTCGGCCAGCGGGTCGATCAGGCCTTCCACGCCAGGGGCAGAGGCCTGGACAAGGCAGAGCTGGGGCCAGTAGGTCGTCTCACGGTGAAACTCGGTGTCGACGCAGATGAAGTCACTGGCCGAAAGAGCCTCGCAGAAGGCTGTCAGGTCGTCCTGGCGGGTAATCGGTATGAGTGGGTCGTTGGGCATCAGGCGGGCCTAGCGGAACTCGCTTTCAAAATCGAGTGTTCTCGTGTGTCGCCCGGGCTGTTGCATCGCCGGGCGCGGCGGCGTATCGCAGGGCGCTTATTGAAGACCTCCACACCTGCCAAGGGGCCATGCCCATGCACGCTTACCGCACCCACACCTGCGGGCAACTTCGCAAGTCCGATGTCGGCGCATCGGTGAAACTGTCCGGCTGGCTGCACCGCCGGCGCGACCATGGCGGGGTGATGTTCATCGACCTGC
>CAZVES010000059.1:0-16061 GCA_964625835.1 uncultured Hyphomonadaceae bacterium
AGCCTTGTGGACGCCATCCGTCGCGGCACGGACGTGATGATGGCGGGCAAGACCGCTTTCGTGGCGGGCTATGGCGATGTCGGCAAGGGTTCGGCTGCTTCGCTGGCCGGCTCAGGCGCTCGCGTGGCCGTGGCCGAAGTGGACCCGATCTGCGCCCTGCAGGCCGCCATGGACGGCTTCGAGGTCAAGACAATGGACGAGGCCGCGCCACAGTTTGACATCTTCGTCACCGCCACGGGCAACAAGGACATCATCACCGTCGACCACATGCGAGCGATGAAGGACATGGCCATCGTCTGCAACATCGGCCACTTCGACAATGAGATTCAGGTCGAGGGCCTGAAGAATTTCGAGTGGACCAACATCAAGCCCCAAGTCGACATGATCACCTTCCCCGATGGCAAGCGGATCCTGCTTCTCTCGGAAGGCCGGCTTGTGAACCTCGGCAACGCCACCGGCCACCCATCCTTCGTGATGTCGGCCTCGTTCACCAACCAGGTGCTCGCGCAGATGGAGCTCTGGCAGAATGGCGACCAGTACGAAAACAAGGTCTACACACTGCCCAAGCACCTGGATGAAAAGGTCGCCATGCTGCACCTTGAGAAGCTGGGCGTGAATCTCACCCAACTGACCGATGAACAAGCCGCTTACATCGGCGTGGATGACGATGGACCGTTCAAGCCTGAACACTACCGATACTAGGAACGGGCAGGTGCCTGAGACCGCGACCAGTCACATCCTGCGCTTCCAGTGCCGCGACCGGGTGGGCCTTGTGGCCGACCTGGCGCGGCTCATGGCCGAGCAGGGCTGGTTCATCGCTGCCTCGCGCACCTTTGGCGATGAGGCAGAAGGCCAGTTCTTCGCCCGTCTCGTGATCCGCGATGGCGAGAAGGCCGGCGACCTGAAAGGCCTCGAAGCGGCGCTGGTCGACATGGCGCGGAGTGAGGGGCCAGGCGCAGCCTGGAGCCTGTATGGGGAAGACACGCCGGTCAGGACCCTGCTCATGGTGTCGAAATCCGACCATTGCGCCAACATGCTGATCAGCGCAGCGCGGCGCGAGGAAATCCCCATCGAGCCCGTGGCGATCGTCTCGAACCATCCCGATCTCGGCCCGGCACTCGCCCATTTCGGATTGCCCTACCATCAGGTGCCCGTGACGGCTGACACCAAGGCTGCCGCAGAGGCGCGCCTGTTCGAGATCATCGAACAGACCGGCGCGGAGCTTGTGGTGCTTGCCCGCTACATGCAGGTGCTTTCCGATGAGGCCTGCCAGAGGATGGCGGGCATGTGCATCAACATCCACCATTCCTTCCTGCCCAGCTTCAAAGGCGCGCGGCCCTATCACCAGGCCCATGCCCGCGGCGTGAAGGTTATCGGCGCGACGGCGCATTATGTCACCGCAGACCTCGATGAAGGCCCGATCATCACACAGGTGACCGAGCCGGTGGACCACGCCCAAAGCCCTGCGGACATGATCCGCATCGGCAGGCACCTGGAATCGGCCGCCCTCATGCAGGCTGTGCGCGCCCATGCCCAGCGGCGCGTCTTCCTTTCGGGCCGGCGTACCGTCATTTTGAACTGAACAGCCCCCCTTCGCGGAGACACAGACCCATGAAAACCGACTATGAATTCACCAGCGAAAGCGTCTCCGAAGGTCATCCGGACAAGGTCGCCGACCAGATTTCCGATCAGATCGTGGACCTGTTCCTGTCCCGCGACCCGCGCGCCAAGGTGGCCGTCGAGACGCTGACCACAACGAACCGTGTGGTTCTTGCCGGCGAGGTACGCACCCGGCCCGGCGTCGACGTCACCCACGAAGAGATGATCCAGACCGCGCGCGACGTCGTGAAACGCATCGGCTACGAACAGGACGGCTTCCACTGGAAAACGATGGACGTATCCTGTTTCGTCCATGACCAGTCCCCCGAAATCGCCCAGGGCGTGGAGGCCGGCGAAGGGCTCTTCAAGGAAGAGGGGGCCGGCGACCAGGGCATCATGTTCGGCTTTGCCACCAACGAGACACCGGAGATGATGCCGGCCACGCTGGTCTACAGCCACCAGATCCTGCAGCGCATGGCGGCCCTGCGCCATTCCGGCGAGCGCCCGGAATTCGAGCCCGATGCCAAGAGCCAGGTCACGCTCCAGTATGAAGGCGGCAAGCCCGTTGGCGTCAACGCCGTCGTCGTCTCCACCCAGCACAGGGAAGATATCAGCCAAGACACTCTGCGCGAGCTCATTCGGCCCATCGTGGAGACAGTTCTGCCAGAGGGCTGGTTCCCGCCGGAGGACCGGTTCTTCGTCAACCCGACCGGAAAGTTCGTGATTGGCGGGCCCGATGGCGATGCGGGCCTGACGGGCCGCAAGATCATCGTGGACACCTATGGCGGCGCAGCGCGCCATGGCGGCGGGGCGTTCTCGGGCAAGGACCCGTCGAAGGTCGATCGCTCAGCGGCTTATGCCACGCGCTACCTGGCCAAGAATGTGGTCGCGGCTGGCCTTGCTGAGCGCTGCGAAATCCAAGTCTCCTACGCCATCGGCTATCCCGAGCCACTCTCGATCTATGTCGACACGTTCGGCACGGGGCAGGCCGATGAGGCAAAAATCGCAAGAGCCCTGCGCGAAGTGTTCAAGCTGACCCCGGCGGGCATTCGCGACGGGCTTGGGCTGGACCGGGCGATCTATGCCCCAACCGCCGCCTATGGCCACTTCGGGCGCACGCCGGGCGAGGATGGCACATTCAGCTGGGAGCGAACGGACCTGGCAGAACAGCTCAAACAAGCGATCTGAGCGGAACCGACCGGAAGCCCGCCTCATCCCTGGGCGGGCAGGCTTGCGACCTCGCCGGTTGCCGCCTCGTCGTTTTCGGTGCTCTCAGCGCTTTCAGCCGCACCCTCTGCCCAGTATTCGCTGACGCCAACGGTTGCGGGTGTGGCCAGGAAGTCTTCCTGGTTGTCCGGGCCCGGCGTGGCCCTGATGCGCAAAGCGGTGAAAACCACGGTGACCAGCATGAGGGCGACCAGGAAACCGGTAAAACCGGCCGTGCCGAACCTGCCCATGAAAAAACCTGTGCCGATTGGCCCGACCATCGCCCCGGCACCGTACACCATGACCAGCCCGCTGGAAGCCGACACCAGTTGCTCGGCGTTGAACCAGTCATTGGCGTAGCTCAGGAACAGTGGATAAAGCACCAGAACAAACCCACCCAGCACAAAGGCCGCCGCGACCAGCGCCAGGGTGTTGGACGCCACCATCTGCATCGCGAGCGTGGCAAGGGCCGTCGCAATGGCCACGGCGAGAATCACCCAGCGCCGGTCGATGCGGTCAGACACCTTCCCGATTGGCCACTGGAAAACTGCTCCGCCAATCATGATCGCGGCCATGAAGACGGAGATCGACGCCACGTCGAGGCCAAGGCGCCTGGCATAGACCGCCGCCATGCCCAGAACGATGCCGTTCGCCATGCCGGCAAGGAAGCATCCGCCAGTGCCCAGCGGGGTCACGCGCCACAGTTTGCGGATGCCCATCTGTTCGCGTCCGAACTCGAAATGGGGTTGTGGCGCAGAACTCAGCAGCATCGGCAGGACGGCAAGGGACAGGACAATGGATGCCACGACATAGAGCGAAAGCCCACTGGGCGGTGCAAGGTTCAGGAGCCCTTGGCCCGATGCCAGCCCGACATGGGTGACGATCATGTAGACCGCCAGGAGGCCACCGCGATGCTCACTGGTGGTTTCCCGGTTCAGCCAGCTTTCCGCGACCACGTAGAGACCTGCAAAGCAAAACCCGGTCACCAGTCGCATGGTCGTCCAGGTTAACGGTTCAATGAAGATGCCATGGACAAGAATGGCCACCGACCCAAGGGATGCGAAGGCCGCAAATGTGCGCACATGACCGACACGGGAGATGAAAAGCTCAGACACTTGTGAACCGATCAGGAAGCCCACGAAATAGGCCGCCATGATGATGCCTGTCATGGCACTGGAGAAGCTCTGGTCCTCGGCCACCAGACCCAGCAGGCTGCCCTGCAGGCCGTTTCCCGCAAGCAGGAGACAGATGCCGAGCAGGAGTGGCCAGACCCGCAAGGTGGCGGACAGGACCGTGTCACTTGCGTCGGGAGACGCTTCTGCCCTGGTGCTCATTTGCAACTCCTGAAGCGGCGGACCAGTCACTTGTCATTCGGGGCACATAAGGGTTTTCCCGGTGCCGGTCGAGCCGCATTCAACCTCCGACGTCGACAAAGGTTTCGTACGCAGCGCCTGGCATCGGCCGCATCCTCAAGCGCGGCAAAGCGTTCGCGCAGGATCGGCGTGATCTGGGCCGACAGGAAGCGTTCCGGGTCATTGTTCACGACGATATGGGTCAGGTCGAGGTTGCGAACGACATCCGCGGCGAGCCGGCCGTTGGGCGTCATGCCGAAGACGATCACGGGACGCGCGCCATCGGTGCTGGCCTCGGCCAGGGGAGACGGGGCATCCATGCGCAGGCGTTCGGGGAGCTTGCGCGACAATTTCATACCCCAGTCGGCCCAGAAGTGTCCTGCGGCCCGCGACAGCGCCGTGGTAGCGAACACGACCGCGTTCAGCAGCGCGTCCATCAGGGCCTCAGCGCCATTGGCGATTAGCTGGAACGAGATCACGCAGAGAATGGAGGGGGCGACCAATGTGAACTCACTGCCTTGCGCGAGCAGGAAGGAGCGTTGTGTGCCTCCGGGAACACTCCAGCCGCAGGCGCGCTTGGCAACAAAGCTCAGCACCGTCACCTCCACGAGTATTCTCAGCTCGACCGCTGCGTCCATACCGAACAATGTCTCGGCTGGGATGAGCTGGTCTGCTGGAGATGAGGTGAGGGGCCCATATGGAAAAGGCCGCCGCTCACTGGTGTGAGCGACGGCGCTGAAGTTACCCGCAACAGGTCATGGAGGGCACGCCCCATGCGGGAGGGAGGATGGGGTGATTGCCGGCCCCCAAAAATGCCGGCCGCGTCACCCCGGTCGCGATCACATGGACCTTGAAACGGAGATCACGAAGCGTTCGCCCGCAGGTCCGCCATCATCCAGGCCCTCCACGCCGTCGCCATCGGAACCGATGAAGCGGAAATCAAGGTCAAATCCTTCAAAAGCCGTGGTCACACCCAGCGAATAGTCAAGATAGTCGCAATCCATGCAGTCCTCATCGTCCAGGAAGGTCTGGAATCCGATGCTGGCATCAACGCCAAACGGAGTGTCTCCTAGGGGCAGGCCCGCAGCAAAGGCATAGTAAACGGCCGCCCCGGATTCGGCGTAGAATTCCGGCGAATAGGCAATGGATGCACCGACATCGACCAGCTCGCCGAGCGTTGTTCCCGCTCCGGCATAGAGCTCGATGAAGTTCTGTTCCGGATCGTCTGGCGCGTCGGGATAGAGGTAGTAGACCGCGCCCAGGTCAAAATCGAAATTGCCGTAGCTAGGAGTCCAGCCCGCATAGACATTGACTTCCGTGCTGGTTCCGTCACCGAAATCAACGCCAGATGCCCATGTCCCAACATAGAAGCTGTCGCTGGCCCAATCGAGGCTGCCCTGCACCGTGGGCGCGCCATCCGTTTGGGTGAAACCGCGGAACACATAGTCCGAGGTGAGCGTAACCGTGCCGGAGAACTCACCCTCGGCCTGAGCAGTGCCGATAAAACCAGCGCCCATGACCAGAGCAAGCGAAACGGATTTCAATAAGTGCCGCATCAGAAACCTTCCCTTTTCGTATCGTCTTCAGCCCTGCCAGAACGCGCTTCTTTCGCGGTTGCAGCAATGAAAAGGGTTAATCTTTGTGCGGAGGACGCACCACTGCACACATTCTGACCAAAGATCGGGCGCTTTGCCCGCTATTGGAGCAAGAAAACCCTGGAAAAACGGCTCACCGCATGGACAGGGAGGCAAATCCCAAGTGCGTGCCGGCGTCCACAAGAAGGGTCTCTCCCGTCACATGACGCGAAGCATCGGAGACGAGGAACAGCGCGGCATCGGCGATGTCATCGGGTCCGCTGGCCGCCTGCAGCGGTGTGCGCGCTTCCACACTGGCGCGCATGGCGAGGTACTTCTCTTCGGGCATATGATCTGAAAACCAGCGCGTATCGATGTAGCCCGGACAGACCGCATTGACGCGGATGGCCGGCGCAAGCGCGCGCGCCAGCGACAGTGTGAGCGTATTCAGTGCCCCCTTGGTGGCCGCATAGGCAACCGACGACCCGATGCCGGTGACCCCGGCGATGGACGAGGTGTTGAGCACGGCCGCGGCCCTGCCTGTCTTCTCATGGGAAGCCCGCAACAGGTCTTCGCAAGCCTGCACCATCAGGAAAGGGGCAGCGACATTGATCGAAGTCAGTTGCAGGAAGTCATCCCGTGTCAGCCCTTTCAGGTCGGCATGGTCTGGCACCCGCTTTGTCGTGCCGGCATTGTTGATCAGGATATCGACCTGGCCCCATTCGCGGGCCGCGTGCGCCAATGCTTCGCATCCCGCATCCGTACCCATGTCTGCGCGGACGCATTTCACATCAACTCCGTGGCTACGGCAGATTTCTGCCACTTCGTTGGCCGCTTCCTCGCTGGACGCGAAATTGACCATCACATGGGCCCCGCCTTCGGCCAGCTTGACCGCCATGGACCGCCCCAGCCCGGCCGATGACCCCGTGACAATGGCATGTTTTCCCTCAAAAGCCTTCATGGCGCTCTCCCTGCTTGTGTGCATCGCCAGAGTAGACCGCCACCGACGGCCATGAGAAGTGCAGATCCTGCCGCGCTGCCCATGGAGTTTTCCCGTTGGCGAAGGCACCGGCCCTTGGCATAAGGGCGCGAAACGTGATGGGTGAATCGAGATGATGACTTACGGGTTGATCCTGGTCGGGCTCATTGGCCTTGCCCTCGGCGGTGAATTCCTGGTGCGCGGATCGGTGGCCGTGGCGCGGAAACTTGGCCTGTCGGAGCTGATCATCGGGTTGACGCTGGTCGGCTTTGGCACCTCCATGCCTGAGCTTGTCACGACCCTGCAGGCCACCAGCCAGGGCGCCACGGGGATCGCGGTCGGCAATGTGGTCGGCTCCAACATTTCCAATATCCTGCTGGTGCTCGGTGTGGCCGCCCTGCTCTATCCAATCGTGACCAACCCCCGCGCCCTGGCGCGCGACTCCATCGTCATGGTGTTCGTCACGGTCGTGTTTTGCGTAATGGTCTATTTCGACATGTTCTCGAGGGTGACCGGCATCGCGATGGTGCTTTTCCTGCTGGCCTATGTGGTCGCTACGGTCATCCTTGACAGGCAAGCCGAGGCTCCGGCCGCCCAGATGCACAAGGAGGAAGGCGAATCGATGGGTGCCCCGGACTCCTTCATTATCGGCCTCATCATGGCGGCAGCGGGTATTGCCGGCGTGGTGCTTGGAGCCCGCTTCCTCGTCAAGGGCGCTGTCACCCTGGCCACCGAATGGGGCATTTCCGAAACCGTGATCGGTCTGACGATCGTGGCGATCGGCACCAGCCTGCCGGAACTGGCAACTTCAGTTGTGGCAGCCCTAAGGCAACGCAGCGACGTCGCCCTGGGCAATGTCATCGGCTCCAACATATTCAACCTGTCCGGCATCATAGGCATGACCGCCGCGATCACGCCGTTTTCCATGTTTGCCCCGAATGACGCCGCCACAGCGCCGTTGGCCGTGGATCCCGACACCGGGCTTCAGACGCGCGTCGAGCATGGCGTGGCCGAGTTGCCGATCCTCAGTTTTGAGCACATCGGCGCGCTGCTGCTTGCCACCTTCCTGATGGTGCTGTTCGGAGTGACCGGCCATCGCTTCTCGCGATCGGAAGGCGTCATCCTGCTCGGGACATATGCAGTCTACATGGGCATGTTGTTCGATTTCATACCGACCCCGTTGGAAAGCACGTCGGTCTACCTCGCCGGTTATGAGCTGACATGGGTCGCCATTGGGTCAGCGGGTCTTGTACTGGTGCTCGTGATCGGCACCTGGGACATGATGTTCGGAAAGAAGATTGAGGGATAGATGGCTGAAAACCCGACCTATCAGGGACTTGACCAGCTCGGCAGCCAGACCGGCCTGCCCCAGAGCCCCGACAAGGCGAAGCTGGAACGCGTGCCCAATCCACATCCGGGCGCGCTTTACCTGTCGCGCTTCACCGCGCCGGAGTTCACGTCCATCTGCCCGGTGACAGGCCAGCCGGACTTTGCACACCTGGTGATTGACTGCGCCCCTGGCGACTGGCTGGTCGAGAGCAAGAGCCTGAAGCTGTTCCTCTCCTCCTATCGCAACCATGGCGCCTTCCATGAAGACTGCACGCTGGACGTGGCCAAACGAATCCTCGGCCTGATCGAGCCGACATGGCTGCGTATTGCCGGATACTGGTATCCGCGCGGCGGCATTCCGATAGACGTTTTCTGGCAAACCGGCCCGATCCCGGAGGGCCTCTGGGTGCCCGAAACGGGGGTCCCTCCCTATCGCGGCCGAGGATAGAAGACCTTTCGGCAAGGCAGGGTCACGTCACTTGCCCGCCTTTTCGCCTGCGCTTTTCTCCACACTGCCAACCGCCTCAGCCAGGGATGCGCGGGCGCTGCCAGGACGTTTGGGGCGCGGCTGGTTTGGCGCCGGCGCCCAACCCGACAACCATGTGACAACAAAACTGGCGCGAATTCGCCCATCCGGGTCGGCGAACTCGTGGGCGTAGATTTCCGCTGCGCGCGAGAGGATACGCCGTGACAGCGCGCGCCCGCCGGCTGCGAAGGCGGCCTGCTCACCCATTCCGCGCAGATCATCAATGAGGTGAAACATGCTGTCATATCGCACCGTCACCGTGTCCACATCGGCCACCGGCAAGGCAAAGCCTGCCCTCTGCAGCAGGGCTGCGGAATCCTGAAGGCCCGGCAAGAGTGAAACGCGCGCAGCCGCCCCGCCTGTCAGTTCTGTTTCCGCCTGCATCAGGCACTCACGCAGCTCTGACAGTGTCCCTGCCCCGAAATAGGCGGCCAGGAACAAACCGTCAGGCTTCAGCATACGGTTGATCTGTATGAGCACGCCCGGGAGATCATTCACCCAGTGAAGGGACAGCACGCTGGCAACAAGGTCAAACCGGCGTTCCTCGAAGGGCAGCGTCTCGCCATCCCAGATCGCCGTCTCCAGGCCCCTGCCCTGCGCGACGTCCGCCATGGCCGGGCTCGTCTCCACCCCCTGCATCCGGGCCACCTTGCCCGTTTCGAATAACGCGCGGGAGAGCTCACCTGTGTGACAGCCAAGATCCAGCCCCGCCTGGAAATCATGGGATGTGTCGGTCAGGCGCTCGGCCATCTGGCTCGACAGGCGCACCTTCAGGAAGTCATACTCGGCAAACTGGTGGACCGCGCGATCCCTGAAACGGGTCTGGCGCGCCAGATCGAACAGGATGGGGGGCGCATTGGCAGTCATCAATCTGGATATGGCGCGGCTTGGCGGGCGGGCCAGGCGTTTGATCGGTGCAGGCCTGGAAGCGCTGTGGCCCTCACGCTCGCTCGTATCGTCGCGCCGCGACATTGGCGAGGGTGCGGTGCCGCCCGAGGAATGGGCTGAACTGACATTCCTTATTGGGCCGGTCTGCGACCAGTGCGGCCTGCCACAGGAGATTGACCTGGGCCCACTCGCCATTTGCGCGGCTTGCATTGCCCGACCGCCGAAATGGAGTTCCGCGCGCTCTGCGCTGGCCTATGACGAGGCCTCCCGGCGCATTGTGCTGGACCTGAAACGGGCCGGACGACGAGACGGATTGTCAACGCTGGCTGGCTGGATGCTCCAGGCCGGGGGCTCGCTTGTCGAGCGGGCGGACCTGATCGTCCCCGTCCCACTGCATTATCGCCGCCTGGCCTCGCGCGGTTACAACCAGTCGGGCTGGCTGGCCGCTGCACTCTCCCGGCGCACCCGTGTTCCTGTTCGCATCGACATCCTGAAGCGACGCAAGCCAACGCCCAGCCAGGGCGGGCTAAGCCCGAAAGCGCGCCATCGTAACGTGGCTGGCGCTTTTGCGGTCCGCCCGGGTCGCGAAAGCGCACTGGCCGGCAAGACGGTTCTCCTGGTGGATGACGTCCTGACGACAGGGGCCACCCTGACCGGATGCACGCGCACCCTGCTCAAGGCTGGCGCGGCTCGGGTCGATGTATTGACATTGGCGCGCGTTGTGCGCGTGCGCGACACATCTATATAACTGGGTGTCAAACCAATGGAGTGCCAAGCGAAATGGCGAAGGTCACCGTATATACACGCGCATTCTGTCCCTATTGCGTTCGCGCTCTCCGGCTACTGGATGCCAAGGGTGCCGATTTCGTCGAGATCGATGCAGGGATGGACGCGTCGAAAAAGCAGGAAATGGTCCAGCGCTCAGGCGGCGCGCGAACCTTTCCCCAGATTTTTGTCGGTGACACCCATATTGGCGGGTGCGACGAGATGATGGCGCTTGAACGGGCCGGGAAGCTGGACCCGCTCCTGGCGGCCTGACCGGCGGCTGTGGCATGATCAGATACGCCCTGGTATGTTCTGCTTGCGACGCAGAGTTCGAGGCCTGGTTTGCCTCCTCCGGTGCCTTCGACGAACAGAAAGCCCGCGGCCTCCTCACCTGCGCTGTGTGCAACTCCAGTTCGGTTTCGAAGCAGATCATGGCGCCCGCCCTGGCCGGCACGAAGAAGGTGGCAGAGAACTCGCCGGAAGACATGGTCAGGACCTTCGTCGAGAAGGCGAGGGCCCATGTGGCCACCAATTTCGACTTTGTCGGCGATCGTTTCGCCGATGAGGCTCGCGCCATGTACTATGGTGAGATCGAGGACAGGCCGATCTGGGGCGCAACCACACAGGACGAGGCCCGGGCCCTGGAAGACGAAGGTGTGCCGGCAGCCCCGCTCCCCAAGCCTTTCGTGCCAGAGATTCCGCCCAAGGATGACGACACGCTCAATTGACTGGACTGCGCGCTGGTGACGTCTTGACCGACAGGCAGGCCGGCGGCATGACGGTCTGAAACCTCCAGAACGGACCAGCACTCACATGGCTACTTCCGACTACACCCGTGGCTCCATGGACATTCGCGATCAGGAAAGCACCTGGAAGGGCTTCATCACCGCATCGGTCTGGGGATCAGGCATCATCATGGCCATTGTCGCATATGCCACGCTCACCCTGGCGCTCGGCATGAACTGGATCGTGGCGCTGGTCCTTTGCGCGGGTGCGGCCTTGCTCGGTGGCCTGCTCATGGGGCTGGGCGGCACTTGGATGATCACGGTGATCAGCCTGACGGCCGCCGCAATCTTTATCCAGATTGTCATCATGGTAGGCCGCGCCTTGATGTAGGCCGGCCTGGTGTGAGCCAGGCGCTCCGGCGGGGCTAGTCCTTGCATTCGAGACACGTTGTCCTGGTTGGGTCTTCGCAGAGCCGCGCCAACTCAATCTTGCTTCCACACTGGACACAATAGCCAAAATCGCCACTGTCCAGACGGTCGAGCGCTTTTTCGATGTCCCGCAAAGCACTACCCTGCGCCGAGGAAGTGGTCGCTGTCTGCCGCTCAGAAAGGTGCGGTGTGGGTCCCAGATCGAATTTCACCCTATGATGCTGCTCGCCCATTAGGGGTTTGGCAAGGGCTTGTTTGTGATCTAAGCCGGCCTTTATCGTTAAACGAGAAAGCCTGTCGGAGGATCGCGAGCGTGAGCCAGTCACCCCTGATACTCGAGCGTGCCACAAAGCGTTTCGGCGCTTTCACCGCGGTCGACAGCCTCAGCTTCGACGTGCCGGAAGGCTCGATTGTCGGATTTCTCGGGCCGAATGGCGCTGGCAAGTCCACGAGCCTGCGCATGGCGCTCGGGATCATGACGCCCGACGAAGGCTCGGTGTCCCTGTTCGGCGCGCCGCCGCAACTGGAGGCGCTTCGCAGCGTGGGCTTCCTGCCGGAGGAGCGCGGCCTCTACAAGAAGATGAATGCCCGCGATACCATCGCCTATTTTGCTCGCCTGAAGGGCCTGACCGCCGCCCAGGCCCAGTCAAGGGCGGTCGAACTGCTGGATGCCACGGGCCTTGGCGCGTTCGCTCGCAGCAAGGTTTCCAAGCTTTCCAAAGGTATGGCACAGAAAGTCCAGATCCTGTCGACCCTCGCCCACCGACCGGATTTCCTGATCCTTGACGAGCCCTTTTCCGGCCTTGACCCGGTCAACCAGCAGGCGCTTGAAGAGATCATTCGCGAAGAGCATGCCCGCGGTGCCACCATCCTCTTCTCCACCCATGTGATGGAACATGCTGAGCGCCTGTGTCAGTCGATCGTCATGATGGCCCGGGGCAGCAAGGTGTTCGACGGCACGCTTGAAGCCGCGTTCGACGCCCTAGGCCGACGCGCAAGGATCGGAGTTGAGAACGGCTTCGACCTGTCGGCCGCTCTCTCCGCCTCGGGGTTTGAAGCGGCACCCGACAACGCAGATCACAGCGACGAAACTACGTGGTGGACTATCATGCTTCCCGATGGGCGCAGCGCCCAGAATGCCCTGCGCGCCGCGATTGATGCGGGCGCACCCATCACGGGGTTTCAACAGGAAGAAGCGCGACTGCGTGACGTGTTCATTGCGCTGGCTGGCAGCGACGCCCCGCCCGGGGCCAATGCCACTCAGCTGAAAGAGGCGGTCTGACATGCTGCGTTCCATCTACCTTGTCGCCCGGCGCGACTATCTCGGCTATGTTACGGCTTGGGGATTCTGGCTTGGCCTCCTGATCACGCCAGTCCTTTTTGGACTCGGCATCATGCTGCCGTCGCTGGCGGCCTCACAGACGCCCGTGCGCTACTTCACCGTCATCGACGTCAATGGTGCTTTCGAGCAAGCAGTGGCCAATGAAATGGACCAGCAGGCCAACACAGTGGCGAGGAGCATGATCGAAACCAACGGCTTTCTTGTTGGGGAGGCCGAGACCGAGGCCGCACTTGAGCGCTATGATGCGGCGATTGATGCCGGGCAGGTGCCCGGTGATGCCCTCGCTGCCGCCTCACCGCAGCTTGCGGGCGTGGAAATCCCCGCGGGCGACTATGAAATCGTTCCACCCCCGGCCCGCGACATAGAAGGCCTTCGGCCCTACCTGTCCGGTGATCTCAAGGTCGATACGCCAGAGGGGCCGCGCGCCCTGTTCGGTGCCCTGATCTTCAATGGAGAGGAGATCGAATACTGGAGCGAGAGCGCGAGCTTTTCCGGCATCACAGGCATCGCAAGACGCGCCGCTGACAAGATGGCCCAGGATACGGTTTTCAGCCAGGAGAACGTCGACCCAGGCATCCTGGACCGAATTGTCGAACAGCGCCCGCCCATCACCGAAAAGCTGTTGCGCGACGACGCTACGCAGAGCGCTGAAATGACCATCGCGGACCGCGCACCGCAATTTGTGGCCGTGGGTCTGACCTTCCTTTTGTGGACGCTCATCTTTTCGGTCGTGAACTATCTGCTGATGGGCACGATCGAAGAGCGCTCCAACAAGATTTTCGACACGCTGCTGACATCCGTTAAGCTCCCGCACCTTCTCGCAGGCAAGCTGATCGCGGTGCTCGCCGTGTCCCTGACGCTGATGTCCGTCTGGTCGCTGGGAGGCACAGCGGTCACTGTGGCTGGCATTTCAGCCATGTCCGAAGATGTGCGCAGTGTGGTCACCGCCGGCGTCGCTGCCGCGCTCGACCCGGCCATGCTGATCCCCGCACTGATCAGCTTTGTCCTCGGATACCTGATGTATGGTTCGGTTTTCCTCGCACTGGGGTCGCTGTGCGACACCATACAGGAAGCCCAGACTCTGATGACACCGCTGATCATTTTGATGATGGTGCCGCTTTTCATGGTCACCATTGCCCTGCAGGACCTCGAAAGCCCGATCATCGGCGCCATGGCCTGGGTGCCCATTTTCACGCCCTTCCTGCTGATCCTGCGGATGCCGACCGATCCGCCATTGTGGGAAGTACTCGGCCAACTGGGCCTGATGACGCTCGCCACGCTCGCGATCCTTTGGCTGGCCGCACGTGTTTACCGCGCAGGCGCAGTGCATGGCGCAGGCGTCAGCGATGCCATGGGCATGCTCAAGCGCAGCGTCGGCATCGGGAAGGCATAAGAAAAAAGCCCCTGCAGCGCGTGCAGGGGCTTCGTCAGACTTGGAGTGTCCGCAGAGGCCTAGACAAGGCCTTCGCGCTGGGCGCGCTTTCGGGCGAGTTTCCGGGCGCGTCGCACAGCCTCGGCGCGCTGGCGCGCCTTTTTCTCCGAAGGCTTCTCGAAGTGGGTGCGCGATTTCATTTCCCGGAAAAGTCCCTCGCGCTGCATCTTTTTCTTTAGCGCGCGCAGGGCTTGCTCGACATTGTTGTCGCGGACGATGATCTGTACGATGGTCAATTCTCCATTTGGTTCTGGCGGCGTGCGCCCCCAGATTAGTTTGGTGCTTGCAGGTGCGTCGGTGTTTAAGCCAGCGCGTATATCACGGGCCTTTGATGATGACTACCACAGATAACGCCAGCGAAACAACGCCATCGGCTGAGATTCGCTCCAGATGGCTGGAGGCGCTCCTGCCGCTTGTGCCCGAAGAAGGCTGGACCGAGACAGCCGCCCGACGCGCCGCCCAGATGGCTGAAATTGGTGCAGGTGAGTGCGCCCTGGCAGCGCCGGGTGGTGTCAGCGACCTGATTGAGGCGTTCTTTGATGGTGCGGAAAGCGCCGCCAGGGCGCGGATCGAGGCCGCACCAATCGGCGACATGCGCGTCCATGAGCGTGTCGCTTTTGGTGTTCGGGCCTGGCTTGATGAACTCGCCCCACACCGCGCCGCCGTCGAGCGCGCCAGTGCGCGCGGCTTCTGGCCAACCCATGCCGGTGACGCTGTCCAACGCTGCTGGAGCGTGGCGGACATGGTGTGGGACGCCATAGGCGACACCTCCGAAGACTATAACAGGTACACAAAGCGGGGCCTGCTCGCTTCGATCATCCCGCCTGTCGTTCTTTACTGGCAACGCGAACCGAACAGCGAAGACCTCGACGGGTTCATCCAGAGGCGGCTGAAATTGGCCATGCGCCTGGGCCAGACGGGTGGACGTGTGGTGAAACCCTTTCTCGACCTGTTCACGGGCGCGCGCGGCGCCGGATGATCAGTCCAGCAGCCTGACAATGTGACCCATCTTGCGCCCGGGCCTGATCTCATCCTTGCCGTAGAGTGTGAGGCTTCCGCTCGACAGCAGTTCGGCAATATCGCAGGCGGCATCCTCACCGATCAGATTCTGCATCTGCGCCGCATGAAGCCGTGTCGTTACCCCGAGGGGCCAGCCCGCCACGGCGCGAATGTGGTTTTCAAACTGTCCCGTCACGCAGGCCTCGGGCGTCCAGTGCCCTGAATTGTGCACGCGCGGGGCGAACTCGTTGGCGAGCAGGGCGCCATCGGGCATCACGAAGAGCTCAAGCGCCAGAACGCCGACATAGTCGAGCGCCTCTGCCAGCGTTGTTGCCAGTTGCCGGGCCCGGCCGAGCACGCTTGCATCGAGCGGCGCCGGAACGCTCGACGTGCGCAGGATGCCACCGGAATGGCGATTCCGGGACGGTTCATACGTCACGACACTGCCATCGGCTCCCCGGGCCAGGACAACGGAAATCTCCATCTCAAAGCCGACAAATCCCTCAAGGATCGCCGGCGCGCCACCCAGCGTTTCGATCGCGCGCGACAGGTCCGCGCCAGCCGAGAGCCGCACCTGCCCCTTCCCGTCATACCCATCACGCCGTGTCTTCAGAATGGCATCAGGCCCGATCTCAGCGAAGGCCGTTTCGAGACTTTCCAGGTCATCCACCAGCCGCCAGGGCGCGCAGCCTATGCCCCAGGCCTCCAGAAAGACCTTCTCCTCGGCGCGGTCCTGGGCTGCAAACAGGGCGTTTGCGCCGGGCCGGAATGGCGTGCCGGTCGCAGTGATCGTCTCAAGCGCGGCAATCGGAACGTTCTCCCATTCCAGGGTGACAACATCACAGGCCGCGGCAAACGCCTCCAGGGCGGCAGTGTCACTATAGGCGGCCTCAACATGCTGGCCCGTGACCGCAGC
>CAZVES010000060.1:0-15769 GCA_964625835.1 uncultured Hyphomonadaceae bacterium
CTGGAAATCACAAGGGTGCCCGCCTCCAAGTCGATTTCCGGAACGTCATCTTGCGTGAACGGCACCAATACATTTTTTCCGCCGCTCTCTGGCGAAATCTCTAGCAGGTCCCCGGCGCCATAGTTCTGGACAGACCTGATCCTGCCAAGCCTGCCTCCGTCAGAACCGAGCGCGCGTAGGCCGACCAACTCTTCAATATAGACCTCGTCCCCATCGGTATCGGGCAAGGCGTCCCTGGGAACATGCAGGCGCTGGCCCTTCATCGCCATCCACTCCTCGCGCGTGCGCGCCTCGCGGGGCGTTGCAATGAAGTGATCCTTCGCGGCGCGAACCGCCTTTGCGTCGAGGACCTGGTTACCCGACTCATCCAGAAGCGGGCCATAGGCAAACACGTCATCCGGAACTTCGGTGAAGCTCCTGACCTTTACATCCCCGCCCACGCCATGGGCGCCCATCAGGGCGCCCACCACAACAAGTTCCGGGTTTTCAGAGGTTTTTCCTACCACCGCCAATCTGTGTCCCTGCGCCCGCCCCGCCGACCGTCGATCCGTCGCACCGAGGAGATATTATCGTTCAATCCAATGTCTTTCGTATAGCCGATGGAGCGGTCAATGATACGGCAGCGGCCGCGAAAGTCCGGGTCCGAGCAAATCTCCCAACGGCCGGCACGGACCTCGATGGAGCTGATCGTGTCGTTGAAGCCAGCAGAGCGCAGGTAGCTGATGGATCCATTGATTGGCAAGGCACTGCCACGCCCGTGGGGGTCCTTGTAGACGATCAGGTCCGCATGGCCGAAACGGCCAAGGTTGCCAATTCCAAATGCATTGTAATTGCGGCCATGCCCGTGCCCGAACCCCCCATCATCACCACGATTTCGGGCGAGCCAGCGCGCCTCCCGCTCACTGACCGGGCGCACCGAACTGATCCGGTCATTCAGGCCACGGCGCGAGAAGGCACTCTGATCGCCCGAGAACACACGGCAGTCACCGCGATAATCGGGATCGGTGCACACCAGCCATACACCACGCCGCACAGCCAGAGAGGAGGCTGTGTCGTTGAACCCCGCGCGACGGAGATTGCGGATTGCTCCGTTAATTGGGAAACGGTCGCCGCGGAAGCCAGGATGCTCGAAAAGGACGAGACCACCGCCATGGCGGCCATGGGAGCGACGATCACGGTTGCCACGGCGCCAGTCGTCATCATCGTCGACCGAGCGGAAGCCGCCATTGTGAACGCGGCCGCCAAACAGGCGGTCGACAAGGATTTCGGCGCGCTCGCCCCGGCGATCTTTGTCGCGGTCCGCCGACGCGACAGGCGCGGCAAGTGCAAGGGTTGTCAGGGCTGCAGTTGCGGTCCGGATGATCCATTTGAGGCTCATGGGGGTCTCCTGTTCCAGTGGCATGGCCAGGAGACTGCCTGGGCGGCCCTGAATGTGATGACACCATCGCATTCAGGGCCTGTTTAGGCTGCGTTCATGTTTCAACGGAAATTCACGCCCAAGTGAGCCACCGCACGGGCGAGTTGCGCATGGCTCCCGGTCTTAAGTCCTCAATTAGCCGATGCCAGCTCCATGCCTCCGGGTTCGCCCACCACCACAAAAGTGAAGTTCTCTGGCCGCAGATATGTGGCGGCCACCCGGTTCACGTCTTCCAGCGTAACGGCTTCGACCAGGGCATTGCGCCGATCGAAATAGTCCACGCCGAGCCCTTCCTGGCGCAAACCCATCATATTTCCGGCAATCTTCGCGTTGCTGTCAAAACCCAGGGGATAGGCCCCAGTGAGGTAGGCTTTCGCATTGGACAGTTCCTCCTCGGTCACACCTTCGGTGGCGATTTTCGTCATTTCGAGCTTTATGAGATCGATGAATTCGCCAGCGCTTTCATTCTTGGTCTGGCCTGAACCTCGCCAGGTCGCAATCTCGCCGCCGAAAGTGAGGCCGGTGCCAATGCCATAGGTCAGGCCGCGCTCCACCCGGAGCTCTTCCATCAGGCGGCTTCCAAAGCCACCGCCACCAAAGGTGTAGTTCAGAACATAGGCAGGAAAGAAGTCGGGATTGTCCCGTTGCAGGCCCGGTGCGGTGAAACTGACGAGGCTCTGTGGCTGGGGCAGAGACACCAAAATCGGCTCGGCAACGGGATCGGCCATGACCACCGGGCCAGGTGTCTCAAGGTCACTCGATTGCGGCAGGCCGGCCAGCGCGGCATCGATCAGTGGGGCAAACTCGTTCGGCGTGATCGCGCCCACCGCAGTTACGAGCATCCCCTCCGTCACCATGATCTGGTCCTTTTGGGCCCGTGCGGCGTCGCGTGTGATCGCTGACAGGCTTTCGGCAGAAAGCTCGCGGGCATAGGGGTGATCGGGGTAAAGCGCGGTTTCTGTGGCGTCTGCGGCCAGAAAACGGGCATTGGTCTCGCGCCGCGCAAGGGACACCTCGCTCTGGCGACGGAAACGCTCAAACGGACCCTCGTCAAATCGGGGCTGCGACAGGGCCAGGGCCACGAGATCCATCGCTTCACTGGCATTTTCGCGCAGCATGGAGGCCGAGCACCTTGTCCAGTCACGGCCCGCGCCGCAGCCGAAACTCATGTTCAGGCTTTCCATGGCCTTCTGGAACTCTAGCGCCGTCAGGTCGCCTGCACCTTCATTCATCATATAGGTCATCGCACCGGCGAGGCCTTCCAGCCCCGCAGGATCGGAAGCAGAGCCACCCGGCCAGGCCACCTGGAACGAGACGATGGGAATGGATGGCTCGTTGACCAGCCAGACCGAGACACCACCGGGCGTGGTGAACTGCTCGATACGGACAAAATCGCCCTCATGAATACGAATCTCCAGCCTATCATCGACCAGGGTCAGCGGCTCCGGCGTCGCTGCAGCACCAGGTGTGCTCTGCATACCCACCGCACAAGCGGTGAGGGCAGCGAGGGCGCACAGCGCAGCGATGGTTTTGAGGATCGGTTGCATTACTGGCCCGTCTCCACAGGCAGGAGGCGCCCGTTGATGTAATTGTTGCCGGTCCCGAACACGGCTCGCAGCGCCTGTGTCGCATCTTCTGCTCTCACGGCCCTTATCCTGTCGGGATACTCAAGAATATCATCCACGTCGCCACCGATGGAGAGCACGCGGCCATAGAGGTTGGCCATGCCGGACTGACTGTCACGGCCATAGATCGAGGCGGCCGCGAGGGCGTTCCGTGACCGCGTCACGTCTTCCTCGCGCAGGCCTTCGGCGAGGATCCGGCGCACTTCAGCCATGAATTCGGACTCGAGCTCATCAAGGCTCACGCCCGGCGCAGGACTGGCAGAAAAGCCGGCAGGTGCGCGGTCATGCAACGTCAGCCAGCCCCAGGCGGCCGCACTGACAGCCACTTTCCTGTCTTCGACCAGTGACTGGTAGAGCAGGCTCGTCTGGCCACCGCCGAGGACATCGAGGCCAACTTGCAAGGCGTAGGCGAGATCAGGGTCCTGCGTGAAGGAGGTGGACAGATAATAGCGATCCCATTCGGGCTGGCGCACCTTCGGATCGCCGTAAGACAGCGTCTGAATGGACTGTATATCGGCCACTGCGTCCCAGCCGCGCCCAGGGCGCGTGTCGACGCCTGTGGGCTCCAGCTGCCCGTAGGTGCGCTCCGCCATCGGGCGCACATCCGCCGCGGTGACGTCGCCGGCCACCACGAGAATGGCCTGGTCGGGTGAATACCATGTGTTGTAAAAATAACGCCCGTCATCCGGCGTCAGGGCCGAAACCTCGTCCATGTGGCCAATCACAGGGATGCCATAGGGATGATCGGGGTAGAGTTTGGCCATGATCCGCTCGAACAGGATCGCGCCGGGATTGTTTTCCACGCGCTGTCGGCGCTCTTCCTTGACGACATCACGTTCGGTGATGAAGGCACCTTCAGGATCATCATTGATGATGAGATCGCGCATCCGGTCGGCCTCAAGCTCCATCATCAGTTCGAGCCGGTCCTTGGCGACGCGTTCGAAATAAGCGGTGTAGTCCCAGCTTGTGAAGGCATTGAGCTGGCCGCCATTGCGCTGGACGATCTCGTCGAAATCGCCGGGGGCCAGGTCATCGGTTTCCTGGAACATGACATGCTCGAAGAGGTGCGCGATGCCGGACTTTCCCGGCTGTTCATCAACCGCGCCCACCCGGTACCACACCATATGGGTGACGACCGGTGCGCGATGATCAGGCAGCACGACAACGTCCATGCCGTTTTCCAGCTCGAACGTCTCGGGCGCCCACTCGGGCATCTCTGCCCTGTCCGCGCCAGCCGGCGACACCGCAAGCATGGCGCAAGCCATGGCAAGACCGGCAATTTTCTGGAACATAAGGGCTCCTTTGGCCTGCATCATTCTTTGAAACCAGCTCAGGTGCCGGGCAGCTTGACGCGCTGGCCATTGCCCTGGTTGATCGTGACCGCCGCACCGCCCGTCGCATTGTCGCTTTCAGCGACGGCGCGAGCCTCTTCATCATCCCCGCGCCAGAACAGCACGCGGTCGGCGATCGTGGGCGACTTGCGCAGCATGGCCGCCTCCTCATAATCGACCTGGGACCGGATCACAGGGCTCACAGCCTGGGCATTCGCCGCGCGGATGAGCGCGCGCTCTCCCGGCGATGCGTTCTGGCCAATGCTGGTGCCGAAGGCGGTGACGATGGCGCGCTCCTCCATCACCTCTGCCGGCAGGGCCTGGCCGGGCCTCGGCGGGCGCAGGCTGTAGTCCGGCGGCACAGTGAGCGGGGCCTTGGTGACCACGCGAAACTCATCGGATTGACTCGTGTTAATACCGCGGTTCGACGCACCGCTGGCACAGGCGGCTGTCATGGCCAGTACACCGCCTGCTGCGATCACGCTCAACTTCTTCATATTCGCATCCACTTCACTTCTGGGGCACTTGTCCCGACCCGCTCGGCCATTTACCAGCGAGCGAGCTCAGGCGGAGGTCTCCGCCGCTCGCTTTTCCCGCGACAGTATAAACTGATCAAAAAACAGCAAGACGGCTCCAACACTAATTGCCGCATCCGCGACATTGAAAACATAATTGAAGAAATAGGGCGGCCACAGTCCGCTGAAGTCGAAGAAGTCAACGACTGCACCAAACCGCACCCTGTCGATCACGTTCCCGATCGCGCCGCCCACGACCATCGCCAGCGCCAGGGCGCTTAGCCGGCGTTCGACTTTTGCGAGCCAGACTGCGAAGCCAATTGCGATCGCCAGAGTGACCATAACCAGCACCCACCGCATCGGTCCATCAGACTGGAGCATTCCGAAACTCATGCCGCGGTTCCAGAGCATGGTGAGGTCAAACACCTGACTCACCTCAATCCGACCGCATCGCGCCTGACCGTCAAGGCAATCCAGCGCGCGGAATTGCGGCGCGTTCAGGACAAGGTACTTCGTCCACTGGTCCACGAGCACGATCAGTGGCACGAGGAAAAAAGCCAGGATGGCACGCACAATAGGGGTCATCGGGGCTCCGGAAAGGCAGCGTGTCTGCCCGTGGACATCAACGCCCCGGCGCTCCCGGTCAAGTGCTGTTGGCAGGAAATCGAAGCCCGGCAGGCCCCGTCAGTGGCAGCAACCGCCGCGCGCCCTGGCAATGGCGAATGCGCGGCCCGGCACCCCGGAGAAGCGGGGCGATGGGCCGGCGCCCTTGATGATCACCGCACGCGTCCCGCCGGAGACAACGCCCGTTGCGATGTCACTGCCGACACCGCCATTGAATCCGGAGAAGTCATACTGGGGGCCAGCACTGGCGGTCACGCGGCGAACCTCGGGCGCGTGGCGCACGACGCGGCGCACCGTGGTTGGGGTGCGCGTGTGGCTATGTGTGACGCGGGTCACTGTCTCGCCTGCACGGCATGAGCCATCATGGTTGCGCCCATATTCGCAGGCCGATGGAGCGTGGGCCACGAGAGGCATCGGTCCCTGGACCACCACGCGGTCCCGTCCGTCAGCCATGGCTGGCACAGCCCACAGGGCGCCAGCCACAACCAGGGCGGCCAATCTGTTCCAATTCGACATGGCCTTCACCTCCTGCGCAAGAGTTACCGATTTCTGGTAAAATGCTTGCAAGGCTTAAACCAGTTGGCAACTGTCTTCGCTAAGCAGGCGAAGCTTCGAGGCAGTGATTCAGGGTTGCAGGCGGTATCCGCCACTGTCTGTCAACAGCAGCCGGGCATTGGCCGGATTTGGCTCGATTTTCTGACGCAGGCGATAAACATGGGTCTCAAGGGTATGGGTGGTCACATTTGCGTTGTAGCCCCACACCTCCGAAAGCAGCTCATCGCGGGGAACCGTCTTGCCGCCCGCCCTGTAAAGGTATTTCAGGATGTTCGTTTCTTTCTCCGTCAGGCGGATCTTCTTGTTCTCGCCCTCGCTCAACACTTTCATCGAGGGACGGAATTCATAGGGCCCGATCTGGAAGGTCGCATCTTCGCTCTGCTCGAAACTGCGCAACTGGGACCGCACACGCGCCAGCAAGACCGAGAATTTGAAGGGCTTGGTGACATAATCATTCGCTCCGGCGTCCAGCCCGAGGATCGTGTCGGCGTCGCCATCCTGGCCCGTCAGCATGATGATGGGAATGTTGATGCCATGGGCGCGCATCTGCTTGCAGGCTTCACGGCCATCCTTGTCCGGCAGGTCTACGTCGAGGAGGATGAGATCTATGCGCTCGGTGTCGGCGATGGAAACGCCCGCGGCAGCGGTTTCAGCCTGAACGGTCTCGAAGCCGTCATGGTGTTCGAATTGCTCGGCGAGGGCCTCACGCAAGTCGTTGTCATCATCGACAAGCAGGATGGTTTTTACGGCGGTCATGGGGTGCTCCAACAGATTTGGCGATCATGTTGGAGGCCCCGGGTGTGTGTCAAATGCAACAGCCTCACAAAATGTGCGCGATGGTTTGAACTTTATGTGAGCCCACCCTCCGGGCGCGGTCCGAAAAACGCCGTACCAACACGCACAAGGGTCGCCCCCAGTCGCGCCGCAAGCGCATAGTCTCCACTCATTCCCATGGACACCTCCTCAAGGCTGTGGGCGCGGGCCAGTTTCGCGAGGAGCGCAAAATGCGGCGCGGCTGGCTCCTCCACCGGCGGAATGCACATGAGGCCGGATATCACGAGACCCCTGTCCCCAGCGTATTCGAGCAAGCCGCCCAGCCCGGACGGCGCAATGCCAGATTTCTGCGGCTCTTCACCAGTGTTGACCTGGACCAGCAGTTTCGGCTGCGCGCCCGTCTCACACTTTACCCGGGCGAGGGCATCAACCAGCTTACTTCGGTCAACACTATGAATGACGTCGAAAAGGGCCGCCGCATCACGGGCCTTGTTAGACTGCAAGGCCCCGACGAGATGGAGCTCAAGGTCCGAAAAGGCCCGGCGCCGCTCTGACCATCGCCGCTGCGCCTCCTGAACCTGGTTCTCACCGAAAACCCTCTGGCCCGCATCGAGCGCCTCGACGATGCGGGCCTCGGGCTGGCGCTTGGACACGGCGATCAGGCCGGGCGCCGGCGTGGCGCTCTTGGACAGTTCATCCAGTATCCGCTTTCGTCGTTGGGAGATCGGAGTTTCAACGGTATCGGTCATGGAATGGACTTAACGCCCAATGCGCCTGACACAAAACGGTTCGCCCGCGCCGCCATGCGCGCCCGGCTTGGGCTGGGCCGGACGCTGCCGCCCGTTCTGGTCTTCACCGACCCGACACGCTCGGCCCCGGCCACTGAACTTGCCAGGGTCCTGCCGCGGGGCTGGGGGCTTGTCTTTCGCCATTACGGAGACGCGAGCCGTTACGAAATCGCAGCCGAAATCTCGAAAATCGCCCATTCTCGCGGATTTTGTCTACTGATTGGCGCCGACCCCGAACTGGCGGTCCGGGTCGGCGCGCAGGGCATCCACTGGCCACAACGACTGTGGCGAGGCGCGCGCAAATGGTCCGGCCGCCTGCCCCTCAACACGATGAGCGCACACAGGCCGAGCGATGTGCTCGGACCCCAGCCGCCGGGCATCGACGCCAGGGTGCTTTCCACCGTGTTTCAATCCGGCAGCCCAAGTGCCGGTCCGGCCATGGGGGCCGGCCGGTTCCGGTCACTCACCGAGAAGGCAGGTATACCAGTCTATGCGCTTGGGGGGCTGTCAGCCGCAAATGCCGGTCGCGTTGCGGGCCAGGCCGGACTTGCAGGCATTGGCCAGTTGGGCGGTTCAGAACTTGAAGGCTGAACGCAGACGTACGCCGGTTTCCACGTCGTCGCCATTCCAGTCCGCCCGGTCTTCCAACTCATCCGCACCGACGCTGACATCACCGCCAACGGAAAAGCGAGGTGTAATCTGGAAGGTGGCACCGGCCGACATCTGCTCACGCGGGAGGACAGACTCCTCCGGCCGACTGGTCAGGTCAATGGAGAAACGCCAGCGATTTCCCTCGCTGAAATTGAAGCTGAACTCTTCAGAGGGCACGCCGGCGTAAGCCGGGCTTTCTTCAGGCGACGCGGGTGGAGCCGCGATCGTGAACTGGCGATACCATTCGGGCTCTGCCGACTCCGTTTCCGAGATCGACGGCGCATCAATGTCCAAGGGGTCGATCTCGACGGACTCACCCTGCGCCATCGCGGGCAACGCGAAGGCCGCCGAAGCGAGAAGGCATGAGAAAACGGAAAAGCGCACGGTTATCCCCTGAAGTTACCCCACCTAAATAACCGATAGAGCATTTAAGAGAAGATTAACAATCAGAAACTGATCAGTTTTCAAAACTGAGTGTGATTTCAACAACAACACCCTCGAATTCAGCCTGCGGCGCGCCACCCACGAAGGAAAGCCCGCCCTGGGGGCCAAGGTCGCGACCCTGCCAGGCTGCCCCGACTTCAAGATGGTCATTGAACTGGCGGGACAGTGCAAGTGAGAAACCCCTAGAATCGAGGCCTGATGCGTCAAGCTCGGCCTCGCCATAGCTCAGCGAGCCACGCCAGTCACCGCGCTCATAGCCTAGTCCAAGGCTCCAGGCCACATAATCCCCGCCCGATGCCAGGCCTTCATCGGCCGACAACCAGTTCATGCCGAACCGGTAATTGTCATTCCATTCGATTTCAGCGCCCGCGGCGATCACATCGATCCGGTCATCATAAAGCGCCGCTGATCCTTCGGGCGCGTCGACCTCGGCCGTGCTGTAGGACAACCCGCCACGCAGCCGTACACCGCTTTCGCGCAAGCGCCTCGACGCATTCAGGCCGAACTCAAAGGCGTTGCTGAGGCCCGGCCGGATGTCGGCGTCAGAGCGTGTGGCATCGCGGTCGAGCCCGCGCGCCTCGGAGTCCGGAGTGTAGGAGATGCCCGCCCGCACACCCAGCAAGCGCGGCGTGACATAACTGGCCTTGATCGAAGGGCCCGTGATGTCCGGGCGCGTGATGATAGACGAGATTCCAGAGGCGTCCAGGTAGGGATCGGTAAGGCGGGCACGACTGAGCGCGCTTACATTCCCCTCATGGAATCGGGCGGCTATCCCGATGTCGCGACCCGCGCTGAACTCGCCATAACCGGTTTCAAGAAACAGGTAGGCAGACTCAAGGGATCCGCGCGGACCGTCGTCGTCAAACTCGGGCCCGATCGACAAGCGGGAAAAGGCCCCAGCAGGCCGCTGCTGCTCGGTAGAGGCAATGTTCCCAACGCCAGCGGGGCGGGCCGGGTGGTCCGCCGATGCACGAAAGACCAAACGCCCCCCGAACGTCCAGCCATTCCGGAAGGTGCGCTCGCCAGACAGCCCCAAGCCGACCTCATACAGCGCGTCTTCACTTCCCACCGCGCCTTGCGAACTTCCGCCCGGCGCAACAATCACTGCCAGGTCCGCCTCCCGCGTCACCTCCCAGGGGCTGGCACCGCCCTGGGCCAGCGCCTGGCCGGCAGCCGCCACAAGTGCAAATGACAGGAACAATCCACGCATACCGTAAACTCCCTCGGCGCAGGGCCCATCTATTGGCACCTGCCCACTGGTCCGCCTCTGAGGGCCTTGTTATAGACCACCCTGTCAACAAGCGGTTTCCCCGAAGGTGCTTTCATGCAGATGCGTTATATTCTCGCCGGCTTCGCAGGCTTGGCATTGCTGGCAGGGTGTGGCTCTGGTAGCTCGGCCGACCGTCAACTGGTTGAAGAAGTGTCTGGGGGTGTAAACCCTTACCTATGGCGCGCCTCCCTGGATACGCTGGAGGATATGCCACTGGCAGGCCAGCCCGACCCGATCGGCGGGGTGATCGTCTATGACTGGATCAGTTTTCCCAATGCACCGGGCGAGCGTCTGAAGGCCACCGTGTTCATTCTCGACACCCGCCTGCGCGCGGATGGCGTGAAGGTGAGCGTGTTCAGACAGGTCGATCAGAGTGGCACATGGGTTGATGCGGAGGTCGATCCGGCCACGGCGATCCAGCTCGAAAACCGCATTCTTGAACGCGCGAGGCGTTTGAGAGTGGCCGAAGTCAGTTAAACTCTCCTTTCAAGGAAACCCCGGGGGATGGTCATGGCCTCTCGATACGATCCGCAGGTTGCGGAGCCCAAATGGCGTGCCGCCTGGTCCGAGAAGGACGTCTACAGGGCGAAATCGCCAGACGAGGCAGGCGACGCGCCCAAGGCCTATGTGCTGGAGATGTTTCCATACCCGTCAGGCCGCCTGCACATGGGCCATGTGCGCAACTATGCCATGGGCGACGTGGTTGCACGCTACAAGCGGGCGAGGGGCTACAACGTGCTCCATCCGATGGGATGGGACGCGTTCGGCATGCCGGCTGAAAACGCGGCCATGCAGAAGGGCGTTCACCCGGGCGAGTGGACTTACCAGAACATTGCCGACATGCGCGCCCAGTTTATGAAACTGGGCCTTTCGCTTGACTGGAGCCGGGAATTCGCCACCTGCGACCCGGAATATTATGGCGACCAGCAGGCCATCTTCCTCGACCTTTACGAGGCGGGCCTCGTCTATCGCAAGGCGTCGAAGGTGAACTGGGATCCGGTCGACCAGACCGTTCTGGCCAATGAACAGGTGATCGACGGAAAGGGCTGGCGCTCAGGCGCGCCGGTGGAGCAGCGCGAACTCACTCAGTGGTTCTTCAGGATCACCGACTTCGCAGAGGACCTTCTGGCCGGCCTGGAGACGCTCGAGCGCTGGCCCGAGAAGGTGCGCACCATGCAGGCCAACTGGATCGGCCGGTCTGAAGGCTTGCAGATGCGGTTCGAGTGGGCCGGCGATGCGCCGACAGGCCATGGCGCTGGGGTGGAGATCTTCACCACAAGGCCCGACACGCTTTTCGGCGCGAGCTTCATCGCCCTGTCGCCGGACCATCCGCTGACGCTGCAGCTCGCCGAAGGCAATAACGCGCTGAAAGCCTTCCGCACCGAATGCGCAAAGGTGGGCACGTCCGAGGAAGCCATCGAGAAAGCCCCCAAGATGGGCTTCGATACGGGGCTCAGCGTGAAGCATCCCTTCGAGGATCGCACCCTGCCCGTCTGGGTCGCGAACTTCGTGCTGATGGGCTACGGCACGGGTGCGATCTTCGCTTGCCCCGCCCATGACCAGCGCGACCTGGATTTTGCGCGCAAATACGATCTGCCGGTCATACCGGTCGTGCTTGCGTCCGGCGCAGATGCTGAAACGTACGAGATTGGTAAAGACGCGTTTACCGGTCCCGGACAGATCTTCAATTCAGGTTTCCTGGATGGCAAATCGATTGACGACGCCAAGGCCGCGGCCATCGACAAGATCGAATCCATGGGGCTCGGCGAGCGGAAGGTGAATTACCGCCTGCGCGACTGGGGCGTTTCGAGACAGCGCTATTGGGGTTGTCCGATTCCGGTGGTTCACTGCCCGGAGTGCGGGATTGTTCCTCTCCCGAAAAGCGAATTACCCGTGCGCCTGCCCGAGGATGTCTCATTCGATATGCCGGGCAATCCTCTTGCCCGCAACGAAGCCTGGAAATCGTGCATATGCCCGGAATGCGGCGGTGACGCGACACGCGAAACCGACACGCTGGACACGTTCGTGGATAGCTCCTGGTACTATGCCCGCTTCGCCTCTCGCGAGAATCTCGCCGAGCGTGCCTACTGGCTGCCCGTGGACCAGTATGTCGGCGGCGTGGAGCATGCGGTGCTACATTTGCTCTATGCGCGCTTCTTTGCCAGGGCCATGGGCAAGGTTGGCCTGATGAAGGTTGCAAATGGCGAGCCATTTGCCGGCCTCTTTACTCAGGGCATGGTCACCCACGAGACCTACAAGGACGAAAGCGGCAACTGGGTCAGCCCCGCCGAAGTGAATTTCGAGGGCGAGCACCCCGTCCTGGCCGAAACCAGTGCGCCACTCACGGTCGGGCCGATTGAGAAGATGTCCAAGTCCAAGCGCAACACGGTGGACCCGGATGACATCATCGCCCGGTATGGCGCGGACGTCGCCCGGCTCTTCACCCTGTCCGACAGCCCGCCGGAGCGGGACGTGGAGTGGACCCAGTCCGGCGTGGAGGGCGCGGCGCGCTTCGCCCAGCGCGTCTGGGCCAATTTCGAGGCGCTTCCGGAGACCCCGCCGCCAGCGAACCCGGCGGGCGCCAGCGACCTGCGCCGGGCGAGCCACAAGGCCGTCGCCGCAATCGAACAGGCGGTGGACGAGTTCCGCTTCAACTCCGCCGTGGCCACGCTCTACGACTGGACCAACAGCATACGCAGATCGGCGGAGACGGCCCGTGAAGCCGACCGGCTTGAGGCTTGCGACATGTTCGCCCGCTGCCTGCAACTCTTCATGCCCCACCTCGCCGAAGAATGTTGGGCACGGATTGGACACGACACGCTGATCGTCCATGCGCCCTGGCCGGAAACCGAACCGGCGCTTCTGAAGGATGATCTGGTCACCTTGCCCGTACAGGTGAACGGCAAGCGCCGCTCGCAAGTGCGGGTGGCCGCGGACGCAACGCCAGCCGACGTCGAAGCGCTGGCCCTGTCCGATCCAGCCGTACAGGCCCACACCGAAGGCAAGACGGTCAAGAAAGTGATTGTGGTCCCGGGGCGGATCGTCAATATCGTTGCGGCATGATGAAGTCCCTCTCGCTCGCACTCTGCATTGGCCTTGGCGCCCTTGCCCATTCAGGGTGCGGCTTCCAGCCCGTGCACGCTCCTTCAGCCAGCGCTCAATCGGGTCCGATCCTGGTCAACGAGATTGATGGGCGTTCAGGACATGAGCTTCGCAAGGCCCTGCTGGCCGAGACCGCGAATGGACTGCCCGGCGCCCCGCAAGGTGGCGTGATGGAAGTGTCGCTCAAGGAACGGGTTATCAATACGACCTTCAGGCCAGATGGATCCACATCCCGGGCCCGCCTCAGGCTTACGGCAGATTATGTGATTGATCTCGGCGATGATGCCAGGTCCGGCACGGAAAGGGCGGAGGCGACCGTCAACATTCCCGATAACATTTTCCAGGACATCAACAATCAGACGGAGGCACGCGAGATTGTGGCGCAACTGCTCGCGCGGCAAATCATCGACCGACTGATCATTGAACTGACCTCTTCGCCATGAAGCTTTCCGGCACTGCCGCAGAAGCCTTTGTCAGTAACCCGCGAGCGGATGTCTGGTGCGTTCTGGTCTTTTGTGAAGACGAAGGTGTCGCAAACGATGCGGCCAACCGGCTCGCACAAGCCTGGGCCGGCGGCGAGCCCTTCGAAAAACTGTCCCTTACGGAAGATGACATTTCAAAGTCGCCGGGTCACTTCGTCGACACGCTGGAAGCGCGCTCGCTGCTCGGCGAACAGCGCATCGTGACGATCCGCCTCTCGAATGAAAAACTCTCGCGCCACTTCGTGGACGTCATTTCCGCCGGCGACACGTCGACCGGGCGCTATGAAAGCAAACTGATTCTGATCAGCGGGTCTCTGAAAAAGTCGTCCAAACTGCGAAAGTCAGCCGAATCGGCTACACATTCGGCCGCGCTCCAGTTCTTCGCTGATACTGATGCCGACATCAGGGAGATGGTTGGCAGCCACCTGCACGAAAAGGGCATCGGGATCGAAGACTCCGCACTGGAGCTTTTTTCAACTGGACTCCCGAATGACCGACGCCTCGTTCGCGCTGAAATGGAAAAGCTCGCCACCTATGCCCACAACCTGGACCGACAGCTTACTGTTTCAGACATAGAAGCGATATCGGCCTCAGGCACCGAAGCGCGGCAACATGAGCTGATCGCGAATGCCCTGGGAGGGCACGCCGGCATGGCCCTGTCGGAACTGGACCGGCTTGAAACCGTCGGGACCTCTCCCATTTCGCTCCTGCGCGGCTTCCAGAGAGAAGCGGAGCGCCTCCTGTCCGCCCATGAACAGGGAGTCACAGACCCCAATTCAGCCATGAAGCTCCGCCCTCCGGTCTGGCGCGCGCAATGGCCGGTCTTCAGGACCAATCTGAGAATATGGAGCCCGCCGATGCTTCTACGCCTGCTGGCACGTATCCGTGATTGCGAGGCCGATGCGAAACGCTCCGGCGGAATGGCCGGCCCGGCCACCCGGCACCTGGTCGCCGATATCCTCAGGCTGGCCTCAAGCCGGAAATGACGTGCGCGATCAAGAGCCGCGCTTCGCTGTGAGGCGGCGACACACATCGTCGAGCTGCTCGAGGTCGCGATACTTGATCCGCAACTCGCCGCCATTGGCGCGGTGGCGAATGTCCACGGCCAGGCCAAGTGTCCGGGTCAGGTCGGCTTCGAGCGCTGCCGTGTCGACATCCTTTTCATTTGCAAGAGCCGCGACCGCCGACTTCGTCTCATTGACGTCCGCATCCCGCGCCTTCTTGACCAGCGCCTCGGCATCGCGAACACTTAATCTGCGGTTAACGACAATTTCCGCTGCATTTTCGGGGTCCGGTGCCATCAGGATCGCCCGCGCATGCCCAGCGGAAAGCTTCTGTTCACGAACAAGCTCACGAACCGCATCAGGCAATTTGAGCAGGCGCAGCGTGTTGGCGATGTGCGCGCGGCTCTTGCCGACGCTCTCGGCCAGGCCCTCCTGTGTCCGACCGAAACGCTTCATGAGTGCGCCGTAGGCTTCAGCCTCCTCCATCGGATTAAGATCCGTGCGCTGAATATTTTCTATGATGCCGATTTCGAGCAGTTCCAGCTCGTCCATATCCTTGACGACCGCAGGTATGGTTTCAAGTCCGGCACGTTTTGCAGCGCGCCAACGCCGCTCGCCCGCCACAATCTGATACTTTCCCGAGACCTTCGGGTCCGGACGCACCAGGATCGCCTGCAACACGCCCCTCATGCGGATCGACTCCGCCAACTCCTCCAGGGCGGATTCATCAAAGACCTGACGCGGCTGTGAAGGATTGGCGCGTATATCTGAAACGCGCAGCTCGAGCCCAGCCCGGACATTGGGGACTGCTTCGGTTTCAGTTTCTGCATCGCCCGCCGGTCCAACAGCCTCGACCTCACCAATCAGTGAGGACAGACCACGGCCCATACGACTAGGCTTTGCTTTCGGTTCGGTCATGATTCAGGCCGCCTTGAGGGCTTTTTCCCGCTGGAGCATCTCTGAAGCCAATCTGATATAGGCCTGGCTTCCAGGACATTGGTGATCATAGAGCAGGGCAGGCTTTGAGTGGGATGGGGCCTCGGAAAGGCGCACATTGCGCGGGATCACCGTGTCGTAGACTTTGTTGCCGAGCATGGAACGAACATCATCGGCCACATGGTCGGACAGATTGTTTCGGCGGTCATACATGGTCAGAACAACGCCCTGGATCTCAAGATCGGGATTCA
>CAZVES010000061.1:0-15747 GCA_964625835.1 uncultured Hyphomonadaceae bacterium
GCCGGCCGAGCCGGTGCCACCGTTAGAAGCCCCGCCACCATCACCGCGGCCCGCATCCGCGATGGGTCCGCCGCCCTGTCCCTGGTCCTGGCCTTGTCCTTGTCTCGGACCCTGACCATTGCCCTCGCCGCTGGCTGCGCCTGCGCCCGTGAGACCCTCCATGATTTCGGCCCAGGCGGCTTGCTCATCGCGCATCAGGCCCGGATCGGACTTCGCCGCATCACTGGGTGTATAGGAGGCATCCTGGGGATCGAGATTGTCCAGGTCAGCTTCGGCGATGACCCGGGCACGCTGCCGGTTCAGGTGTCGGCGTGATTCCTCGGGCAGGCGGTCGATCTCCCTGGGTTCAGGTATGTTGACGCCCACGCCGACGGGGGACGGATTTGAGATCGGGTCATAGGTGTCCGCATCATCCTTGCGCTGGGAGCGACGCCAGTCTTCCTCTGACTGGTCGGTGCTGTCGGTGTCAGGAGAGCCTGCACTGCCTGTCGATGGCTCCGGGCTCTCCTGCGCCAGGGCTGGCGCCGGCAGGAGAGCCAGGGCAAGCGCGATGATCGTGGCTCTGGTCATTTTCTTATCATACCCCGTCCCAATGACTGGAGCCTGAACGCACCACGACCGGCCAGGGGTCTAACCACCCGACACTTTCCGGACCACGCGAAACCCGGTGAAGTCGTTGCTGTCGCCACGGCGCAGCATGAGCCGTGCGGTGAACCTCAGATCCTTGGGCCCGGAAAACCAAGACCCGCCCCGAACCGCGCGCTGGTTGCACGAACCGCGCAGGTCAGCCGTTCCATCTGCTGGCGCATCGCGCAGGTTCAGCGTGTTACAATCCAGCGTCCACTCGGCCACGTTGCCGACCATGTCCTTCACGCCAAAACCGTTGGCGATCAGGGATCCGGCTGGCAAGGTGCGGTCCGGCGCAGGGTCCGCACAGGCCTTGTTTGCCCATGCCAGTCCGCTTTCCTGCGCTGCCCCGTTTGCCTGGGCGCAGACAGCCGCAGCCGACCCACCCGGCAGCGCGCCGATCTGTCCGCCACGGGCGGCATACTCCCACTGGGCCTCGCTGGGCAAGCTGTAATCCTGTCCGGTTTCCTGGCTCAGCCAGGCAGCATAGGCCATGGCATCGTTCCAGGTGACATTGATCACGGGCCGGGTGCCCCTGCCCCAGCCATTGTCGCTGGCCACAGCCTGGCACCCACCGCCCGAAACACAGGCCTGCCACTCCAGAAAAGTCACCTCGGTTTCTGAAATGGCGAAAAAGCTCGCAAAACTCACAGGCCTCTGTGGGCCTTCTGCCGGGCTGGCATCGGCATCGCTTGGCGGTGCGCCAAGCTGGGCCGTGCCCGCCGGCAGGGTCACCATAAGGGGGCAGGAGGCACAATCGCGGAATGTGCGCCCGGCCGCCGGCTTCAGCGCATCCAGTGCCGCCACAGCCTGGACCTGGAAGGCGCCATTGGGAAACTGTGACAAATACTGCTCATAGGCCCTGACGGTGTTCACCGCGCTCGCCTGACGGAACGCGGCTTCATCGGCCGCAGCCGCCTGGAGCCGGTCGCGCCGGGAGCGCGCCTCCTGCGCGTTCGGCCCGGTCGGGTGTTTGCCCAGATAATCGGAATAGGAATCGACCGTATCCTCGCGGGCGGCCTGTTCCCAGTTGGCTGCTTCGCGGGCGGCGCGCTCGGCGGCATCGGCTGCGGCGGCTTCTTGGGCTGAGCGAATGGCATTGGCGCGCTCTCGGGCCTTGCTGGCATGGCGCCCCTCCGGCCAGGTTTCCAGGTAGGATTCATAGCCTGCCAGCGTGTTTCGCCGCTCCGCTTCGGCCCAGGCTTCGTCATCATAGCGGTCGATCTCGGCCTGGGCATCCTGGGCAAAACGGCCATCCGGGAACGCCCCCAGATAGGCGCGATAGCCTTCAAGCGTGTCCTGCTCAAGGGCCCGGACCCAGGCTTCATTGTCGGCCGAGGGCCTTGGCGGCTCCGGGCTTTCCACCGACGGACCGGGCGCGGTTTCACCGCCCGCAACCCGGGTCTCCCCGCTGCTTTCGATCAACAGCCACGCACCGGCCGCTGCAATTGCCGCCAGCAAAACGCCGCCAGCCAGCATCCGCCCCCAAGGCCTGCGCTCCGGTTCTGGTTCAAAGGCCGGAACGCGCATCCCTCCTCGTGCCCCGCCCGTTGGTTCCGGTTTGGGCGCAACTCGACCGGGTGTGCTGCGGGAACGGGCTGGCGACCCCTTGGCGGTCGGCGCGCCTGGTGGAATGGAGCGAGCCCTGCGCGGCTCGAATATGGCAACCCATTCTGCAATCGATGCCGGTCTCTCGGTCGGGTCCATTTCAAGGCCCGCCATGATGGCATCCAGGAAGGCCAGTCCATGCCGGCCCTGGAGTTCCCGGTCAGCGGAAATGTCCACCAGCGGATCGGGTCGCCCTGCCCCCACGGCGTCCTGGCGCTGTGCAACCGGTGTGGGCTGGCGCCCTGAGGCCAACAGGTAGAGCACGGCGCACATTGCATAGATGTCTCCGCGTACAGAAGGAGCTTCCCCCCGCGTGGTTTCTGGCGGGGCGAAGGCTTCCGCGCGGCCGGGCTCACCGCGAGAAACTCCAAGGCGCGGCGACGGACCGTCTGCGCCGACCCGATAGAGATCGCCCGGCGCAACAGGGCCTAAAACCTTTCCCTCCCGGTGCGCGCTCTCAAACAACTGGGCCAGTTCGGAAGCAGCCTGCCTGGCCTCGCGCAATTCCATTCCGGTGACCGGCAGGGTGTCGACGAGGCGCGTGCGCGCGCCGGGCTCCCCCGGTGTGTCTGGCGTATCCTCGCTCATCGCGCCCGGCTGTCTCCCAGTTGCAGGATCAGATGGTCGAGGCAGTACTGGCCCGCTTCATTCAGGGCGCGCTCCTCCTTGGCCTGCACGACAGATTGCAGGAGGACCAGGACCGCAGACATGATCAGGGCGAGCAGCGTCGTGGTGAAGGCAACACCGAGCCTTGATGTGACCTGGTAGAGAAAATCCTCGCTTTCGGCATTTGCCGGGACGCCGGCATACTGAAGGGCAAACATGATGCCCATCACCGTCCCGATGAAGCCAAGCGAAGGGATCAGCCAGGCGATGTAGCGCAGCATCGAATAGCGCAGGTCGATCTCATGCATGTAGAGGTCGAGTGAGGCGGTGAGCACCGACGATGCCTGGTCCTCTTTCTGGTTGAGTTGGTACTGGTCAATGGTGCGGATGATCATGCGGGGAAGGAAACAGTCCCGACCGAACTTGCGCCGCGCTACGCCCTCGCGGACTCCCGCCAGCAGGTCTGTTGTCAGCAGGGTGCCGTCATCGGGGAGGTAACCGCGTCGCATCTGGCCTTCTTCCTCCGACGCCGCATTCCAGCGGAGCGCAAGTTCACCGAACCCGACAAACAGCGCCACCCACATGACGTTCTGGATCGTGAATGGCCAGAAGGCCGCATCGCGATCGAGAAGCACTTCCTGCACGGCCGGTGATGCGGCAACGGAAAGAACGCCAATCAGGATGAAAGCGGCCACGACGGCGATCACAAGCATCACCGCGCGCTTGAGCATTCCCACACCCTTATTCACGGGTAAGCCCTCCCGGACTGGCTTGACTGAAACTCATACGGCACCTTCCTCGATCTTTCCGGTATAGGGGTTGCGGCGCGGCTTGCGAAACCTCTGCAACGCCGCATCGTCCGGCTCGGTGTCTCCCGGCTGCGGAGGCACGAGCGCGACTTCAGCAAGCAGTTCCTCCACTGTCACCACGCAATCGCCGAACCTGAGCTTGTCGCCCACTTCGACCGATGTTGTCTCAGTCTGCACCCATTGCTCGCCCTCCAGGATGAATGTCCCGTTCGTGGAGTTTTCATCAACGATCCAGATTCGCCCGCCATCCTGGTAGAGATGGGCATGGAGCCGCGAAACGCTGGCATCGGAGAGGCGATAGTCGCAGCCAGGCTTCCGGCCGATTGTCTTCTTCAGGGGCGCCAGCACCACGTCGAGTTCATCTGCAGGGCGAACAACCTTCCCGGAGCCCTCGCCGGAGGCAAGCATCCTGCGCACGACCAGGAACAGTCCGCCGATCAGGAGAAGGTTCGAGCCCGCGCCAAGTCCGGCCAGCAAGCGGCGGCCGGGCTGGCTGAACCAGCCGCTCCAATGGTGAGGCTGGACCGTGCGCAGGGCGGTCTCCAAAGTCGACAGGATCGGCGTGGAATGCGCGAGTTCGATTTCCTGGCTGTCCCCACCGCTTTGTACAACAAGGGTCAGCGAGCGCTCCGCCTCGCCCGGGAGCCGATAGGTCAGGTGGACAGGCAGGCGAAGCGTCCTTGTGCCGCCACCCAGGAGCCCAGCCAGGACATCGCTTTCGCCTTCGCCAAGCAACTTGCCACCGGTGACTTCGGCAAAGGGGGCAATCGCCTCATCCTCCGCACCGAAGCGGATCGGAAAGAGATAGACCTCCCGGTTCACCGCGGCGCTGGCGATGCCGAAACGGACATCCTCCTCGACCGGCATGCCGGGCGCGCCATAGACGAGCCCCGTGCGGCCCGGGTTTTCGACAGCAAACTCGAATGCCCTTGGCAGGGTCCGGTCGATGTCCGCGCTGGGTGTGAGCGCAGGGGCCAGTGCATTCAGGGCGGCCACCAGCGCATCCGGCGAGTCTGGCTCTGCAAGCACCTCGAACTCGGGCGACAAGCGCGCAAGAATCATACGCGTGCCCGACTCCACGGCCGGCGCGCCGACTTCGGCAGCCAGGCCCAGCTGGCGCGCAATCTCGGCTTCACTGCCACCTATGGCGAAGACGAGGCTTGCAGGCCCCTCATAGGGCGCAAAACTGGAGCGAGCCTTTATTCCCTCCAGCCGGAACTCTGGCCCGTCCTCAAGCGCATCCTGACCGAGTGGGCGCCACTGCACGGCGACGTCCCGCGCACTCGCACTGGCTTCAAACTCGACGCTGCCGACCATCCCCGGACCGGAAGATGGAGCGGTATCCGCCGTCTGGGCCATGGCCAGAGCTGACAGACAGCCAGCGCTAGTCGCAAACACCAGAAGTGTTCGAAGCCAACGCCATGAACTGTCCGCCATTGCGAGCGGCCAGGTTTTCCATGAATTCAACTGTGCCTTCATAATCGAAATAGTTCCCCACAACGACTGTGTGTATTTCCTTGCGGCCCGCATTCCTGCGGGTGAGTTCTGAAATGAGTTGGCCGGGGCGTAAACCATTGTTCGCTCTCGGATTAGGCAGGCCATCGCTGACCAGGAATATGGCCTCTCCGGGGCCACGCAGCATTTTATCGAAAGCGTCAAGCATGGACGCCGACCCTCCGAACTGGCGGGTCAGGCCGTCGGCAAAGGACAGGGCCGCGGCCCGGGCGCTGGAGTCCACTCGTCGCAATCCGCCCCCTGTGGGCCAGGCCACCGTCCGTGGGCCGGTATCGGTCGCCTGGAAGCCGACAATGGAAAGCCTGTGATTGTCCTGCAGGGAAGAGACGATCCGCTCCATCACATCGGCAAGGCTGTCTTCGTGCCCGCCCATGCAGCGGTTCATGTCGAAGGCGATGACGATGTCATCCACCCGGGTCTTCATGCCGAGGAAGCGGAAGGAGACCAAGGCAGGCTCCGGCGTTGGGCCGGGCTCCTCGGCGACGGGTTCGGGGATCTGCACGGCCTGTTCGGCCTCGGCCTTCTTCTCCAGGAGTGTCTGCTCGGCCGCGCGCAACTCGGCGAGCTTTGCGGTTTCCTCACTGCGGATATCGGAAACATTCGCCGCCATGGCCGAGCGTCGCGACTCAAGCGCCTTGCGCCGCTCGACCGTCTCAACCGCGCTGTCCTCGGCGGCGCGCAGCAGGTCCGACAGGGCGCTCTCCGGCGTGCGCTCTACGATTTCCTTCTGGTAATAGGGCATAAGGACCACGGTCAGCAGGGCAAACGCGCTCATCGCGGCAGCGAACAGGTCGATGGCCGACAGGGAGAAGATTTCGATCTGACGGGAAGGTCGCCGCTTCATCGCGCCCTCCCCACGAAGTCGCCGCGATTGCTGCGCGCAAGGGACTGCAGGAACAGTGTCAGCCGCCGGTCATCGGTATAGTCGCCGATTGCGACGGTGTGTATTTCGGCCCGCCCGCGATTGATGGTTGTGATGTTGCGAACAATGGCGCTGGGATTGCCATCATCGGGCGCGCCGTCGCTCATCAGGATGATCGCTTCGGGCCGCGCATTCATCGCCCGCACCAGGGCCGACTGGGTCGGCGTGCCACCCCCAAAGCGACGAGACATACCTGAAACGAAACTCCTGGCCGCCGACAGGTTTGCCGGGTCCGCGCGAACCAGTCCTCCAGACCTGGGATACATGTCGAAGGTCGGCCCGCCGCGATAGCCGATGATGACAAATCGATTGTCTGGCTTCATCTGGCCGAGCACTTCATTGATCGCTCCAGTCACCTTGGCCCTGTGGGCGGTCATCGACCCGGACATGTCCACCACGATGGCGATGTCCTTTTCGTCTGTGGCAAGGCCAAGAATGGAAAACTCCACACCGCGGTTCACGCTGCGCGGCGGCTCTGGCGTTGGTTCGGGATCAGGCTCCGGGATGGGCGGGGGGTCTGGTATCTCGATTTCCGAGGCCGCGATCAGGACTTCCTGTATCTTCGCCTCTGTCTCGGAGATGTTTTCCTGCGCGGTGCGGTACTGCTTGTCCAGGAGAGCAATCTCGGCCTCAAGCGCGCGGATCTCGGCCATTTCGGTCTGGGTGGTCGAGGCGGCAAGGCGGCGCTTCTGGACGAGTTCTTCCAGCTCTTCCATCGAAACATCCGTGCCACCTCGCTGGTAATAGGGAAACAGGATCAGCACGATCAGTATGAAGGCGCCGAGCGCAGCCGCAAAAAGGTCCAGCGCCGACACGGTGAAGATCGAGATGTCCCGCCTGCGCGCCTTCATGGCCTGACTGCCCAGCCCCCAACCCTATGGATAGCCATAGGAATAGTCGCCAAGCACCTCGATCATGATCTGGGCCATGCGGGCATTGGCCTCGGCCCGCTGCACATCGGTCAGCGCGCGCGCCACCTCGGCTGCGCCCTTGGCATCGATCGCCCCCGCCGTCTCGCCGATGGAGGTGTTGGCGAGATCAAGCCGCTTATCAAGGTCGCCGGTAAACTCCTCTTCCAGCGCGGCGAGTTCAGCATCGAAGGCGGCGAATTCGATATCGTCTCGCTGGCCCACAAGGTCACGCTGGTAGGCGGCCACGGCCTGGCCATGAACAGGGTCGCTGTCGGCATTCAGGCGGTAGAGTGCGTCGAGCAGCATGGAGCGCAGGAAGATGGCATCCTCGCCAATCGCCTGCTTGTAGACCCCATTGGCAAGGTCCGGCGAGGTCGCCTCGAGCGCGGCGATTTGGCCATCGAGGATGAGCCCGCACTCCTGTGAAAACCGGATCAGGTGCGCCATCTGGCCGACCGTGGCATTCGGCGCGGCCTGCAGGAGCACCGGGTTGGCAATGTCCTCCACCACCTGCAGGAGCGGGGTCGAGGGATCGACCTGGCCGACGCCATAGGCATCCAGCACGTCGATCAGGTCTTCATCAGCGCCCCGGCCTGCCTCGCTGAGCAGGACAAAAAGCTGGTGGCGACCGCTCAGCGTGCCGCCCGCGAGACTCGTCATCTGGGTCGCGCAGAAATCGTTGAGCGCGGGAATCTCCAGATCGGAAGGCCTCGACAGAGAATCGCGACCCGAAGCCGACTCGCCTGTCTCAAGCTGCACTGAAAGCGGCACTTGCTCAGCGGCTGTCTGGGCGCTCGCGCAGCCGGGCAGGAGGATGCAGGCAAGTCCTGCAAGCGATGCAGTCAGTCTCATGGCCAATCCCTTTCTCAACCCGTCAGCGCCAGCAAGGTGGCGTCTTTGGTCTCGAACAGGCTCGGTGCGCGCTGTCCGGCCGGCGCGGGCCCAGTCTCGCGGCCGCCGCGGTATGTGAACTCACGCGGCGTCTGACCTGCACGGAACACGCGGACCAGACCGTCAGCAACACCTCCCGCAAATTCGCCCTCCATGGCAAAGGTGCCCGATGGCTCGTGGACCACCATGTAGCCGATGCCATGGGGCATGCCGTTCTCGGTCTCGCCGAAATACTCGATCGCCATGCCACCCGCCGCGCGCAGCACGCCTGCACCGACACCCTCTGCCCGGCCGCCGCCGCACTCGCCATGCCAGACGCCTTGCCCCTCCGCCATGGTGCTGGAAAACCCGCAGCGGCTTGTGGCCGTGTCGATGGAACGCTGGCTGCTTGCATAACGCTCCTGAAGCAGGGCCCGGAAATCCTCGATCCGGATCGCGGAGATGGCTTCGTTGGAGTCGAGCAACTCGACCTGAACCGTGATCTGCTCTTCCAGAGCCGGCACCATGGACTGGATGAAGTTTACGCCCGCAGTCTTGTTCTGGCTGTTCAGGTTGAAAGCCTGCATGGCGGAAATGGCGGCCAGATCGGTGAGGAGGTCAACAGCGAGGTAGTCGCCTGCATCGAATGTGTTACCGGAATTTGCAGCCACCGCGCCGGCGGCAACAACGCCGGCGATCGCAGCGGCGGTCGCCATATTCTGCTGGCGGGCAAGTTCGCGACGCTTCTGAAGCAGGTCATACTCGGCGACCAGCACATCGCGCATCTGCGTTCCGATTTCACCGGTCTGCACGCCCTCATGGATCTTCTGGGACTGGACGGCCAGGAAGCGGCGCTCGGCCTCGATCATGCGTTCGGCGAATCGCAGCCGCGTTGCCACGTCCGGATCGGGCGAGCCCGAGAAAACAAGCGCAGCAAGCGACGGATCGAACCGTTCAATGGCCGCTGCATGCTGCACCATGCTGGCGCGATCAAGGTCCAGGGTGCCCAGCTGGGCGACAATCCGGTCTGCCAGGGCACCCGAGAAGGTGCGCTTCAACGGATCGAGCTGGGTGCCAGGTGAGAACTTCATCTGCTGCAACGCATAGCGGTCGATGAGAATCTTCTCCATCGGGTAGACCTGCACCGCCTGGGCCTCGGAGTAGACCGCCAGGCCCTGGGTCGCCGGCATGTGGGTGGGGTTCGAACCGAGATAGCTGATGAAGTCAAGCGGGCGCACTGGCGCCTGGAATGCGCCCGATTCCAATTGCTCCAGGGCTGCAAGAGCATCGGCGCGCGCCGCCCCGCCCGTTGCGCCGAGAATCGGGCCGCTGGCCAGGACAAGCCCCTGGGTGGGCGCGCGGCTCCTGTGGTCGGCATGAACCACGACCAGGGGCGAAAAGAGGTCGCCAAACGTGATCGGTTCGGAATTCATCATCCGCTCGGGATCGGGGAAACTGTAGCTGACGAAATCAACGGCGAGAACGCTCGGCAGCGTTTCGGCAGAGGTGATCGGGATGGACGTAAGAGCGCCATTGGCATCAAGCGCCACGCGGTGGGGCGAAAGCAGGACGCCCTCCTTGGGCAGGCGCTCTGCCAGTTCGCGATAGAGCGACTGGGCGAAATAGTTGGACTTGATGAAGAGGCTGCCCGCCGCCTGGCGGGACTCAAGGCTGCCAGCGGCGCTGGAGCGAACACTTCCCCCGATCGAACGCTCCACATAGGCCTTGTAGAAGGCGTCCTCGGCATCGGGCTCCAGCATCGCCGGGTAGCGCACGACAACAAGCGTGCCGGCGCCGGGCAATTCAACCGGAAAAGCGGACACCGGCGGCTCCTCGATCAGCATGGCTGAACGCGATGACCCGGTAGCTGTCGAGGCACACGCACCGAGAAACAGGCACGCCAACACAATCACACCAACCGGCCCACGCATCATCACCTACTCCCTCTTCACGGAATTCTCTCCATGGGATCGTACAGAAATCAAGATGAACGCAGGCTGACACCGTTCAACCGGAGGGATACAGGCTCGCCCCGGCCGCTGTGTGCCAAGGCTCGAAACGGTACCTCTGAGGCAAGGTAACCCGGCCGCAAATCGCGGCCAATCCCTTTGGAAAATCGACGGATTTTGCAAAAGCGTGGGCAAATTTCGTAAATTTTTGGAACTTTGTTCCTCGAATTGCAGTCGATCCGGCAATCGTTGCGAGAATATCACAGCAGATCAAATTTCTGTAATCTCAATGACACATTTCCGTCGTTTTCCATTGACCACGGGGGTGCACTGTTAAAGCTTCGAACTCACTGAGGGCCCGGTCGGGCTGGTCAGGGGTTTTCATGAATGGCGGTGCAGGAGCATGCGCCACGAAAAAGGAGAGGCTCAGTGGAACGCAGTTCTATGAAGAAAGGACTGCTGGCGACATCGTTGCTGGCAGGACTGACAGGATCGATCTGGAGCTCGGCGCTCGCCCAGGAAACTGATACGAGCGAGCCGGCGTTGACTGTCATCGAGGAGGAAGACGAGGACGAAGGCGACGAAGCCCGCCAGGATACGATCACTGTGATCGGCTCGCGCCTGAACCGGTCCGAATTCACATCTATTGCACCTGTCCAGATCATCTCGGCCGACGTGTCGCGCGATCAGGGTCTTGTTGATGCCACATCGATCCTGCAGTCGACATCCGTCTCCGCCGGCCAGCAGATCGACGCCTCCTTCGCGGGCTTCGTCCTCGACAATGGTCCGGGCGCAACCACGGCAGATCTGCGCGGCCTGGGTGCCGGCCGCACGCTTACACTGATCAACGGCCGTCGCCTTGCTCCCGCCGGTGTGGAGGGTGCGCCGTCATCGCCTGACCTCGGCCTCATCCCTGCCGGCCTGGTCGAAAGCTACGACCTGCTTCTCGACGGCGCATCGTCCATCTACGGTTCTGACGCCGTGGCCGGCGTGATCAACGCCACGCTTCGCAAAGACTTCGACGGCTTCGAGGTGGATCTGTTCCACACCGTTCCCGAGGCCGATGGTGGCGGCGGTAATGAGACCCAGATCAACCTGGCATAGAGCGCGAATAATGATCGCGGCTTCATCGGCTTTGGTGCGGAATACTTCAAGCGGACACGCATCGCCCTGCGCGATCGTGAATTTTCCGAGGAGTGCTCCCGCCCGTACGAGATCACCGAGTCCGGCGAAATCCGCACGCTTGATGTCGGCACAAACTTCAACAATCCCGGCATGGGCGAGCGCAATTGTGTTGCGTCATCCCTGGCGGGGCGGATCATCCCCGACAACCGCTTCGGGTCGATCTATTATACGCCGGGCTTTTCCAACATCGGCATTCCGAACTTTTCCGAGAATGGCCAATTTGGTGCCATCTTCGACGCCGATGGAGATGGCGGAACGGATTTCAGCTGGTTCGATTACAGCCTCAACGGATCGCCCATCGACCGGCGCGGCGACCTGATTGCCGGCACCGAAACGCTCGCCTTCCTGAGCTACGGTGAATACACGTTCGACGACATCGGCTTCCTTGGCGAAACCACCGCCTATTTCGAGGCCAGCTACTCGCAACGGGAAACCTTCATTGATTCCGGTGCTTTCCAGCTGTTCCCGAACGTTCCGGGCACCAACCCGTTCAACCCCTGTAATCCCGATGGCATCAACGGCGTAGATTGTCAGGAAGCCTATGAAACGGCGCTGCTCGACCCGACCTTCGTGTCGAACTTCGTTGATATCTATGGCGTTCCGCCAACGGCGTTCGGCTTCCTGTTCACAGGCGCCCGGGGTCCGCTTGATGTTCTTCCCGTCGTGAACGTGGCCGGTGACCGGACAACCACCGACGTGAAGCTGTCCCAATACCGCATGGTTGGCGGCTTTAAGGGAGAACTCCCGTTTGCAAGCCCATTTGCAGGCGGCAACTGGGACTACGACGTCTACGCGTCCTACTCTCGCTCCGACGGCACCTCGGTGCGCGAGGGTGTGCGTGATGACCGCCTTCAATTGTCGCTTACAACAACCATCGAAGACCCGAGCAATCCGGGGCAGTTCATCTGTGGCCTTGATGTGGACGGTGACGGCATTCCCGATCCCGACTCTACACCTGGCGGCTGTGTGCCGGTCAACATGTTCGCTCCGTCGCTCTATGATCCGCTGAACGGCACGTTCGCGACGCAGGAAGAGTTCGACTACCTCTTCGGGGTTCGGTCGTTCAACACGGTCTACGAGCAGTCAATCATCTCGGCAGTGGCAACGGGCGACCTGTTCGAACTGCCAGGCGGCACCGCTGCGGGTGCTCTCGGTTTCGAGTACAGGATCGACACGTTGTCATCTGAACCAGACGATGTGGCAGAAGACGGCCTCTTCTTCGGCTTCTTCAACGACCAGGGTGCATCGGGCTCGAAGGACCTTTACGAGGCATTTGGCGAGATCGAGCTTCCCCTGCTCGCAAACCAGCCCGGCGCCTATGAACTGACGGCCAACCTGTCAGGTCGCTGGACGGAGGAGCAGTTCTACGGAGCCGCGTGGACTTATTCGGGCAAGGTCGGATACCGGCCGGTCGAATGGCTGCTGGCAACGGGCACCTACGGAACCTCGTTCCGCGCACCCAATGTGCGTGAACAGTTCCTGCGGGGCCAGACCGGCTTCCTGACGCTGGCCGATCCCTGTGTGGTTCCGGAGGCTGCTGTGGGTCTGGGCGGAACGTATGATCGCGCCCAGGACCCCCGGGACGACCTCACACTGGCCAACTGTAATTCGGCCGGTATCGATCCCACCACATTCGACCCGAACGGCAACAATAGCGCGTTCTTCTCGACTGAAATCCAATCCGGTGGCGGGCTGGACCTCAACGAGGAAACCTCGGAGTCATTCACGGTCGGTTTGACGATCGAGCAGCCGTTCTTCGATCAGTTCGATCTGAGCGCAAGGCTGACCTACTACGATATCCTGGTCGAGGGTGCGATTTCGGAGCCGGGAGCCCAGTTCATCCTGAATGACTGCTACGTGATCCAGGAAGACTTCTCGAGCTCCTTCTGTTCGCGCATCTCGCGTGACCAGGACAATGTGCTCCAACTGGTTTCGGTTACGCCGATCAACATCAACGAAGAAACAGCCACTGGGTATGACCTCAACATCAATTACAGTCAGGACGTGACGGCTTTCGGTCGGGAGATCACGTTGTTGGGCGATCTTGATATCAACTACAAGACCGAACGTGGCTTCCTGACGGTTGACGACAACGGCGTCGAGGATTTCGAGGACATTGTCGGCTACATCGCCTTCCCCGAGTGGAACGGTAATGCAACCTTCGGCGTGGACTATGACGATTACCGGGTGCGCTGGTCCACGCGTTATCTCGGCGACGTTCAGCAGCCCAACACGGACGAGTTTTCCAATGTCGTCGATGGCGGGTCTGACACCTGCTTTGGACCTGATTTCGGTGACGAAAACTGCCGCGACGTGGATTTCGCCGATGCGATCTGGTTCCATGATCTGTCGTTGGCTTATGTCGGTGAAACCTGGAACGGCACAATCGGTGTCCGGAACGTGTTCGGGGAAGACCCGCCTTTCGTGGACGGCTCGGAGTACACAACCAATGGTGCCAACGTTCCGCTGGGCGCCGGATACAACTCGGGTATCTTTGGCCGCACATTCTTCGTGCGTGTCGGCAAGGAGTTCTGATCCAGAGGTAACGGTGCACTTGTTGTACTGAACTGAAATCGGGGCGGCGGTGCTGTGTCATTCCATTGACAGTGAACCGCCGCCCCTTTTGTATCTAGAGAACTCGGACACTGCTACGAAGTATGCTGTCCGTCATGAGGAGAGCTTTGAAATGAGACTGGCGTTTCAGCGCATCGTCGCTGTATTCATAATGTTTTTTGCTCTGGCGGCTGCGCCCTTGATGGCCGCAGCCGATGCCAGGGAGCCTGTACCCCTTGAGAACTGGGCCATTCGGGAAGTGATGCAGGGCGTCTCCCTGAACCCGGCCGGCACCAAGATAGCCTACATGAACAACCCCACGCGGGAAGGCGACCCCATCATCGAAATCTACGATGTCGACAGTGTCGGCGAGGACGCCCAGCGCGTCGGCGCAGACAATATGGAAGTCACCGGGTTCAGCTGGGTCTCGGACACCAAGTTGGTCGTGTTCTTCCGCCAGGCCATCCGCAAGCGGATCGAAGGGTTCAACAACGGCATCTATGCCGGCAAGGCCGCGCTGTACGACATTGACACGAAGAAGTTCACGGAGTTGGGCGACAATCTCCAGATCGAGCAGATACTGTACAACAAGCCTGATACCGTGATCATCTCGACGCCGAATGACCGGTTCGGCCTGAACGTCGATGATGATCCGTTTGCCGGCTTCCGTCCGCGAACCTACTCTGAACTCAACCTCGAAACCGGCCGTACAAGCCTGATCATCAAGGGCAATGAGCGCACCGCCCAGGTCGGGTTCGATGACGAGGGGAATCCCCGCTTCTCCCAGGGCTATGACCGTTCAGCACGCGAGTTTGTTTTCTACTATCGTGATCCCGGCGATCGCGACTGGCGAGAGCTGACGCGGCTCGACAGCTTCCTGCTGGAAGCCCAGAACTTCCAGCCCTCCACAAGTGACCAGCTCGGCGACGGCAAGATCATGGTGCTGGCCAATAATGGCCAGGACAAGGTTGGTCTCTGGGAATTCGATACCAAAACGAACAAATTCGGCGACCTCATCTATGGACGGGACGAGGCCGACCTCGCCGGCTTCAGGACCACTGTGGATTTCTGGAACCGGGGCAACGAAGTCGTGGGCGTCTATTATTTCGGCGCCAAGCCGGAAACAGCCTGGTTTGATGCGGGCGAAAAGGCACTCTTCGACAGCCTTGAAGAGGCCATACCCCAGGCGCACAACATCCAGGTGTCATCCATGTCCCGGGATGGCCAGACCATGGTGATCTCCAACTCCGGCCCGAAGGACCCCGGCAGTTTCTACCTGCTCCGCAATGGCGAGCTGAAATACCTCGGGACGACCAATCCGCTGGTCGAACCGGAAGACCTCAGCCGTGTAGAGTATGTGAAATGGACGTCCCGAGACGGGCGCACGATCCCTGGATATGTGACAATCCCCGACGGAGAGGGACCCTTCCCACTCGTTGTGGTTCCCCATGGCGGGCCGTTCGTTTCCGAGATCATCGGATACGATGAGTGGGGCCAGATGCTGGCCAATAATGGCTATATGGTCCTGCAACCGCAGTACCGGGGCTCCTTGGGCTATGGAATCGACCATTGGGAAAGCGCCTATGATCAGGGCGGCTTGGCCATGCAGGACGACAAGGATGACGGTGCACTCTACCTCGTTGAGCAAGGCCTCGCGGACCCCGACAGGCTGGCCATGTTTGGTTGGTCCTATGGCGGGTATGCGGCTGCTGTTGCAGCCTCGCGCGAGTCGAACATTTACCAGTGTACGATTGCTGGCGCGGCGGTGGTCGATGGCAACATGCAGTTGAATTACTACCGCGACAGTCTTATCCCGGCGACGGAATACTGGGAACTGCGCCGCCGCAATGGGGTTCAGCCCATTGATGAAGTCGAAAAGGTCAACATCCCGCTGTTGCTGATCCATGGCGACGTGGACCAGAGGGTGCCTTTCGAGCACTATGAACGCTACACACGCGCCCTCGATCGGGCCGGCGTCGAGTATGAAGGCCTTGTGCTGGAGGGTGCAGACCACTTCTACAACACGCTCTTCTTCAATCACCAGAAGGATATGTTCACCTCGATCATCGACTTCCTGCAGAATGACTGCGGGCCTGGAGGATTGTAGCACCCGGTCGAAAAAGAGACTGATCCAAAAACAAGGGCGACCCTGCGGAGGGTCGCCCTTTTCTTGTTTCACCAGCCTTCAGCCT
>CAZVES010000062.1:0-15727 GCA_964625835.1 uncultured Hyphomonadaceae bacterium
TGCGCGAGCCCATCGTGGAACGCTCTTTGATGCTCGCCCTCTCTCGCCAGGAGAGCGAAATGAACCCCCGCGCGATCTCCCACGCCAATGCCAGAGGCCTGATGCAGTTCCTGCCCGCAACCGCGGCCCTCGAAGCGCGACAACGCGGACTGCCCTACCGAACGTCCTGGCTGACCGATGACCCCGGATACAACATGACGCTGGGCGGCGCACATCTCGACACCCTACTGGACCGCTTTAATGGCAGCTACATCATGACCGCTGCCGCATACAATGCCGGTGCGCGTCGTCCCATCCAGTGGGCCGGTGACTATGGCGACCCAAGGCGCGGTGAGATTGATCCGGTCGACTGGATCGAATTCATACCCTTCTCCGAAACCCGCAATTACGTGCAGCGGGTGCTGGAGAACACACAGGTTTATCGTCATCGCCTGTCCGGGGAGGAGGAAGAAATCCGCCTCAGCGAAGACTTGGAGCGCGGCCGGTTCGATTAAAGCGCTTTTCTACGCTGAAATGATGGCTGCGAAGGCTGCAGGATCCACGTTTCCACCTGAGATCACAATGGCCACGCCTGTGCCCTGCATATGCGAAGGCAGGCCGCGAAGCGCGGCCGCCAGGGCCACCGCCCCACCCGGTTCGACCACCAACTTCAGATTTTCAAAGGCAAACCGCATGGCGGCCCTGACCTCGTCATCGGATACCACCAGCCCCCCCGCCACATGGGCCCGCGCAATCTCGAACGGTATCCTGCCGGGCTGCGGGGTCAGGATTGCGTCGCATATGCTGTGCCCCCCGCGAGGATTGGACAGGATCGATCCCGCATCGAGGCTCCTTGCCCAGTCATCGAAATGCCGCGGCTCAGCGGTCCAGACCTGCGCTGAATCGAACCTGGACTTCAGCCCGAGTGCCGAACCCGAGACCAGCCCGCCCCCGCCCGTGCAGACGATCATGTGATCGACGGTTTTAGCCATTTCCGTGGCCTGCCGGGCGATTTCCAGGCCCACTGTCCCCTGGCCTGCCACAATGTGTTTGTCGTCGAAACTTGGCACCAGCGTGGCACCGGACTCATGGCAGAGCGCCGCTGCGATATCCTCGCGGCTCTGCGCATCGCGATCATAAAAGACGATCTCCGCTCCATCGCGACGAACGCCGTCAATCTTGATGGCGGGCGCATCCTGAGGCATGACAATGGTGGCCCTGCAGCCGAATATGCGCGCGGCCCTGGCAATGCCTTGGGCGTGGTTTCCCGAAGAGAATGCAACGACTCCGCGCTGCAGTTCCGAACGGGACAGTTGCGCAATACGGTTTACGGCACCCCGGATCTTGAAACTGCCCGTAAGCTGCAAACACTCCGGCTTAATCAGGACCCTTGCTCCACACCGTCGGTCAAGCTCGTCATTGCGCAACAGTGGCGTGCGCAGGATGTGGGTCCGGATCCGCTCCGCTGCGGCTTCGACATCGCCCAACTGGACGGGCAGGCTCATGGCCGGGCTGACCCATCAGCTGACGGCTGGTTCACGCACGCCCGGGCCCCGGCCACCGGAATGATGGTTTCCCAACCCTCCTGATCGGTCAGTTTGATCCGCCCTTCAGATACTCTTTGTCCGTCGATCAGGGGTTCACCCGGTTCGAGGTCAAGGTCGATCTGATGGCCTGAACCGTTTGAGCGCCAGCGGGTCTGGGTGTTGAACTGACCAAAAATATCGCCGCCGGCCCCGGTCTGCAAAAGCAATTCCTGGGCGGCCCCGATGAGCATTTTCGCGCGACCGGTTGCGGCCTGGGAGAAGAATATGAAGCTGGGCTCGCCTGACCGGCTCCAGAGGAAAAGGCCACACTCCCCGGGAGCCAGAACCTGCGTCTCGAGTCCGTCCTGGGGGACGCTGGCCATGGCGCGGGCCGATGAGCGATCGGCTGCCACATCCGGCGATGTCGCGCAGGCGGAAAAGACGAGAAAAAAGGGCGCCAAAAGGGCATGAAGTGGTTTCATGGCCTACTCCTACGGCGCCATTTCGCGAACATAAACATACTCATCTCCAGACGCGGTGAAGCCCAGGGCCGTCAGAGCCTGCGCCAGTTCAATACCGGCTCCGGCTATGCTTGCGTTCAGGCTCGACGCCTGCGCCAGACCGACAGTCGTCCGGATTTCAACGCCAACTCCGGTTTGCGACTGTCCATCCAGTGCTACCGACAACATGGAGCCCGAACACACCAGCGCGCCCTCAAGTTGTGGGAGGCTTTCGCCAAACTCCATGCCCAATTTCTCCAGGGCGTCGGTCCACAGGACGCCCGATGCCTCCACGCAATTGATGTCCCGGTCCACTTCAAGGGCCATATTCGTCATGCGCATGCTGCCACCAGCCTGGCGAACCGAGGCGTTCAGTCCCACAAGCTGGTCGACGCGAACGGTCAAATCTGAATTCCTGATGCCAGCAGCGCCTGAATTCAGATAAAAGTCGCTGTCACCGGACGCGACGGGGCCGACAACCGAGACGCTGTAAACCAGATTGCCTGACAAGAGGGCAGATGGCCTGAGTTTCAACTCGACATCCCCGACGAGTTGCGGCCCATACCTGACATTGGAAATGCGCCCGGACCAGACCGAGCCCTGAACCTGGGTCCAGTCCAGGGCCGGAACCTCCTGCCTTGTCCGTTCGGCAAGCACGTTCAAAGGCACCATGAACATCGCAGCGACAATGGCCACAGCCAGAACGCAGATTATTCTGAGAGCCCAGCCGATCACGAACCGCTCCCGCTAAACTCGAACGAGGCCGAGACAAGCCCTTCCTGTGCGCGGGTGATTGAGGCCGTACGCGGAGTGACGCCCTCGCGGGTCGCCAGCAATTGCAGGAATGCGAAAAGCAGCCGGGAGTCGGTCTCACGGAAGACGGCTGAGACCGATCCGTCGGATTCATTACGTAACTGGGTAAGCGCCACTCCTGTTGTCTGGGCGGCGGAGATCACCCGTGCTCGCAACTGGTCTGCCGAGAGCCGTGTCGCAGTGACCTCAGTCGGACCCTCGACCCTCGCTGCCAGGACCTGGTTTACGCCCAGCTCGACGAGGTCTGCCGTGCGGGCACTTCTTGCATAGGCCAGATGGGCCTCTGCATTTGCACGCATGACCGGAGCAACCAATCCCACCCACAACACGACGAGTGCCGTGAGCAAGGCGGCGGCTAGCAGGAGCATCTGCTCCCTCTGGGAGCGGTCTTCAAACCAGTCCTTCATCGTCTCGCCCTGACCATGACTTCGCCCGTGATGGCTGATCCATTTGACCTTGTGTCGCCCAATTCTGCTTCAAATCCCGATTGTCCAAGGATTTCTGCCAAGCGCAGGTCATCTCCATAGCCTGAATAGTCAACGCTTGCGCGAAGTTCTCCGGCGGCACGGTCATACCTGAGGCTTCTCAGTGATGCCCCTTCAACACTTTCAAGACTCTGGAAGAGAATTGCGATTGAGCGCTGGAAATCCAGTCTGGCGCCTGCGCCGCCGGCAAGTTTTTCGTTTATGCGGCGCGCAGGGTCAGAAACGCTCCCCTCCTCGGCGAACGCCGCCTGGTAACTCGCTGTGGCCTGCAACTGAAGATCACGGGCGGCATCATTCAGAGACGATGTCTCCAGGACTGTTGCCGCCAGCCAGGTGACACCTGCCACCGCAGCCAGAACCGCGGGGCGCCGCCATGCGCTCAACTCAGGCAGGCTGAGAGATTGCCGAGGCGCAAAGTCGCCCTGCCTGAGGTCATGACCATGGCCGTTTTCCTGCTCGAGCCGAGCAAGTGTTACGATGGCATCGTGATCAACGGTCGATATGGCGGGGCGGTTGAGACGGCTGGCCACGTCCCGCCCGTGGACCTCCACCTCGCCCGGATCGGTCGCCACGATCGCCCGCAGGAGCTCTGATGGCGCATCAGAATCAATCGCTGCACGTTGACCATTCACATTGACGAGGACGCGGTCGCCCAGTTCATAGACGCAGGAATCACGAGGTAGCACCGCATACTCCGGAATCAGGAGGGCGACCGTGATCTTTTCTGTTTTCAAGCGCTCAAGCCAGACATGCATCTGTTGAAGGTCGCAGACCAGAATGTCTCTCTCGCCTGCGCTGTCGGGTGCAGAGACCGCGACGTGCAACTGTTCGGCTGGCGATGCGAGATCGTCTTCTATGGCGAACAGGGCCGCCCTGCGGGCTTCGCGGTCGTTTCGCGCCGGTATGGCGGCCTGAAAACTCCCCACTTCCGTTCCGGGCACAAAAACAATCACCGGCTCGCCCGCGCGCAAGTGTTGCGGTTCGCCAGCAAGGCGCGAAACGCCCCGCGCGTCTGCGATTGCGAATTCGAGTGGCGCGGTCGGATCGTTGGGAAAACGTGCATAGATGCGCCGCACCATCACTCTTCTCCGTAACGCCGACGCAACAGCGCAGCCGTGTTGTCGGCCTCGAAACCATAGAGCAGTTCGAACCGGCTTGAATGCCCCGACAGCGTCACAGTGCCATCAATCAGGACGTGCGACGATACCACATCGATTGACGACACATTCCGGGCATGGTCGGCGATCTGACCAAGCTCTTCGAGTGCGAGAAATTCATCTACACTCCCCCAGCCTCCAAGTGGTCGGGCCTCGATCAGACGGCGCGCTGTTTCGACGTCCAGTTCTGAACTGAACAGGGAAGTCAGCAGGCCGGCCTGCTGGGCTTGCAGGGTGTTCAGGTTCAATGTTGCCTGAGCCGTCTCAGGGCGAACGCACAGCACGGTACGCAAGAATGCAAAGGTTTCGGGATCAAAAGGGCCAATCGCTCGCAGCTCACGCACGCTCTGGAGCGGGGTGCCCGGCGTGCGATAGCTCGGGTCGAGACCTGCATAATAACCGTCTTCGGCACCATTCGGGCGACTGACCGTATCACTGTCGATCCAGTCAGCGACCGAATGGGCCATCTGGCCACTGTCATAGGGGCCGAAACCCATCGTCTCGACGAGCTTTTCGAGACGACGGAGCTGATCGGGGTCAATGCCCCAGCCTTCATCGGAAGGCTCTGCAAGAGCATTGAGATTGAAGCAGTTTGTCGCGTCGCTCAGGGTCGCAACAAGGACCCCGCCTTCCACGGGCTGTGTCACAGGCACACCGATGCGCGGCGTCGCATCCGTCAGCCGCGCCTCGCTCAGTTCGATCAGGGTCGTGACATAGGCACCGCCAGCCGCTTCGGCAGAGCGTGCGAACCAGAAGCTTTCCGTTCGGTTTCCCGTCACCTCGGCCAGGCGTGTGGCACGCGATATGGCCTCGACCGCAACCACCACAACCACAGACATTGCGGCCACCACCATCAGAACGGACAACAGCGCCGCCCCTGAATCACGCGCGCATCCAGGCCGATTGGCGTCGGTCATTGCAGCCCCCCGGCGACCAGCTTCTGGCGGATGACCCGCCCGTCGCCGCGCGTGATCGTCAGTTCGACAAGGACTGGCATTTGTTGGTCCAGCGTGGCTCCGGTTGAACGCCAGCCCTCCGACCAGGCACCATCGGCAAAATATCTCAGATTGAGGTCGGTGATGTCATCAAACAGCACCCGCTCTGAGTATGGTGTGCGAGTTGCTGGATCCGGCGCGGCGTACATGCGCCTCACCAGGCGCTCGCCCCTGCGATGATACTCCACTCTTGCCAGGTCGCTGCGCGTGCTTTCCGGCCCTGCAAGGTCTGCCCAACCGCTCCTGACGAAGGCCAGCACCAGACCGTCACGTCGGCCATCGGTGCCGGCGGGGCCCGCGGCAGCGACGTAGCTGTCAGGCGGCGTGCTGGCCCGCCGTGTCATGGCGGCGAGGTCTGAGCGCAGAAGGCCGGTCGCAACTTCCATTTCACGGATCTCGCTGGCCACGGCATCCACGGTCTCGGTTGCCCGCATCGTGTCGAGCAGCATGGCGCCGGCTGTGGTGGACACCAATGCGATCACGAACAGTGCCACCAGAGTTTCGATCAGGGAAAATCCCTCTTCGCTGGAAGAAGACGCCACGTTCATTGCGCTCTCCTCAGTGCAGTGAGTTGCGCGATCACCTGACCCGTTTCAGGGTCTCGAACATTCACTCGGACCTGAAGCAGCCTGTCATCGACCGGTGCGGCATCCCGAGACCACTCAAAGACACGTCCCAGCTGTTCTTCTTGACCAGATACGCTGTCAAAACGGGCACCTATGGGCTGGACGAGCGCCTCAGCCATGACATTGGACGCGACAATGCGCGCGGCAAACCGCTCTTCCAGAGCATCGGCTGTCCGCACGCTCTGGGCCGTCACCTGCATGATGGCGACCGCGGCCATGGAAAAGACTGCGAGCGCGGCGAGCACTTCAACCAGGGTGAAACCGCGCTCAGCGTTCATCGGGCTGTCCTGCGAGCGCCGCGACGGACCCGTCTGCTCGGATACTGATAAAGCCGGTCTGTCGCCCATCACTCACTTCAATCCGGGCCGGCGTCGTCATGCCAATCGGGTCGAACCAGATGTCAGGTGCGGCGTCGGGCCGAGCCTGATCCCCACCAGACACCCGCGAGACACTCAACTCCGCCGGAAGATGAACGACGCCCGTGGCCGACCTGTTCCAGATACCATCATCACGCCTTACTATCTGGACTGTATTGCCCTCGAAAACAGCGCCATAGGCGTTCCCGCTCACCACGGCTTCGTCGCTGGCCTGACTGAGAAGCGAGGCCACGCGTTCGGTGTTGCGCACGAGGTCTGAGCCCTGGCGCGGCGCCGACAGGACAATGAAACTTGCCACCAGTCCGATGACAAACACCACGACCATCAATTCAATGATCGAGAAGCCTGCGTCGTGGGTCCTGGCCCTGGTGTCAGTACCCTTCAAGCTCTGCATCGCTTTGCCAGTTTCCAATGTCGGCGTCCTCGCCCTCCCCGCCTTCTTGACCGTCAGCGCCGAAAGAGAAGAGGTCATAGGCTTTGCCAGAGCGCCGCCCGGAAGTGTCGTACTGGTAGGGATTTCCCCATGGGTCGAGTTCAAGCCGGCTCACATAGCCCCCCTGGCGATAACGCGCGCCGTTCGGCCCTGCCGGGGCTTCGACGAGTGAGCGCAAGCCATCATCCGCAGAAGGGTAAACGCCCATGTCGAGGTTGTACATTTGCAGTGCGCTTTCGAGACGCTGGAGGTCTGAACGTGCCTTGGCGTCCCTGGACTGGCCGAAGATTCCGCCTGTCGAAACCACGATCACGGTGGCCAGCAGGCCCATGATGAAGACCACGATCATGAGTTCGGTGAGAGAAAAACCCGCCTCGCGCGACGCGCAGTTCTGCTCGTAGGATTTTGTGTCCATTGGGATATCCTGTTCAGCCAAGGGCCAGTGTGTTCAGTTGCATGATCGGCAACATGATTGCGAGTACAATAACCCCAACAATGCCTCCGAGAAACACGATGATCAGCGGTTCGAGCAGCCCGAGCGCCGTTTGTGAATTGGTTTCAAACTCGTTTTCGAGGAAGTCGGCCGCACGGTTCATCATGCCGGACAGGTCGCGGCCAGCTTCGCCCGCGCTTGCCATATGCACCATGATTGCCGGAAAAGCCTGCGAACGGCGCATGGCACTGGCAAAGGATCCACCCTCGCGAACACTTTCCGAGATACTGTCGGCCGCGGATGCGAAAACCGCATTCGTCATGGCCGACCTGGCGCCCTGCAGCGCGTCAAGGACTGGCGCGCCGGAGGCTGACAGGGTTGCAAAAATACGTGCGAAGCGCGCCGCGAAAACGGTTCTCTGCATCGACCCCAAGAGCGGCAGGGACAGCGCAAGGCGATCGAAAGCAAGGCGCAGGTGGCGTGACTGCATGAGCCTGGAGAACCCGAACACGCCGAGAATGATCAGGATCGCCAGAAGCCAGCCCCAGTTCCGAACAAAGTTCGAGCAGCCAATCACCACTTCCGTCAGGAATGGCAGCTCTTCCCCGCCCATGAGATCAAATTGCTCGACCAGTCTGGGGACAATGAAAATCATCAGCGCAGTGACCATGGCGATCGCCATGAAGGCGAGGACGGCCGGATAAATAAGGGCAGACTGAACCTGTTTGCGCAGCCGGTAAGTGCTCTCAAGATAGTCTGCCAGGCTCTCGAGCACGTCGCCCAGATGGCCGGATGCCTCGCCCGCAGCGACCACAGCCCGGTAGAGCTGGGGGAATGCCTTTGGCGCTTCTGAAAGGGCGTCGGCAAGCCGGGCGCCTTCCATCACGCGCGACCGCGCCGAAGACAGAAGCGTGCTGACATTCGCATCACTACCGTCACCGGCCGCCGCCTTCAGGGCCTCCTCAACGGTCATGCCCGATTGCAGCATCACCGAAAGCTGGCGCGTCATCAGCGCCCTCGACCTGGCACTGAGCCGCCCGCCAAATCGGCTTGAGCGTGCGGCCTCTCCTTTCGAGACCTTGATATCGAGGGGCGTCAGGCGCCTCAGCCGCAACTCGCGGCGAGCCAGGCGCGGACTGTCTGCGGTGATCACGCCGCGCGTCTGACTGCCATCGGGCTGCAAGGCCCTGTATTCAAACGAGGCCATCTTTCCTCGCTTCCCGGCGACACACACGCAGAACTTCTTCCAGGCTCGTCAGGCCTTCAAGAACCAGGCGTCGCCCATTCTCGAACAACATGTCGTGGTCCCGGAACGCATAGGCCTCGATGTCTTGCTCACTCGCGCCGGAATGTATCATCTCCTTCACCTTGCCGTCACTGACCAGCAACTCGTAGACGCCAAGCCGGCCTTCATAACCGGTGTTGCTGCACGACAGGCAGCCCCGCGGCCGGGCGATCTCCACTTCTGTCCCCGGCTTAAGACCGAGCATGGCAAGCTCGCCAGCATCGGCTGGCGCTTTGTGCTTGCACTGTTCGCAGAGTTTGCGCACCAGTCTTTGGGCCAGCACAGCGCGAAGTGTAGACGCAAGGAGAAAGCTCTCGATGCCCATGTCGCGCAACCGCGTCACCGCGCTGGCCGATGAATTCGTGTGAAGCGTCGACAGGGCAAGGCGCCCCGTCAGGGCAAATTCGAGGGCCACATCAGCGGTTTCGGCATCCCGGATCTCGCCGACCATGACAATGTTGGGGTCATTGCGCAGGATGCTCCTGAGTGTCGACGCAAAGGTCAGGCCGACCTTGTGGTCCATCTGGGTTTGGCTAATGCCCTCAAGGCCATACTCGACCGGGTCTTCCAGCGTCATGATGTTGACATCGCCCGTGTTCAGCCGGGAAAGCGAGGAATACAGGGTCGTTGTTTTACCCGAACCGACCGGGCCCGTCACCAGTATCACGCCGTTGGGCTGGTCGAGCACGTCGTTGAAACGCCGCTCTGTCTCATCGTCCATACCCAGACGCTCAAGGCCAATCAGGGCGTTTCGATTGTCGAGCAGGCGCAGGGCTACCCGTTCACCATACCGCGTGGGCAATGTGGCCACACGCACATCGATCGACTGTGAGCCAAGCGACAATGAAATGCGTCCATCCTGCGGCATCCGTTTCTCTGCAATGTCCAGCCGGGCCATCACCTTGATCCGGGAAACAAGCGGCGCAGCGATCTTGCGCGCAGGCGTCAACACCTCCGTCAGGGCCCCATCGATCCTGTAGCGGATCGAGAGTTTTTCCTCGAACGGGTCGATGTGAATGTCAGATGCCTTTCGCTTCACGGCCTCGTAGATCAGTCCGTTGATCAGGCGAATGATCGGCGCGTCGCCATCACCATCAAGAAGATCGGCGGTCTGTGGAATGCCATCCACGAGGCTCTCAAGATTTGCATCCATTGCGGCCTCGGCCTCATCGCCGTCCAGCCCGCGACCGCCATAGGCCTCCGAAAGGACCTTCTCGAAGGCACTGGCATCGAGGGACCTGATGGAAATCGAGCGCCCCAGGGCGCGGCGGACCTCGATCAGTGCGAAAGGGTCTGCACCATGGCGCACGCCAACGACCGGGCCAGGCTCGTCCGGCAACACAACGACGCCCTTGTCCCTTGCAAAGGTATAGGCAATTTCCCTGTCGGTCTCGCTGTCCTGCATCATCTTACTCTACTGGCCCGCCAATTTCTGTCAGGAGTCTGAGCCGCCGGGCACACCGCCGCCCAGAACCTCATCGATGAACGCATCCAGTGATGAACTGTCGCCCGTTCCGTTGAATATCTCCTCCGCACGGACATACCGGTATTTCTGGGACGTGGCGCGCGCTGCATCATCTGCGTCCCGGATAATTGTCGGCTTGATGAAAACGACAAGATTGGTGCGGTCGGTGGAGGTGCCTTCAGACCGGAAAAGCCGGCCAACGCCGGGAATGTCCCCGAGCAGCGGCACTTTGGAATTCGTCAGGGTTTCTCTTTGCTCGATCAGCCCCCCGAGAACGATGATGTCGCCATCATCGGCCAGGACGCTTGTCTCGATGGTGCGTGTGCTGAGGATCAGGTCCTGGGAAACGCTGCTCACGGCCGTGTCTATGCTGGACACTTCCTGGAAGATCTCGAGCCGCACCGAACCGTCATCACTGATCTTGGGTGTAACATCGAGTTTGACACCAATATCTTCTCGTTCAACAGTCCGGAACGGGTTCTGATTGTTGGCGCCAAGGGCTTCGCCAGACGTCAGGGGCACATTCTGACCAACAAGGAGCGAGGTCTTGGCATTGTCCAGGGCCATTCCGAATGGAGTCGAAAGAATGCGGCTTTCCGTGTCTCTCTCAATCGCGTTGAGGATCACCCCGAAAAGTGTGTCGCCATCCTGACCGCCAACACCGATGGTCGAACCTTCCACGTTCAGCAACGAGCTGATGGCTGCATCGGTGAATGGATTAGAGCCTGAAGAGGTTGTCGAATCGTCGCCATTGCCGAACAGGCCTTCACCGGCCAGCGCGCCAGCCAGTGCGAGGAGGTTCGGCGCGGCCCGGTTGAAGGTTGAGGAGACAAAGGGCGTGGTTGAATTGCCGCTGCCCGACAATACAAACTGAACGCCCAGTTCACGGGCCGTGTCGTCCGTCATTTCCACAATGATCGCTTCGACCAACACCTGGGCCCGGCGTTTGTCCAGCGCCTCGATGACCCTCTCCATGGCCAGCAGCGTTTCGTAGTTTGCGCTGATCACGAGGGAGTTGGACGGAGCGTGGAACTCGACGGTGGGCTCCATTACGCTCCCCCCACCAGGCGCACGTTGTGCCGTCATGGTCGCGCCGATCCTGCCAAGGATGGGAACGATGTCGGCAGCGTCAGCATTGTTGAGTTTCACAACTCTCAGATTGTCGCGCACCGGGTCGGTGGCATCAAGCTGGCGGGCGACCTGTCCTGCCCGGCCCACTGTGAGTTCATCGCCGCGCAGGATGATCGTGTTGCTGGTCTCCGAGGCCACGACGTTGAGCGAATTGGCATACCCTTCCTCGGCGCGTCGTCCCTGGAGGTCTGTGAGAATGGACTGCATCTCGGCAGCCGGCACGTTTTGCAGGGCTATGGTCTCAACAACGCTGCGGTCCCTGTCCAGTTCACTGATGAGGCTCCTGACCCGGTCCATGTTGGAGGCGTAATCAACGACGACCAGCGTGTTGGATCGTGCATTTGCAACGACCTGCCCCTGGGCGTCCACCAGCGGCTTGACCATCTGGGCTGCTTCCACGGCATTGAAATGGTTCAGGCGGAGGATTTCGGTGACGAACGCGTTCTCGCCACGCCCCTGCACACCCGCTTCGCCAACGGCCGACTGCTCAGGCACGATCCTGTAGGTGTCCCGGCCGGCAGGGATTGCGGCAAAACCGTGCACCCTGAGTGTCGACAGAAACACGTCGAACACTTCGCCGGAAGACATCGGGGTCTGGCTCATGACCGTGACCCGCTTGTTCCTCGCGTCCGGGTGCACAATGAAAGTATAGCCCGTCACCATGGCAACATCTTCGATCAGCGCGCTGATCTCGACGTCATCAAGGTTGAGGATGTGGCGTGCCGCCGAAGGGCTCTGCATTTCGCCGAAAGCTATCGGCGATGTGGCCGTGCAAAAAGCCGCCGCGAGTGCGAGGTTCCTGAGTGTCATTGTGCTCGTTCCTTGAAAACCAAGGTGACATCGGTGGTTTGCTGGCCTCGCCGCAACGTAAGCTGAACCCTGTTCATATTTCTCAGTCGGCCAATGATCTCATCATAGTCAAGTTCTGATACAGCGCGCCCATCCACACTGACCAACTGATCACCCGGAGCCAGACCGATTTCTGCGAGCCTTTCCGGCGAACCGGCGGGCACGATCCGCAGGCCGCCATTGCTCGACGGAACCAGTCTGGCTATTGCCAGAAGTGTGGAAGCGGAATTCAGCTGGAAGACGCTGGGCTCAATTTGTTCTCGCCCGCCGACAGCCTGGCGGGGCTCTACACCGCCCAGAACCCGCAGGCCGCCGTCGCGTCCTTCAAGGTAGAGCGCTTCGAAAGAGCCCGATTTGTCTAAGATCACACGGTCTGAGAGGATCCGTGCCAGGACAACGTCTTCTAAAATCTTGTCTCCCGCAACAAACACATTCTGGCGATTGTCGGGCGTGACGATGATCGCAGAGGACTGAAGACCAACCTCGGCGTTGGTGCTCGCTCGCACGCCCTGAAGCTTGAGATTCAGGGCGGTTTCAGGCACCGACTCACCGATTTCCTCCAGTTGCTCCGCCATCATGGGGGCAAACGGATTTTGTGTCGTGAGAACAGCCAGGTTGGGCACAAACATCGCGTTCGATGGGGCCGGCGCACTCGCCGCACTTGGCGTTACGCTGGATACGGCGGGGACCGGCGCTACAACAAGCCAGAATAGCCGCGCAAGGAAGAGCCCGATAAGAGCCATCAACGCGACTTGAGAAACGCTTTGAGCCAGTCGAGCGATTATTGGCCCGCCAAGAAAGGAAACCACAGACGACAGTATCATCCCATATGTCCTATCCTGATCAACAGACCCGTCCATCCTGAAGTTAGATGTGACCTGAATTGGGCACTCAACCAAAATCCGCTCAAATACTGGCGGTTCGCACCTCCAGCGGCGCCTTGTCGAGCCAGAAAACGTCGAAGGCCCAGGCGCGCACTCGCCCGGGCCCCGATCTCAAAACAGCACAGGCCAGCGCTGCATTTCCATGCGAACCATCTATGCTCGCATGGCCTAGAATTCTGCCGACAGGCTGGCTGAGAAGGATATACCGCGCTCATAGGTGTTGAACTCAGAGCGGCCAACATCCGGCGTCTCCTGGAACTCCTCATAGTCCTCGTCCAGCAGATTTCGCGCGCGAAGCCCGAGCGTGAACACGCGATCGCTCACTTCGATATCCCTGTTGTAAACGAGGTCAAGCTGAACGCCGGGGGATTCGATGACATCAGGAATGCGCACGTTACCGCGACGCAGGATACGGTCGTCGACCCAGCCTGCAAGCAAGGTCAGCTGTTCGACGTCTGACTCCCATCCGAGCTGGACATTGAGGATGTTTTCAGAACTCCCCTGAAGCTGGTTTCCGTCAATGGCATAGAAGTCTGCGCTCCGCTCGACATTACCGATCGGATCGAAGATCACATCCGTTTCATCAGCCTGCACCTCGGAGTTTGTGTAGGTGTAGTTTATAGAAAACAAACCCTCTCGATCGCCAAAAAATGACCCCGGCAGCGGCAGGTCAAAGCGTGTGCGATACTCTACCTCGCCACCAAACAACACCGCCTTTGGAGCGTTGATCACGGTAATCGTATAGGAGTTGTCGCCAAGAACGACCACGGTTTCTTCAATCGGGTTTGTGATATCCTTGTAAAAGGCGGCCAGCGTTACGAACTCGCTTCTGCCAAGATAGTACTCCAAGCGTGCGTCATAATTGGTGAGTTCACTGTCAACCAATTTTCGGTTGCCGCGGTATACAAGGTCGATTTCAGTATCGAGATAAGCCGACTGGGCCAGTTCCCGGAATTGCGGCCTTGCAATCGTCTCTGAGTATCCGAGCCGAAACTGGAGATCGTCTGCAAAGTTCCACGTCAACGTCGCCGCCGGGAGCACATAATCGTTTTGAAGGTCAACATCACCGGCACCGGGATCACCGAACCTGTTGAATGTGTTGATCGTCTGCTCGGCTTCTTCATACCGTGCGCCAACGGTGATTTCGATAAAGTCGGTAAGCTCGATGTCAGCCTGGGCAAAAAAGGCATTGACATCGAGTTGTCCGGCATAGGAGTCATCGGCACTGACAAGTTCGCGCAATACGAACCGCGCCGGGTCGATGTTATCCGGTGAAAACAGGAAGTCCGGCCGGGCCTGTTGAACGTCCAGCGGAAGCGCGTTCCCGCCGCCGAAGAAGAACGATAGGAAGTCATACTGCCGCTCTGTCGACTTGATGTCGAACCCGCCAGTCAGCACGGCTTTGCGGCTATCGCTTAGCCCAATTGTATAAGCTGCATCGGCGCCAACGCCATAGGATTCGTCGGTCAGTTCGGAAAATCTGAGCCGGTAGCTGTTGGGAACCGAATAGAGTGGTGTTCCGTCCGCATCGGGCTGCCTTGTCAGCTTTCGCTCGTAAGGTGCGTCGCGCGTAGACTGGGAAATTGACCCGCGCCATGAGAACACGAGATTATCGAATCCGTGCTCGCCGCGAAGCTGGCCGAATAATAATTCACGCTCAAACCAGCCTGTCGACTCGTCAAATATTTCGCCGGTGCTGCCCTGCCGGCTTTCGTCCTGACCCGTGTCGATCTGAGCTTCCTTTGAGGTATCATGTATATAGAGCGCAGTCGCTTGAAGTTCTTGGCTGCCGGCCCAGTTGAGCGTCACGGAACCGAGGGCATTGGTGGTGGCGTTGTAAGTTGTCTCCAGCGTATTTTTCGGGCTGACAACGTTGTTGTCGATACTGAGGGAGCGCAGGGACTCCTTTGTGGACCAGCCGGAGTCGAAACCCGCAACACCTATCACACCGATCTCGTAATCCGGCCCATCAAAGATGCGGCCGAATTCGATTGAACCATTGTAGTTTGGATCAAGCTCTTCGCTCTGTATGACCGTCAACGGCGAGTTGACGAGGCTTTCTCCAGCTGCCTCGATCACATCATCGCTCTGACCGAGAAGTGGCCCCGCAGCGAGCGCTGAACTCAAAGCGCCGGGAATGTCCCTCAGCCCATCATCATACCCAAGCCCGTCAGTGTCGGACCCCCTGACAAAGATCCCATCCTCACCCGTAGTGACCGTATTGGCACCGATCCCTACCTTCAGATTTAGGAAATTCTCGTTTGGCTGCTTGATGGTTTGAAGATCGATCACCCCGCCACCAAATTCGCCAGGATAATTCACAGAATACGTCTTTTGGATTGTAGCGCCATTCAGCACACTCGACGGGAAGATATCGAGAGGCACTGTCCTGCGCAGTGGCTCGGGGCTTGGAAGTGGCGAACCGTTGAGAAGCGCCGAGGAATAACGATCACCGAGGCCCCTCACATAAACAAAACGATCGCCGACAACCGACAGACCGCTCAACCGGGTCAGGGCGAGGGCTGCGTTGCTATCACCCTGGCGTTGGAGGTCTTCAGGAGCGAGGAATGTGGCGACCTGCGAAGTTTCCCGCTGGGGTTCTGGAATGAACTCGCCGCGAACGATCACTGTCTGAAGTTCGCGGGTTTCTTCGGTGGGTGTTTCGTCGATGGTGCTTTCCTGCGCGAACGCAGGCGAAAGCGTGACAAGCGATACAGCTGTTCCGAGCAGCAGATATCCTCTCAGAAGATTGTTTTTCATGATCCTGTCCTTTGGGGCATTCCTCGGTC
>CAZVES010000063.1:0-15505 GCA_964625835.1 uncultured Hyphomonadaceae bacterium
GGATCGAGAAAACAAAGCCCTGAGCGCGATCCATCGCGAAACGCAGTGAAGCGGGGATCATAATAAATGTACCGCTACGATGAATTCGACGCGCAGATCGTGCGCGACCGGGTGAACCAGTTCCGTGGCCAGGTGGAGCGGCGCCTCTCGGGCGAACTGCTGGAAGACGAGTTCAAGCCCCTGCGCCTGCAGAACGGAGTCTACCTCCAGCTGCATGCCTACATGCTGCGTGTGGCGATCCCCTATGGCCAGCTGAGTCCCACCCAGCTGCGCAAGCTCGCCCATATCGCGCGCACCTATGACCGCGGCTATGGCCACTGGACAACGCGCCAGAACATCCAGTTCAACTGGGTGGCGCTGAAGGACATTCCCGACGTGCTCGACGAGCTCGCCGATGTGGAAATGCACGCCATCCAGACGTCGGGGAACTGCATCCGCAATGTCACCAGTGATCATTTTGCAGGCGCGGCAGCAGATGAAGTGATGGATCCTCGCCCCTGGTGCGAGATCATCCGCCAGTGGAGCACCTTCCACCCGGAATTCGCCTTCCTGCCGCGCAAGTTCAAGATCGCCGTGACGGCTGCCGAGCATGACCGCGCCGCGATCCGCGTTCACGATATCGGCCTGCACATGCGCGAGCGCGGCGGCGGGGTCGGCTTCGAGGTCCATGTCGGTGGCGGGCAGGGCCGGACCCCGCATATTGCGGCTCTCGTCCACGAATTCGTGCCCGAGGCTGACCTGCTCGACTATCTCGAAGCGATCATGCGCGTCTACAACCGGTTTGGCCGCCGGGACAACAAGTACAAGGCGCGGATCAAGATCCTCGTGACCGAGACCGGCGAGGCGGAATTCAAGCGGCTGGTGGACGAGGAATTCGCCGCCCAGCGGGACGCAGAGAAGATCGAACTGCCCTGCGCCGAGATCGAGCGGATTCACGCCTATTTCACGCTGCCCGAGCTGGCCGAAAGGCCTGTCGCCAGCGTAGCATTCGAGCGCGCCAGGGCCGCAGACCCGGCATTCGCCCTCTGGGCGGCTGCAAACCTGCATACTCACAAAGTACCCGGCTACGTCTCGGTGACAGCCAGCCACAAGCCCGTTGGCGGCATTGCAGGCGACGCCACCGACGCGCAGATGGACGTGCTTGCCGATCTCGCTGAAACCTACGGCCACAATGACATCCGCGTCACGCACGCCCAGAATGTTGTGCTGCCCCATATCGCGCTGGACGATGCCTACGAGGTCTATTCGGCGCTCGATGCCGCCGGCCTGGCTGCGCCGAATGAGGGGCTGATCAGCGACATGATCGTCTGTCCGGGCCTGGACTACTGCAACCTCGCCAATGCACGGTCGATCCCGATTAGCCAGGAGATTGCGCGGGAGTTTTCCAGTTACGAAGACCAGGCCGACATCGGCCAGCTGCACCTCAACATTTCCGGCTGCATCAATGCCTGCGGCCACCACCATGTCGGCCATATCGGCATCCTCGGCGTCGACCGGAAAGGTGAGGAATTCTACCAGATCACCTTTGGTGGGCGCGCCGACGAGAAGGCGGCCATCGGGGAGATTGCCGGGCGCGGCCTCCGCGCCGAAGAGGTGCCCGCGGCCCTGCGCCGGGTCGTGGAGCGCTATCGCGCGCTGAGAACGCACAACGACGAACGTTTCATCGACGTGCTGGAGCGCGTTGGCACAGATGCTTTCAAGGAGGCGCTTTATGCCGCTGATCAAGGACAATGAGGTCTGCCAGAACACATGGATCCACGTGGAGAATGGCGATGTCGGCGCAACGCCGAATGGCATCACGGTGACCCTGCCGGTCTTGCTGGATGACCCCGCGCCGCTCCATGCGCGAAACACCCCGCTTGGTGTGAGGCTGCAGCCGGGCGATGATCCCCTGGCGCTTGAACCGCACCTTGACCGCCTGACCCTGATTGAGATCAGCTTCCCGAAATACACCGATGGGCGCGGCTTCAGCCAGGCCCAGCTCCTGCGCCGGCGTATGGGCTATACCGGGGAGCTCCGCGCCGTCGGTCATGTGCTCAGGGATCAGCTTCTCTATATGCACCGTTCAGGGATTGACGCTTTCGAGACAAGCCGTGCTGAACTAGCCTCAGCCCTTGAAGCGTTGGGGGAGTTTTCCTCTTTTTATCAATCCGCCGCCGATGGCGCACAGGGTGTTTTCGCCGCAAGGCATTCGCGCTGAGGAAGGCTGAACAATTGCCCTACACAGATGCAGCAGAGCGCGTTGAAGAAAGCGTGGCCGACCGGCTCGCCCGGCTGAACAGCGAACTGCGTGACGCTTCGGCCCAGACGATCCTGCGCGTGGCCATGTTGCGCGAATGGCCCGGTGAACTGACCTATGTGTCCAGTTTCGGCGCGGAAAGCGCGGTCATGCTGGCCCTGATTGCAGATGTGAAGCCGGACCTGCCCGTCGTTTTCCTGGAAACGGGCATGCATTTCCCCCAGACCCTCGATTATCGCGACAGGCTCATTGATGAGCTGGGACTGACCGGCGTGCGCAATATCGCTCCAAATGAGGGCGAACGCTTGGCCGACGACCCCGATGGTGGCCTGCACAAGGCGGATCCGGATGCATGCTGCGCCCTGCGCAAGGTGCGCCCGCTGGAACCAGCCCTGGGCGGTTTTGGAGCCTGGATCACGGGTCGAAAGCGTTTCCATGGCGGTGAGCGCCTATCGCTGCCCGTTTTTGAGCATTCCAATGCCCGCTTCAAGGTGAACCCCCTCGCGAGTTGGACGCAGGAGGATGTGGACCTGTTTTTCCATCTCCGCGGGCTGCCGAAACATCCACTGGTGGCCCATGGCTATCTATCGATCGGATGCTGGCCCTGCACCCGCCCAGCGCATGACCCCTCCGACGTACGATCGGGACGCTGGGTGGGGTCGGACAGGACCGAGTGCGGACTGCACATCGAAAAGGAAGACCGCCCACGCGTCTTTTGATAACCGGTTGTGAATGACCAGCGTCCTTGCCAAACATGCGGCCCATTTTCGCAAACAGGCCGAATGGTGCGAGCGCCTCGGCTCGCCGTTCAATGCCGCCCTGCTGCGCGGACTGGCTGACGATCTCGGCAATGGATCGGTGCTCGACGGGTTGCTTGCTGCGGGGGAAACCCCGCTGCAGCCCAGCGCCGCTGATGCCGGCCCTCTGCGTGTTGCCGGCGCGCTCCATGCCCTTGTCCTGTCGGGGCGCGACAAGGTCCTCGCCGCGCAATACCCGGCCTTGCGTCCGGACTGGGACATGGATGCGGTCCTGCCAGCGGCCTATCGCGCGCTTGACGTCCATCGCGGCTGGGTTTCGCGGTTTCTCATGAGCACGCCGCAAACCAACGAAACCCGCAGGTCGATTGCGCTACTCCCGGGCTTTGCAGCGCTGGAGGGCCCGCTTCATCTCCTCGAAATCGGGGCCAGCGCCGGGCTGAATCAGCATTGGGATGCCTTCGGCTATGATGGTGGCCACTGGTCGAGGCCAGGGGCTGTTGGTGCGCCGGTCATCACCAGCGAATGGCAGGGCGCTGCGCCTGACCTTCCTGAAGATTTCGACATCGCAAAGCGCCGGGCGTGTGACCTGTCTCCACTGGACGTGGGCGACCCGGAGGCGCGCCTCGCCCTTCAGGCATATATTTGGCCGGATCAGGCAGACCGTCTTGCGCGTGTTCGTGCGGCCATTGACCTTGCAAATGAACGGGGTGTGAGCGTTGAAAAGGCCTGCGCTGTCGACTGGTTGGAAACCGGATTGGCCAAACCCCTACCGAAGGGCACCACGGTGATTTTCCATTCCATCGCCTGGCAATACTTCGACGAGGCCACCCACAGGCGCGCCACCGCAGCCATACAGGCCGCAGGCGCGCGCGCCGATGACCAGCACCGCCTGGCCTGGCTTCGCTTCGAGCATGGCCGGGTCTTCGATCCTTCGGGCGATAGCCAGCGACACCTCGTCGATCTCGTTATGTGGCCCGGGGGTGCACGACGTGAGATTGCCGAGGCTGATCCCCATGGCCGTGTCGTCAGCGTGTTGAGTTAGGCCCCATAGGCCTCGGCCAGGTCCGGGTCTTTCGCGGCGACGAGGTCAGCAAGGTCGCAGATGACCTTGGCCTGTTTCCAGGTGGCGTCGTCCTGCATCTTGCCGTCGAGCATGGCGACGCCCCGTCCGCCCGGCAGCGCCTCCAAGATGCGGCGGGCGAATTTCACCTCGTCCGGGTCCGGGCTGTAGACCTTCTTGGCGATGGCGATCTGGCTGGGATGCAGCGTCCAAGTGCCGACACAGCCGAGCAGGAAGGTGTTGCGGAACTGCTGTTCGCAGGCGTCGATGTCGGCAATGTCGCCGAAGGGGCCGTAGAAGGGCTTGATGCCGGCCATGCCGCAGGCGTCGACCATGCGCGCCACCGTATAGTGCCAGGGGTCCTGCTGGGCCGTGGCGCGGGGGCTGCCGGCCTCATTGGGGTCGTCGATGACGCGGTAAAAAGGGTGCCCACCGCCGACACGTGTCGTCTTCATCTTGCGGCTGGCGGCAAGGTCTGCCGGGCCGAGCGAGATGCCCTGCATTCGCGGGCTGGCCAGGGCGATCTCCTCGACCCGAGCGACGCCCTCGGCCGTCTCGAGGATGGCATGTAGCAGGATGGGGCGCGTCAGGCCGGCTTTCGCTTCCAGTTGGGCAAGCAGTTGGTCGACATAGTGGATGTCGAACGGGCCTTCGACCTTGGGGATCATCAAGACGTCGAGCTGGTGGCCGGCCTTCATGACCAGCTCGGTCACATCGTCGAGGAACCAGGGCGAATTTAGCGGATTGACCCGGCTCCAGAAGCCCGTGCCCTGGCCCTGCCAGTCCACCATGGACGCCATTTCGATGACGCCAGTGCGGGCGGCCTCCTTGGCGTCCGCGGGGATCGCGTCTTCCAGATTGCCGAGGATCACGTCAACACTGCTCGCCATGTCCGCCACCTTGGCGCGCACCTTGTCCAGATGCGGCGGCACGAAATGGATCATCCGCTCCAGCTTCACGGGCAGCTCGCGGTAGGGCTCTGGCGCGCCTGCTGCCAGGGGTTGGAAGAATTGGCGCGGTGTGCGTGTGGTCATCGTGTGGCCTTCCATTCTGCGCGCCTTGTTAGGCCGCGTGCTGCGATGCGTCAATCGATCCGATAGGGGGCAAAAGCCCCAATCCGGCCCACGGCGGCGCGGTGTCCCAGTGAGAATGAGAGCGCGTATCGTTTTCAACTAACGCGTTGTAATCATTTATTATTTGATTGAATGGCCTGGGCTCCCTACTTGGATATCAAAGGCGAAAGAAAGCCCACCGCCCAAATGGCCCATGATGCCAGCCACGATTCCATGCCCGGCGCCCTGCGCGCGGCAGATGCTGCGCGCATCACCAAGGCGGTGGCGCGACTTTCCGTGGCCACGGCGCTCGCACTGATCGGCTTGAAACTATGGGCCTGGCTGATCTCCGACAGTGTCGCCATGCTGTCCTCGCTGGCCGACAGCGGACTCGATGCAATGGCGTCCCTGTTTACGCTCCTCGCCGTGAGCTACGCAGCCGTGCCCCCGGACAGGGAGCACCGGTTCGGACATGGCAAGGCAGAAGGTTTTGCCGCCCTGGTGCAGGCGATGCTCGTGGGCGTTTCTGCCGTCCTGATCACGCTGGAGGCTGTTTCTCGGCTCCGCAATCCGGAACCCATCGCGCAGAGCGGCCTCGCCATTGCCGTGATGGTGGTTTCGATCTCGCTGACCCTTGGCCTGATCTGGGCCCAGTCGCGCGCCATTGCGAAGACAGGGTCGGTGGCCACCAAGGGCGACCGCGCCCACTATGCGGCTGATCTCGCTGCGAATTTCGCGGTGATCGTTGGCATTTCCCTGGCGACGTTTTTGGGCCAGGCCTGGGCCGATCCACTGGTGGGGCTTCTGGTGGCGGGCTGGCTGGCCTGGAGCGGCATCGACGTGGCACGTGGCGGGGTGGACCAGTTGCTCGACCGCGAGGTCGCCAACGAGGCCCGCGACCGCATCAGGGAACTGGCGCTTTCAAGCGGAGTCCTTTTAGATGTCCATCAGCTGAGGACGCGTGTGTCCGGGCCCTACATCCACATCCAGTTTCATGCCGAGATGCCGCCGCACCTGTCACTGGTTGAAGCCCACAAGGCCATGGTGGCGGCAGAGGAGGCAATACTTGCCGAGTTTCCGGCCGCAGATGTGCTGATCCATCCCGATCCGCGCGGCTATGCCGAACCGCACGGATCGGATGTCTTCACAGAAGCCACCGAATAGCACCTCGTCAGAGTAAAACCTGCGTGCTAGGGCGCTGAAATGGGTATGGAAACAGCATCGATCACCTCTGCTTGCCAACCGGGCCGGCAGACCGGATGGTTCCTTGTCGGTTGGTCCACTGACCTCAGGCCCGGCGCGCAAATGCGGTGCCTGTTCATGGGCCAGCCGGTGCTGATCGGGCGCACGCCCGAGCGGCAACTCTTTGCTTTCAGGGATGTCTGCCCCCATCGCCTGGTTCCACTCAGCGCGGGCAGGCAAGTCCGGACCGATGGGGAGACGACGGTGGAATGCCCCTATCACGGATGGCGTTTTGGCACGGACGGAGTCTGTCGACGGATTCCCTCATTGATGGAGGAGGACCCCTATGACCCGGCCGATTTCAGGGTTCACACCTATCAAGTGGTAGAACATGTCGGCGGACTCTATCTGTCGCAGGTCGATGACGACAGCGTCCTGCCCGGTCTCGACGGTTTGTCGGCAGGGCCTGATGTCTGGGAGAGCGCTGCGGTCAAGCCACCGTCGGCCAGCCCCGGGGCCCTTCCCTCGGCATTGGAGGCGTTGGGCTGGCGCATCGGCCCCGGCGGCGAGTATCGCCCCACCAGCCTTGCAATGGAGCGCCTGTGCAAGCGTGGAGGGCGGCTCCAGCCGACGCAATCCGCGCCGGGCTGGCGCCGCGAACGTATGCTCACAGAGCTGGGCTGCCTGACCGTGCTTACTGCCTTGACACCTGAGAACGGGCGAGTGCAGCGTGCACACATCGCAGTCTGGTGGCGCGGCCTTGGATTTTTCACGCCGGGCAGATGGGACGTCCGATCTGCGGCGAGACATTATCTGCGCCGGTTGAACGCCTGAACTGCGCTTGAATTTGCCTGAAATTCCGTAGGAGCCATAAACCCTAACTCCATCTCTTTGTGCCAAAGCGGGGCGTAATGGATCGGGACACCAGAGCCCGGCCTCCAACAAAAGCACAGGGTGATAGCGGTATGGCGAAGACAGTTCTTGTAGTCGACGATGACCCAACCCAGCGCCGCCTGTTGCAGGCCGCGGTGGAAAAGTCCGGATTTGCCTGTCGCACGGCCCCGGATGGTGAAAGCGGCTTTGCGATGGGACATGACCCGAAGGACGGGGTCGATGTTGTCCTGCTGGACCTTCACATGCCCGGATTGTCTGGGCTGGAAACCCTTGAGCGGCTGTCCGAGCGCCGCCCTGACCTTCCCGTCATCGTCCTGACCGCTACGGGCGGGATCGATACGGTCGTCCAGTCCATGCGAGCCGGGGCCATCGATTTTTTCGTCAAGCCCGTCAGTCCTGAGCGCGTGATCGTTTCCATCCGCAATGCGCTCAAGATGAGCACGTTGTCGGGAGAGGTGAAGCGCCTGTCGCGTAAGGCTGAAGGCGGGATGGGTTTTGAGGACATGATCGCGGCGGCCCCGGCCATGCGCACCGTGGTGAAGCTGGGCCAACGCGCCGCCGCGTCTGATATTCCCGTGCTGATCCTGGGTGAGAGCGGTGTGGGCAAGGAAGTTGTCGCGCGCTGCATTCAGGGCGCCTCGGAGCGTTCGGGCAAGCCATTTGTCACGGTAAATTGCGGCGCCATCCCGGAGAACCTGGTCGAGAGCATCCTGTTTGGCCACGAGAAGGGCGCCTTCACCGGAGCCGTGTCGAAATCTCTCGGCAAGTTTGTCGAGGCCGATGGCGGCACGCTGTTTCTGGACGAGATCGGCGAACTGCCCCTCGACATGCAGGTCAAGCTGCTGCGTGCACTGCAGGAGGGCGAGGTGGATGCGGTCGGTTCGCGCCGGCCCACCAAGGTGGATGTGCGCATAATCTCCGCGACCAATCGGGACCTTGCCCAACAGGTCAAGGAGGGCACGTTCCGCGAGGACCTGTTCTACCGTCTGAATGTCTACCCGGTGGATGTGCCCAGCCTGCGTGAGCGGCGAGAGGACGTCCCAGCGCTCGTCGAGCATTTCATCACGCGCTTCAATGCGACCGAAGGGACGAAGATACTCGGAGCACTGGAAGAGACGCTGAAGCTGCTCTGTGCCTTTGACTGGCCAGGCAACGTCCGGCAACTGGAAAACTCCGTCTTCCGCGCCGTGGTCCTATGCGAAGGAGAGTGGCTGCGCCCTGAAGACTTTCCGCAAATCTCTGGAATCATGCCGAGTGTGGATGAGCTTCCCGACATGCCAGACCTTCCGGCGGCGGCCAATGACGACGGCGTTGCCGCCGCAGGCCCCATCGCGATCTTCGATGAAGCCGGCGAGATGCGGACACTGGAAGATATCGAGCGTGACATCCTCGCCCATGCAATCGACCATTATGAAGGTCACATGAGCGAGATTAGCCGCCGCCTCGGCATTGGCCGGTCAACGCTTTACCGGAAAGTGCGCGAATTTGATCTGGCCGTTCGCGAACGCGAGGCCGGCTGACCGGCCTCAGTGCTGGCTTTCAGGTGTGGTCACGGTCAGGCCTTCCAACTCGTCGCGCACCTGAATCTGGCATGACAGGCGGGAGGTCTCGGTGACATTCTCTGCGAAATCGAGCATGGACTGCTCCATGTCCTCAGGCTGGCCGACCTTTTCCATGAAGGCCGGGTCCACATAGACGTGGCAGGTGGCGCAGGCACAGGCGCCACCGCAATCGGCATCGATGCCGGGAATCGAGTTCTTGATGGCGGTTTCCATGACGGTCTCGCCGACTTTCGCGTCGATTTCGCGGGCGGTCCCGGTGTGGTCCTTGTATATAATTTTCACCATGGCGAGTTTTCCTTCCTAGGGGGCCGCGGAGGCCGCGATTTCTTTCATGGAGACGGACATATCTGACAAACGCTCAGGTGCAACCTTTGCGCCTGTGGAGATGAGGCGTTTGCCGGCGAGGAACTCGGGCGCGCTGTTGACCGCGTCAACGGCAATCAGCTTTCCGCCGGCCAGGTAGAAGGCTGCAAACTTACGGTCTGCGGGCTCGCCGCGCAGGACAATCTGATCATATCCCGATGACAAGCCGGCGATCTGCAGCTTCAGGTCATACTGGTCCGACCAGAACCAAGGGGTGTCTTCCTGGGGCCGGTCGCGCCCCAGGATTGACGCCGCAACGAGTTTGCCCTGCTCGATCGCGTTGTGAACGCTCTCCAGCCGCCCTGACCTGCCATAATGGATGAGCGGTCTTTGGGTGCAGTCGCCCGCGGCATGGATGCGGGGATCATTCGTGCGCCCGTCGCGGTCCACAAGGACACCGTTCCGGCAAGCCAGTCCAGCCTCTGCAGCCAGCTCCTGGTTGGGAAGAATGCCGATGCCGACCAGCACGATATCGCTGGGGATTTCCGAGCCATCCCCGAGCCGCGCGGCAGTCACCTTGCCGTCTTTACCGACAAGCTCGGCCAGGCGCGCGTTGGTGCGGATCTCCACACCCTGCCGGCGATGTTCGGCCTCGTAAAACTCGGACATCACGGGGCTGGTGACCCGGGCCAGCACGCGCTCGGCCATTTCAAGCACGGTCACTTCAAGACCGAGTTGCCGGGCGACTGCCGCCGCTTCCAGGCCAATGTAACCGGCACCGACGATGGTGATCCGGTCGCCCTTGATCATTCTGGGCGCCAGACGTTCCACATCGGTCAGCCCGCGCAGTTCGAACACGTTGTCCAGATCGGACCCGGGCAAGGGCAGGGGGCGTGGCCGCGACCCTGCGGCCAGAACAAGATGATCATATGGAATTTGGCCGCCATGCTCAGTGCGGACCTGTCCTTTCTCACGGTCTATTGCAGTGGCGCGCACGGACAGGACGAGATCGACGCCATTGTCCTCATACCAGGCAGCGGGTTTCAGGTAGAGCCGGTCTTCCGGCATCTCGCCCTTCAGAAAGGCCTTCGAAAGTGGGGGGCGCTGATAGGGCGGGGCGGCCTCGTCGCCAATCATGGTCACCGGACCTTCAAAGCCCCAGCCACGCAGGGAGAAGGCTGTCTGCGCGGCGGCCTGGCCTGCGCCAATGATGACAACACGTTGTGTGGGGGCAATGGGCAAGGGTGCGGCTCCGATCAATACAACCCAATAATGACGCCTGCGTCACATTTTCAAGTGGCAGGCCGTCTCTGGTGTTTTGAGTGATGCGCCTTAGGTTGGTCGCGACACACCAAGGAATTACCATGCAGACCGCCCTGACTTTTGTCTTCTACATCGCCTTGGCGGGCGTTTTCATCATACTTGCACTGGGGCTGATCAACTTGGTGCGCCGGGATGCCGGTCAGGCGTCGCGCTCCAATCAGTTGATGAGGATGCGCGTGGCGGTTCAGTTTGTCGCGGTCTTGTTGCTGGTGCTGATCGGTTTCGTGGCTGGCAAGTTCACACTGCCCTGGTAGGACGCAAATCATGGTGAAACTGGACAAGATCTACACCCGGGCCGGCGATGGCGGCACGACCCGACTCTCTACAGGCGAGCCGGTGCCGAAGTGGCACCTACGTGTGGCGGCCTACGGAACGATTGATGAGGTGAACAGTGTGCTGGGTGTGTGCGCTTTGCATGCCGAGGGAGAGATGGCCGAGGCACTTGCGCGCATCCAGAATGACCTGTTTGACCTTGGTGCAGACCTCGCCACGCCTGAGACCGGGGAGGATCCCGGCTGGGAGCCGCTGCGGATCACCCGGGCACAAGTGGACCGTCTGGAGGCGGAAATCGACGCCATGAATGCTGACATTCCACCCCTCGACAGCTTTGTGCTGCCGGGCGGCTCGGCGCTTTCGGCTCATCTGCACATGGCGCGCACAACAGCGCGACGCGCCGAGCGAATTGTGGCCGAACTGGCTTCCATGGCCGACGAAACTGTCAGTGCGGCCGCCCAGTCCTACACAAACCGGCTTTCAGACTGGCTTTTCGTGGCCAGCCGCGCTGCCAACGGCAATGGCGCCGGTGATGTCAAATGGGTGCCTGGTAAAAACCGGTAGCTGACCAAGGTTTCATCCCGGCCCATTTTCTTCATGCTACGTTCAATTCTGCGGGACATGTTCGTCTCCACTGGAACCGATGGACCACCGGGGAGTTTGGCATGTCCAGCTGGCGCAGTCTGTTCTTTGGCACGGCGCTTCTCGTCGTGGCCTGCAGTGGAGGCGGCGGAAGCGATGCGCCCGCGCCTTCCCCACCTCCAGGCCCGCCGCCCCCTCCGCCGGATGGCTCCATCATGGAATCCCAGGCTGAAGCGGCACGGTTCCTGAACCAGGCCACGTTTGGCGCGACCAGCCAGGATATTGGCGACCTGACAGGTGAAAGTGCGTCGGAATGGTTTGTCCGGCAGGTGAACATGGCGCCCAGCCTCAGTCTGCCCTTTGTGGAAAACTACCTGGCCACCGTCCCCTCGGCCACCAGTGCCGACGGCATCACCTATGAGGGGTCACAAACCCCAACTTTCGCCTTCTGGGTGCATGCGATTGAGGGCGACGACCAGTTGCGCCAGCGAATGGCCTTCGCCCTCTCGCAGGTCCTTGTCATTTCACACAGGAATGGCAACAGCCTTGGCAGTCATCCGCTGGCTGTGGCGTCCTATCAGGACATCCTGATCGACCATGCATTCGGCAACTACCGGGACCTGTTGGAAGAGGTCACCTATAGCCCGGCGATGGCCGAGTACCTGACCTATATGAGCAACATCAAGGGCGACCCGGAAACCGGTCGCATGCCCGATGAGAATTACGCCCGTGAGGTCATGCAGCTTTTCACGATCGGGCTCGCCGAGCTCAATCGCGATGGCACGGTGCGGACCAATTCGGGCGGCAACCCGGTTGCGACCTACGACAATTCCGATGTCCGGGGCCTTGCCAGGGTTTTCACGGGCCTGTCGGCCAACCGCGATTGCTATTTCTGCGGCCTGTACGACACGACCGCGGCGGAGGAAACCGGCCGCCTGGGAACAGACGCCCGATGGCACAGCGAGCTGGAAAAGAGCTTCCTGGGCGCCAGGATAGCGGCCGGCACAGATGCCGAGACCAGCATCAGCCTGGCACTCGACACGCTGTTCGAGCACGACAACCTGCCACCCTTCCTCTCGCGCCAGCTGATCCAGCGCTTTGTCACCTCGGACCCGGACCCGGCCTATGTGGAACGCGTCTCGGCCGCATTCGAGGCGGGCAGTTTCGTCCTGCCGAACAATCAGCGCGTGGGCGAGGGCCGACGGGGCGACCTGGCCGCGACGCTCGCCGCGGTCCTGTTCGACCCGGCTGCCCGCGAGGACAGGCGCGATGAGACCTTCGGCAAGATCCGCGAGCCGGTCATACGGTTCGTGCACTGGGCGCGGGCTTTCGACATCAGTGGTGTCACACCGCAGCACGCCTGGCTGATCTGGGATACAGGGCGCGCAGACGCCCTGGGCCAGGCGCCTTACAAATCGCCGTCGGTCTTCAATTTCTACCGACCCGGCTATGTGGCTCCCGGAACCGAATCCGGCGCGGCGGGTATGACTGTTCCAGAACTGCAGATCGTGAACGCCGGCACAGTGACCAGCTACGCCAACTTCATGACCTTCTTCATATTCAATTACGCAGACCTTTTTCTCGACGAGCCCGAAGCCTCGGCATTCTATGCCGGCTACGGGGCGGAAGTGGCCCTGGCCAATGACCCTGTCGGGCTTGTCGATCACCTTGACCTGGTCCTGGCCAATGGCGCGCTTTCCCGGGGCACCCGGGACAACATCATTGCGGCGCTTGAAGGTGTACCGGAGGTGCATCCCTATGATGATGAGTTCGACACCCTGCGCGCCCGCGCGCAACTCGCCACTTACATGGTGATGACCTCCCCCGACTACCTGGTTCAGCGCTGACGGAGACGAACATGACACTGACACGTCGCGCCCTTCTGAAGTCAGCCGCCGCCCTTGGCGCAGGCGGGGCATTCTCCATGGGCGCAGGAGGGGTCCTGCCGGGCTTCGGGGCGGCCCATGCCGCAGACACGTCCGGCTACAAGGCTGTTGTGTGCCTCTTCATGCTCGGCGGTGTGGACAACAATGATGTTCTTTTGCCCTATGACCCTGCGAGTTATGACACCTATGCTGGCATTCGAAGCTCCATGCTGGGGTCCTTTTCTGGCGAGGCCTCACGCGCGCGCGGGAACCTCCTGCCGCTGTCGCCGGAGAATGCGGGTGACTTCGGGGCCCGTCAGTTTGCACTCGCGCCGGAGCTTGGCAACCTACACGCGATGTTCCAGTCCGGGCGCGCGGCGATTGCCTCCAATGTTGGCCCCCTGATCGAGCCTGTCACGCGCGCCGATGTGGAGAACGAGGCGGCCAACCTGCCCGCTGGCCTGTTCTCCCACAATGACCAGCAATCCCAGTGGGCGTCTGGCGCGCCGGAAGGGGCACGCAATGGCTGGGGTGGTCGGATGGCGGATCAGATACTCGCATCTGGTTCAGGCCAGACGCCGGATTTCACGGCGCTTTCCACGCTCGGCAATGAGGTCTTTCTGACCGGTGAGGTCACCCAGCCCTATCTCGTGGGTCTCGATGGCGCCCGCTCGCTCGATGTCCTCGACTTCTATGGTGGCAATCCCTTTGCCCAGGATGGCAATCCCAGCAATCTGGCCCTGAGGGCCCATTTCGAGAACACCATGAACAGGCCTGACAGCCTGATCGGGCGCGACATGGCGGCTGCCATCTCTGGCGCGCTGGCGAAGAATGAGTCCTTCAACGCAGCCCTTGAGACGGGCCAGCCGCTGCAGACCGAGTTTCCGCCCGGGTTCCTCGCCGCACAGCTGCGCGCCATCGCCCGCACGATATCCATCCGCGATTCGCTGCTCATGAACCGTCAGGTCTTCTATGCGGCGATTGGGGGATTCGACACACATTCGGCCCAGGCGCAGGACCTGCCCCGCTTGCTGACGGAAATCGACCAGGCCGTGGCCGCATTCTATTCCGCCCTTGAAGAACTTCGCGTGGCCAATGACGTCACGTTGTTTACTGCATCCGAGTTCGGCCGGACGCTGGCGATCAATGGCGATGGCACCGACCATGGTTGGGGCGGTGTGCAGTTCGTGGTCGGAGGCGGTGTGCGCGGGGGACGGATCTATGGCGACGTGCCGGAATTTGTTCTGGGCCATGACCTCGATGTGGGCAGTGGCCGCCTTTTGCCGACCATGTCGGTTGAACAGTTCGCAGCTCCTATTGGGCGCTGGTTCGGACTGAATGAGAGTGAGCTCGTTCGCGCCCTGCCGGCTCTGCCCAATTTCGAGACGGGATCGGTTCCTGATTTCTTTGTCTGACCCTGAGCCAGGGGTTCGCCGCGCCACGTGGCATGTGTTGCTGCACTGCGACACGACAGGCCAAAGGCCCGTTCGCTGAAAAGCCCGCTTGATCTTTCCTGTGTCTCGCAATCATTCTGCGGTCTCACTTGTATAAGAACACGCGGAGCGTGAGGGCCATGTCATCTATCAGAACAGTCGGCATTGTCGGTGCCGGCCAGATGGGCGCCGGGATTGCCCATGTCAGCGCGCTTGCAGGCTATGATGTCATTGTCAACGACGTCTCCGCCGAGGCGCTGGAGGCGGCCCGCGGGACGATCGAGCGCAACATGACCCGACAGGTGACGCGCGAGATGATCTCCAGCAAGGACATGGAAGCTGGTCTGGCGCGGATCACCTTTACCGGACAGGTCGGCGACTTTGAGGCCGTTGACCTTGCCGTCGAGGCGGCCACCGAGGATCGCGAGCTGAAAGAGAAGATTTTTGCAGGTCTGTGCGAAGTGGTGCCTGAGCATGCCTTCCTCGCCACGAACACATCTTCGATTTCCGTGACGCGTCTGGCATCAACAACCGACCGGCCTGAGCGGTTCATCGGCATGCACTTCATGAACCCGGTGCCTTTGATGAAGCTGGTGGAAATCATTCGTGGCCTGGCGACGGACCAGGAAACCTATGAAATGGCGATCGACTTTGCCAAATCGCTTGAGAAGACCACCACCAATGCCGAGGATTACCCGGCCTTCATCGTGAACCGCATCCTCGTTCCGATGATCAATGAAGCGGTCTATGCGCTTTATGAAGGGGTGGGCACCGTTGAGAGCATCGACACCGCCATGCGTCTGGGGGCCAATCATCCCATGGGCCCGCTGACCCTCGCGGACTTCATCGGCCTCGACACCTGTCTTTCGATCATGCAGGTGCTCCATGACGGGCTCGCCGACACCAAGTACCGGCCTTGCCCACTGCTCGTGAAATATGTCGAGGCCGGCTGGGTCGGGCGCAAGGCCGGACGCGGTTT
>CAZVES010000064.1:0-15475 GCA_964625835.1 uncultured Hyphomonadaceae bacterium
GCTGGCAACAGTCTCCAGGGTTCGAATCCCTGTCTCACCGCCACTGCAATTCATGACCTTTGCAACTGCAAATGCCTCGCTTCGGACGCAGCGTTTTAAGTGCTGATTAACAAAACGCGGCGATAGCTTAAGACAACAGCATTCAAGCAAGGACATAGCTCCATGATCAGAACAAGCCTCGCAGCCTTGGCACTCGCCGCACTGGTCGGAACGGCATCTGCAGCCGATCTGACCGCGGTCCAAACCGTTGAGAAAGTCCTGCAGGTCACGAATGAAGACGGCAGCGTGACCGAAACCCTCATCGAGGCCGAAACGGTCGCGCCCGGCGACACGGTGGTCTACACGCTGGAATATGCCAATGACGGTGGCGAAACCGCCGAAGGCGTGGTGCTGACCATGCCGGTGCCCGAGCAGGTGGTGCTCTTGGAAGGCTCGGAAATCATTCGCGACACCCGCGTGAGCTATTCCATCGACGGCGGTGCCAACTTTGCCCGTCGCGAAAACCTCTTTGTTGGTGACGGCGACGAGACGCGCCCGGCCACGGCAGACGACATCACCCATATGCGCTGGCAATTCCAGCGCGGGATCGAGTCCGGCCAGACCGGCGAGATCAGCTTCCGGGGTGTGCTGAAATAATCAACCGGAAAGAAATATCAGAATGAAAAGCCCGCTTCGGCGGGTTTTTCTTTGCCTGCCAGCTTGTTTCAACTGCAATCGTGGTCACTGGCCCCCTGAATTCGCAGTGGCTTTAGCACTGCGTTAATCCACTGCTGGGATTCTCCGCGGACACAAGCAACAGACGGCGTAGTCATGTCCTTCAAAAACACCCTTCTTCGAACGGTCCTCGCGGCTGGTGCGACCTTCGCGCTCGCAGGCGTGGCCCATGCCCAGAAAACCGATGCCGGCACGTCCGTGTCCAACACGTTCACCCTGGACTACCAGGTCGGGACGACACAACAGGCACGTATCACCAACGAGACCGGCCACACGCCAGAGCCGGGTTACGTTGGTCCCACGCCGGTGATCGACCCGTCAGGCCCGACACTGTTCACCGTCGACCGAATGGTCGACCTGACGCTGACGGCGATCAACGCGCCGGCACCGGCCGATGTCGTTGATGTGCCGCCATCGGCCGTTGACCAGACACTTGTCTTCTCGCTCACCAATGACGGCAACGACAACCAGTCCTACTCCTTCGACATCCTCGATTCGGCGGTTGGCAGCGCTGCGGAGTTCCTCGCGACGCGCACAGGCGGCCTCGATATCCGCTTTCAGCGAGATGAGCAGGAATTCGACGGCGTGAGTGGGATCACAGGTTGTGAAGCGGCACAGGATGTTCTCATCAAGGCCGTGGCCCTCGACACGGCCGACGCACCAGGTTCCAACTTCACCTGCCCGCTGGCGCCTGGCCAGAGTGCAACTGTCACCATCATCGGAGACATTCCCGGTGAACGCACGGACGGCACCACCGCGCTGGAAGAAGGCGATGAAGATCGCCTGATCCTTGTGGCCGAAACCCGCAACCCGTATTACTGGGTGGCAGAGGGCGTGGTTGCATCCGGTGACGTGGGCGACCTGACCGTGGCCGATGGCGACGGCACAAACCAGATTGACGGTGTAGCGGAGAATGTGTTCGCGGACGGTATCGGCGATGGCGATGCCAGCACGGACGGCAAGTTCGGTGTTGAGGCCAGCTGGGTCGTTTTCGATCCCGACCTGACCGCCGTGAAGACCGTGGGCGTACTTGAAGAAAACTCTTCACTGGCGGCCTGCGAAGCGCTGGCTGACGCAGCGGCAATCGATACCAATGCCTTCAGCACGCCAGGTGCATGCGTGGAATACCGCATCACGGTGACCAACAATGGTGAGCAGGACCTCTCCGATGCAGAAGGCATCACCATTGTCGATGACCTGCCGGACAATGTGATTTTTGTTGAAACCATCCTGGACGGTTTCGACGCCGCACCTGCGCCAACGGTCACGGCCTATCTGCAGGGCACCACCACGCCGTGTGCTCGGGTAGCGGCAGAAGACTGCGTGGTCACGGTCTCCGGGGCCGGCCTTGAGGCCAATGTCGGCACCACGCCGTCCACGGCGGTCGTCAAGATCCGGGCGCTCATCGAATAGGCGTCCAACCCAGCCGAGTTTGAGAAACCCCCGGGCGGCGCCCGGGGGTTTTGCTTTATGAGATCAGCAAAACCGCAGTGGAAACAAATAAATATTAACCAGGCAATGGGATAACGCCCACTCAGACAGAGCCCCGAAAAAGGGGCCGGACGGCGAGACCTCCAGTCAAAAAGGAGGCCGCCACAGGTGATGGTGTAGAGTAATGGCGTTCTTCTGGAGTGCATTCCGCGCGTTTGCGCTCTTCATGACCGTGTGCGTCATGACAGTCCATTCGGCGCTCGCCGTGACCCCGCTGGGCCACGACGTCACCAATGTGGCAAGCCTTCAATATGAGCAGAACGGCGTCGACATTTCGGTGCGCACAAATCCGGCAACCTTTACAGTTGTCGCGAAGCCGACCCCTTCCAGCGTCCAGTTCTTTCGCTATGCCCCGAATGCCGCTGACAGCGTATCGGTCGCGCTGAACGGTTCGGACTACAGCCCGACGGGTGAGATGTCAGCCAGCGCTTTCGTGCCCATGGGTGATGCCGTCACCACCGGTGGCCAGACCGTTGACCTGAGCGGCCCTGTCCCGCTGGTGCCGGCGTCGAGCTATTTCACTGGCGAGTTGATGGTCGTATGCGTGGAAGACCTCGGGCAGAACGGTGACCCGGACCGCATTGAAACGCTGGTTGTCACTGTCGTTTCCACGGCGGGCGACGAAATCACGCTGCGCCTTTATGAGAGCGGACCGGACACGGGAGAGTTCTTTGCCTGGATGCCGAGCACAGGGGACGCGTCTCCTGCCAATGATGGCATCCTGACTGCACCAAAGGACACCAAGCTGACCGCGCGTTATGTCGATGTGTTCGATGCGACCGAGGTTTCGATCGATACGGCGCTCGTGGATCCCTTTGGACGCCTGTTCGATTCCCTTTCCGGTGAGTTGCTCAACGGGGCACAAGTCACGATCGTGGAGGCCGGAACGGGCGCGCCAGCCGCAGTTTTCGGGATCGATGGCCGGTCACGCTATCCGTCGACCCTGGTGACGGGCGCGACGGTCACCGATGAGGGCGGCACGGTCTATGACCTGGAAGATGGTGAGTTTCTCTTTCCGCTCATGGCTCCGGGCGATTATCGCCTCGAAATCATCCCGCCTGACGATTATGCCTACCCGTCGGGCATTCCCGCGGAGGGCTTCGCCGGGCTGCCCAATGCGCCTTTCGAGATCATCGAGGGGTCATACGGTGCCGCATTTACGGTCTTGGCCACGGGTCCGCTGAACTTCGACGTTCCACTGGACACCAACCGAGGCCTGACGGTGAGCAAGCGCTCGGGCACCGCCCGTGCGGCGATCGGTGATTTCGTGTCCTACACGGTTGAGATTCGCAATCGGGAGACGGCTGCACTGCCCCTGCGCGTGAAGGACATCCTTCCGACGGGGATGCGATTCGAGCCCGGTTCAGCCCGTCTTGGCGGGGAGCAGGCGCCCGATGGCGTGATCTCCGAGGATGGCCGCGACGTGACCTTTGACCTGGGCTGGATTGCGGCGGGCGAGGCGGTGGAGCTGACCTATGTCCTGTCCGTCGGGCCCGGCACGCCGCTCGGGCGCGCGGAAAATGCGGCACTCGCGATCACGCCGCTGGGCATGCCCCTGTCAAACACGGCGAAGGCCGTGATCGACATTCGTGAAGACCTGCTGCGCACGGAGTCCTTCATCGTCGGGCGGATCGCCGAGGACGCCTGCGATGGCGATGATGAGTGGGCGCGCGACCTGCACCCGGGGACCGGTGTAGCGGGTGTCCGGGTCTACCTGGAGACCGGCGAGTATGTGGTGTCTGACGAGGACGGCCTGTTCCACTTTGAGGGTGTATCGCCCGGCACCCATGTCGCGCAGGTGGACACCGAAACCCTTCCGGAGGGCTATGAGCCCATGGTGTGCGAAGAGAACAGCCGCTATGCCGGCTCGGCCACCTCGAAATTCGTCGATGTGCGGGGCGGTGCGGTCTGGCGTGCGAATTTCTACCTGAAACGCACCCTTGACGACGTTCCCGCAACCCCGGCCGAAACGGGGCCAGCCGTCCAAGAGGAGGCCACATACGATATCGCCTGGCTTGACCAGGCCGGCCCAGGCACCGGCTGGGCCTATCCCGAGGCAGGCAGGTCACCGGCCCAGCGGTCCGTCTCGATCGGCATCCGCGCCCCGGACAGGTCCTCCGTTTCGCTGCGACTGAATGGCCGCGAGGTGCCGCGCCTGAACGCCCAGCGCCGCCTGACCTCGACCGACCAGCAAACCTCCCTTTTCCGCTGGCGCGGCGTGGACATCCAGCGCGGTGAGAACCGCTTTGAAGCCCATGTCGTGCACGCTGACGGACGCGAGGAGGTTCTCACGCGATCGATCTGGTTCGTGGATGAGGCCCAGCGCGCCCGCCTGGTGGATGACCAGTCAGTGCTCGTGGCCGATGGGCGCACCCCGCCAGTCCTTGCGGTCCGCCTGGAAGACGCGGAAGGGCGCGCGGTTCACCCCGGCATGATCGCCGACATCTCCGTGGCTGCGCCCTATCGCCAGCTCAGCGAGGCCGAACTCGAAGGCAGCGATGCGGTGACCCGTTCGGAGATTGCCGCGACCGGCGCGGCCGTCGATGAAGATGGCATTGTGCGCATCGAACTCGAGCCGACGCTGGAGACCGGACGCGTGAGGCTTGAAGTGCCGCTTCGCGATGGCCGCATCGAAGAGATATCTGCCTATCTCCGACCGGAGAAACGCGACTGGATCGTGGTCGGCCTTGCCGAGGCCGAAGGGGGCTACCTCGACACGAGCGACATGAGCCCGGTGGATGAGGACGACCTCTATTCCGACGGCCGGCTGGCCCTGTTTGCGAAGGGAATGGTCCGCGGTGACTGGTTGCTGACGGTTGCTGTCGACACCGCCAAGCGACGCGGCTCGCGCGATGATGAGGTGTTCGACCAGATCGATCCCAATGCCTATTACACACTCTATGGTGACCGTTCCGTCCAATACCAGGAAGCGCCCAGCCAGTATCCCGTCTACGTAAAGCTGGAGCGCAGCACCGCACAGCTCGTCTTCGGCGATTTCAACACCGATATGCGCGACAGTGAGCTGTCCGCCTATTCGCGCAGACTGTCCGGACTGCGCGCTATCCATGAGGGTGAGCGGTTTTCAGCCACGGTTTTTGCGGCCGAGACCAACCAGGGTTTTGTCAAGGACGAGATCCCGGCCGACGGCACCTCGGGACCCTACACACTGTCAGAAGCACCCATCGTTCGGGGCAGCGAGGAAATCTACATCGAGGTTCGCGACCGCACGCGGCCCGACCAGGTCCTGGCACGGCGTAACCTTGTGCGCTTTGTGGACTATGACATCGATTATGACACCGGCCGGCTCCTGTTCCGCGCGCCTGTGGATGCCACGGACGCGGCGTTCAACGAACAGGTGATCGTCGCCGACTATGAGGCGGTTTCCGATGCCGAGCGTAACGTGACCTATGGCGGCCGCGCCGCCGTATCCTTTGGCGAGGGAGCGTTGAAAGTCGGCCTCAGCCATATCCATGAGGATGGCGGCGTCGATGCCGCCGACGCCGAGAGCGAACTGACCGGCATCGACCTGCGCGGCCGGCTGGGTGAGCAGACCCAGTTCCGGGCCGAATATGCCACGAGCACAAACCGTCCGGGCGAGGATGGTTCGGCCGAAGACACCGGTGAGGCCTGGCTCGTCGAAGTGGCACACCAGCGCGAAGGCGTTGCCGTCATCGCCTATGCAAGGGAAGAAGGCGCTGGCTTTGGCCTTGGCCAGACTGGGTCCAACACCCAGGGCGTGCGCCGCGTTGGCGCGGAGGTTTCCGCGCTTGTTGGCGACAGCGTGGACGCAGACACGGGCAACCGGCGCACCCGGACACTTCGCGCTGCAGGCTATCGCGAAGAAAGCCTTTCACAGGATGCCACGCGAACTGTGGGCGAGCTTTCACTGCAGCAATCGACCGGGCATGGTTCTGCCGAGATCGGACTGCGCAGTGTGAATGAGACGGTTGATGAGGCGCCGCGCGAATCCATCCTCGCCACTGCCAGCCTGAGTCGCTCTTTCCCGGAGTTCGGACTGACCGTGCTGGCCGCCCATGACCAGCCCCTCGGCGAAAAGAACAGCGATGAGGTCAGCCTGTTCCCCGGCCGGACACTGATCGGCCTGGACAAGCAGCTGACCCAGCGCGCCACGCTCAACCTGCGCCACGAGCACCTGGAAGGCAGCAATGCGTCGGGCAACAATACGATTGTTGGCGTAACACTGCTGCCCTGGCAGGGCGGGCGGATCACCTCCGGTCTGTCCAATGTCACACAGGACAATTCCCAGCGCCTTTCAGCAACCGTCGGTGTGGACCAGACCCTGCGCCTCAGCCCCACCTGGAGCCTGAGCGTTGGCGCTGCGGACCGCTCAAAGATCGACGGCGACGAAGCTCCGCTGGATCCCTTCGCGGACACGGCTGTTTCGCCGCTGGCCGAGGGCGAACGCAGCGTGCTGACCAGTGATGAGAGCTTCACCTCAGCCTATCTCGGACTGGCCTACCGGGCCGAGAAGGAAGTCGCCAGTGTGCGCGGGGAAATGCGCGAAAGCCTCGACACGTTGCGCTATGCCGCCATCCTCGGCGGGGCTCGCCAGATCACCGAGGAGTTTTCCTATGCCGGCGCCGTGCGCTACCAGACAGAGGAAGGTGGAGAGCGCTCCAACCGCCAGTCAATGGACGCACGTCTCGGGGCGGCTCTACGCCCGCGCGAGGAAGGCACGGTGTTCTTCAATCGCCTTGACCTGAAAAGTTCCCGGGAAGAGGGACAGTTCGATGACTGGCGTCTGGTCAACAATTTCACGACCAACACAATGGTAACCGACCGGACTCAGCTGGCGGGCCTGGTCGGCGTGAAATATGTCGAGACCGAACTTGAGGACGTGCAGGTGAGCGGGTGGACGCACCTGCTCGGCGCGGAGTTGCGCCACGACATCACCGAGCGTCTGGACATTGGCCTGCAGGCCCTGATGATGCACAGCGGCGCTAGCCGGACCAAGGAATACTCGATCGGGCCCAGCATCGGCTTCTCTCCGCGAAACGATGTCTGGCTGAGCCTCGGCTACAATTTCACGGGCTTTGAGGATGACGATTTCGAGGCCGCCGAATATGCCGATGAGGGCGTTTATGTGAAGCTGCGCCTGAAATTCGACCAGGATGATATCAGTGGCCTGCTCGACCAGGTTTCCCCACGGTGATCGGATAGGCTTTCGTCACGTCGAAACCGTAGATCCAGTCAAAACGCTGCCGGATCAGGGTGGGTGCGAGCCGGGCGGCCAGTTTCACCGGGGCGTACCCGCCCAGGGCCGGAAGCCCCTGCTCGTGAAAGAGTGCTCCATTGCGACGCGCCGCATCGAGGATCCGCGCGCCCCTCAGCACCATGCGTTCGCCAAGTTCGCCGAAGTCTCCGCGCCTGGAGAAGCTGGAAATGGCAGCCCAGGCGCATTCCATTGCAAAGCTTGCCCCCTGGGCCATGAAGGGAGGCATCGGAACGGCGGCGTCACCGATCAGTGCGAGCGCGCCGTCGGCGATCCGAGTGGGTGCCGGACGGTCATAGAGTCCCCATCGACGTGCCTCAACCGCCGCGCCGAGGACCGCGCGCACGGGCCGGGCAAAGCCGGAGAAGGCTGCGCGGGCGTCCTGCAGGCTCGCTTCATTGTGCCAGCCCTCGGGTGTCGGCTCGGCGCGTTCCACAACGCCCACGAAATTCACCAGTTTGCGCCCGTTGAGAAAATAGGTGACCGCATGGCGTCCGGGCCCCGTCCAGGCCGTTGAGGCGTCGGGCAGGGTGTCCAGCAGTTCCGGCGTGGCCGTCACAAGGGCGCGCAGCGCGGTGTGGCCCGTATAATCAGGGCGCCGGCCCGTATCAAACCGCTGCCTCAGGGAGGAGTGGATGCCATCCGCTGCGATCACCCCCCTCGCGGTGTAGATGGCACCATTATCGGTTTCGATCGCGATTGCGTTCGCGGCGGTGCGATAGTCGACCGTCTCCTGTCCAAGGCGCAGGGCATCGGGCACGCGTTCCGCAAGGGCTGAAGCGAGAACATTCTGGAGCGCGGCGCGGCGAATGTTGACATGGGGCTGGCCCCAGCGGTCCCGGCCGGTTTCAGAAGATGGCACCGAGAATATCACCTGGCCGCTGGCACCGGAGCGAAGGTCGAGGCTTTTGGGAACATGTCCCGCCCTCGCCACCGCTTCGGCCAGGCCGAGCCGGGCCAGCACCTTCATGGCGTTCGCGCCAACCTGCAGCCCGGCACCAACCTCGGCCAGGGAGGAGGCTTTCTCCAGGACCATGGGTTTCATGCCAGCATGGTGGGCACACAGTGCTGCGGTCAGGCCGGCGATGCCGCCGCCGCAAATGATAAGGTCTTCCGAGCTCAAGGGCGCGCGCCAGCACCGATCAGCCACTTGCAGGGGCGAATCTCGACCCGCTCGAAAAGGTTTGCCCTAGCATAAGGGTCGTCTTCGGCCCATTCGCGCACGGCCTCCAGGCTTTCAGCCTCGATGACAAAGACCGAACCGGCAAAGGTTTCCCCGTCTTCGGCGAACATCGGGCCGGCCATGAGGATCCTGTCGCTGAACTGATTTGCCCATTCCAGATGGGCAGGGCGATTGGCCATCCGAACGTCCAGGGCACCGACCCTGTCCACGCAATAGACGATGAATTGTTTCATGCGCCTTCCTCCCTGAATGGTCGCGACAATAGTTTATCCATCGCTTCGGCGACTGTGATCTTGTCGTCAAGTATGGCCGCGACACCATTGCAGATGGGCATGTCGACGCCATGCCTGGAGGCAAGCTGTGCGATGGCCGGTGCGCTAGCGGCCCCTTCGGTCACGGCCAGGCGCTCGGAGAGGACGTCTGCAGCCTTGCGGCCCTCGCCCAGGGCCTTTCCGAAACTCATGTTCCGCGACTGGGTGGACGAGCAGGTCAGGACCAGATCGCCCAGGCCGCAGAGCCCTGAAAGAGTTTCTGCCTGCCCTCCCATCGCCACAGCCAGTCGCTTCATCTCGGCGAATCCGCGCGTCAGCAATGCGGCATGGGCCGATTTGCCAAGCGCGAGCCCTTCAACCATCCCACAGGCAATGGCCAGGACATTCTTGACGGCCCCGCCCACCTCTGCGCCGATAATGTCGCGCGACCAGTAGGGCCTGAACATGTCCCGTCCAAGGGCCTCCATGAGCTGCCGACCGAGGGTTTCATCCTCACAGGCCAGGGTGACGGCTGTGGGCAGGTTGCGGGCCACATCGGCGGCAAAGGAGGGGCCGGAGAGGACGGCTGGCACAGCCTGCGGAATGGTCTCTGCCAGAACCTCGCTCATCAGTTTCAGCGTGCCCCGCTCAATGCCTTTCGCGCACAGGACAACCGGCGTGCCCGCGGCCAGGCATGGCTCCACTTGCGCAAGGCTGGCCCTGGCAAACTGGGCCGGCACCACCGCCAGCAGGGCGTCGACGCCGCGCAAGGCCTGAACATTGTCTGTTGTCGGAATGGCCGGAAGGGCCAGCCCGGGCAGATAGTTCGGATTGCCGTGTCCGCCTGACAGGGACTGGGCCAGGCTGGCCTCGCGCGCATGCAGTTTCACGGTGCGACCGGCCGCCTGTGCGGTCAGGGCCAGTGCCGTGCCCCATGAGCCCGCGCCCATGACGCCGATGGTCTGCAACTTGCTCAAGTCCACATCTCCGCCACTGAACGCCGCCTGAAGAAATCATTGATCATTCAGACAATAGCTTTAGACTACGTCCATGACGACAAAAACTGACACACGCGAGCGCATTCTGGAAGCCGCCATGGAGCGGATACTCCATTATGGCTATGCCAAGACCACCATGTCCGAGATCGCACGCGATTGCGACATGTCGGCCGGGAACATCTACCGATTTTTCGCGAGTAAGCTTGATATTGCCGAGGCGATGGCACGCAAGTTCAACCTGGAAATCTACCAGGAGTATGCCCGCATTGCCCGCGCCGACAGGCCGGCGCCTGAACGCCTCTTGAACTTCTTCAGTTACGGGATGGAGACCACATTCAGCAAGCTGGACTCGGACGCCAAGATTCTCGAGGTCGCTGAGGTTCTCGCAGAGGACCGGCCACTCTTTGCCAATGAGGAACTGGCGCAGGAGCGCATTTATCTCGTCGAAATCCTTGAAGACGGCGTGGTGCGGGGAGAATTTGCCCCGATCCGGGATCCCGCCCAGACAGCGGAAATGCTGCAGGTGGCCATTATGAAGTTCCGCTACCCCCAGCTTTTTTCACGGCTCACGCTGCCAAAACTCCGCCGGGAACTGAATGGCGTGGCGGAAATCCTGCTCAGCGCCCTGAAGGCAGGAATTGAGCCTATGGGCGTAAAAAATGAATAATGACGAATTTATTTATTGATTTCTGATCAGGCTCTGCTATCTTGTGTTCATGGCGGGAACGGACCCGCTGAACCACACCACGGAGCCCTCCCATGTCACTCTCGAACACGACGGAATCCTCTCGCGCCCTGATCGGCCTGCTGGCGGCCCTGCCGCTCACCGCCTTCCTGGTGGCGGCCACTTACAGCGCTGTTGCCCTGGTCTGACACTGGCTGCCTCCCAGCCGCTGCAAGGCTTCCCCGGCCAGGCGTTTCCTCACACTCACGTTCTGCCGGTTGACTGACCCCGGATGTGCCCGCCGCGCATCCGGGGCTCTTTTTTTTGACGGGTCTGCCCACTGCGCTAGCTCAGTCAAATGATCCGGCGACCACAGCCTATCCAGCCCGCTCCCGGCCAGGAAAGTGTCTGGGACTATCCGCGCCCCGCCATCTGCGCGCCGACGCGTTCGCGACTGCGCGTGGAGTTCGCTGGCACGGTGATAGCTGAAACCGACTGCGGCATGCGCACGCTGGAGACCAGCCACCCGCCCACCTACTATCTTCCGCCTTCGGACGTGCTGGACGGTGTCCTTGAGCCGTCGGGCCATCGGACACTGTGCGAGTGGAAGGGCCAGGCGCGCTACTTCAACGTGGTCTTGGGCGAGCGCCGGGCAGCAAATGCGGCCTGGGCCTATGACGCGCCCACCCGGTCATTCGATGCGATCAGGGGTTTTATCGCGTTCTATCCCGGCCTGATGGATGCCTGTTTCGTCGACGGCGAGCGGGTTACACCCCAGCCAGGCGGTTTTTACGGCGGCTGGGTGACGTCCCATGTTGCCGGCCCGTTCAAGGGCATTCCCGGATCGATGGGCTGGTGAACCTCAGCTGTTGTAGAGCGCGAAGCCAAGGCCAGCCGTCACCAGCACGATGAACACGGCAAAGTAGACTGAGTGTATCAGCGTACCCTTGGCCACGACAGAGAACCAGTTCGAGCCATAAACCTGTCGCAGCACAGCGTAGGGCTGGATTAGGCCCCATATCGCCACAAGCACAGCGAGCCATCCGCCGATGAATGGGATCTGCAAAAACAGCATGATCGCCAGCAGAAAACCGTAAAGCCCCGCATGCATGTAGAGGCTGGTGATCAGGTGGTCATAGAGTAGGAATTTTCGGCGGTAGACATACAAGATGACCAGCATGAATGCGTAGGCAAGCGGTGCCAGAAGTAAGACACGGGGTATGTTGTCTCGCGTCTGGGCGATAAACAGGCGCGGATCGTCCTGCAGCCTGTCCCATCCCGCTTCAAGGCGTTGGTCTATGCGTTCGCCCCATGCGGTGCCTTCACCGAGGCCCAGATTGATATCGATGTCGGTGTCTTCACGGCCGACTTCGGAAGGAGGCTCCGCTGGGTTAGCTGTCTCGCCATCGGTGTCGGCTTGCTGCTCCACTGCCGTTGGGGTGGGCTGTTCGGTATCTGGCGTGGCGTTCAGATCAAGGGCAGAGGAAAGTTGCCAGAACAGGGCGGCGAAGAACAGGACACTGGTGAACAGGTAAAGCCTGAAGGGCGGGGTGTATCGCACACGTTGCCCGCTCACATAGGCTTTTGCCAGGCGGCCTGGCGCGCGAAAGAGTAGCCAGATGGTCCGCGAGAGTTTCGAGTCCACTGAAAGCGTCTCGACGATCACGTCCTGGACAAGAGCAATGACAAGCCGCCGCGGGTTTTTCGCCCGCTGCCCGCAGGCATGGCAATACGCACCTTCAAGCGGCGCGAAGCAATTGGCGCACTCCGGCAGGGAGGTTTCAGTGATCTCGCTCATCAACTACGAAGCCTAGCTGACCTGCGGCGGAGCACAAACGCGCCATGGTCAGGCTTTCGCCCCGCGCTTTCCCCCGCCATAGGCCGGATTGAGCGCCGCCGTGTGCTGGTCCAGCGGCCAGCGCGGCCGGGCTTTGAAACTGAGGCCGTCGCTGGGGGCCGTTCCGGCGGCAAGCTGCTCTGCCCCGGCCAGGGCGATCATGGCGGCATTGTCGGTGCAGTATTTCAGGGGCGGCGCCACAAACCGGACGGCCCGTCTCTGCGTCTCGGCTTCCAGCGCCTGGCGGACCGCCCTGTTGGAGGCGACACCACCAGCAACCACGAATGTCGTGCGCCCGGTCTGTTCCAGCGCCCGCGCCGTTCGGGCCGCGAGGATGTCGCAAACGGCAGCCTGGAAACTGGCGCAGAGATCCGCTGGCTCGGCACCCGCTTCGGCTGCACGGGCAACAGCGGTCTTGAGCCCCGCAAAACTCATATCCAGACCGGCTCGATTCAGAAGCGGGCGCGGCAGGTCGATCGACTTGCCATCGCCGCCGGCTGCAGTGCGCTCCACCGCGGGACCGCCCGGAAAGCCGAGGCCCAGTAGCTTTGCCGTCTTGTCGAACGCCTCGCCGGCCGCGTCATCGATCGTCGTGCCAAGTCGGACGTAATCTCCAAGCGCCCTGACATCGAGAAACTGGCAATGCCCGCCGCTCACCAGGAGAAGCAGGTAAGGGAAGCCGACATCCTCGGTCAGGCGCGGCGACAGCGCATGGCCTTCAAGGTGGTTGACAGGGACAAACGGCACACGCGCGGTCTGTGCGATGGCCTTTCCGGTCATCATGCCGACGAGAACCCCGCCAATGAGCCCTGGCCCGGATGTGGCGGCCACCCCGTCCAGTTCGCCATAGTCGAGCCTGGCTTGCGCCATGGCGCGGGCTACGCTGGTGTCTGCAAGTTCGGCATGGGCACGTGCGGCGATTTCCGGAACGACACCGCCATAGGGCGCATGGGCGGTGGTCTGGCTTCGCACGGTTTCGCCGAGCACACTCGCGCGGCCGTCCTCAAGGCGCAGGACGGCCGCTGCGGTTTCGTCGCAGCTGGTTTCAATGCCAAGGACCGTGAGCCTAGTCATCGACCACCAGAACGATTTTCCCGGAGTGTCCGCCCGCCGTCATCTTCTCTTGAGCCGCTTGTGCATCTGCGAGCGGGAAGGTGCTGTCAATGATCGTCCTGATGCGGCCAGCGCGGAGGTGGTCCCAGAACTGGCGTTCAACAGCATCGCGCAGCTCGCGTTTTTCCGCCGCGGTACGGGCGCGCAGGGTCGTGCCCGTCAGTATGGCCCGCTTCATCATCAGGCGGATCAGGTTGAGTTCAACCGTGGAACCGTTCTGGTAGGCTATGTTACAGATGCGCCCGTTCAGCCTGATGATCTCCAGATGTTTCGCGACATAGTCTCCGCCGACCATGTCCAGCACCACGTCCACGCCGCCACGTGCCCGGGCCACTTCAGCAAAGTCTTCCATGCGATAGTTGACCGCCACGTCGCCGCCGAGTTCCGTGACAAGCGCGCATTTCTCGTCGCTGCCGGCGGTGGCCATCACAAGGCCTGCGCCTGCCAGCTTCGCCATCTGGATCGCCATCACGCCAATCCCGCTGGTCCCGCCCTGGCAGAGAAAGGCCTCGCCTTCCTTTAGGTCACACCGCATGAAAACATTCGCGTAGACCGTCATCATCGCCTCGGCGAGGCAGGCACCATTGATGAAATCCATGCCATCGGGCAGGGGCAGGACGCTGCCCTCGTCCACGGCCACAGCCTCGGCATAACCCCCGCCCGCAAGGAGGGCGCAAACCCGGTCGCCGGTCTTCCAGCGCGTGACCCCTTCGCCAACTTCGCTGACGAGGCCGGAGCATTCCAGGCCCATGGTCTCCGGCGCGCCGGGCGGGGGCGGGTACAGGCCCTGGCGCTGGACAAGATCTGCCCGGTTCAGGCCGGCTGCCTTGATGTCGATCACCACCTCGCCCGCGCGCGGAACCGGACGCGGCACGTCGTGCAGCGCCAGGGGGGCATCCTTGGTGGTGGCGATCGCTTTCATCATCTCGGGCATGGCCTGTCCTTGTTGCTTTGGGCGATCGCGAGATTACGCGCTCGCCACGTTGAATGTGGGTGCCAGATAAGGTCTAATGTGAAAAACGTGAAATCATAAGGGAGGCGACCATGGATGATCTGGAACCGATCCGCTCCACGCCGGCGCAGGCCCTGGACGAAATGTCGGTGGAGGACCTCAAGGATCGCATTTCAGCACTCGAAGCCGAAATCGATGCCTGCCGTCTGGAAATCGCCAGAAAGGAAGCCCACCGGAGCGCGGCAGACGAGCTCTTTGGTGGAAACGGTTAACGGCTGCGAAACGGGCATGCTTCTAGCATGATCGGCTTAGCACGAAGTGCAGTAAAGGATCAGGGCATGGGCGAGCACGACTTCAACGGCGAAGGGGATGGACCCCTGCCGGACTTTACCGGCGGAAAGCTGTTTGATCGTGTATTTACCCAGGGCATGGCGCTGGTGGAAGAAGCGGCCGCCTATCTGGATGGTCCCGGGCGCAGCGACTCCAAGGCACTGGAACGTGAAGCCGGCCTGACTTACGCCTCCTGGAGCATGGAACTGACCACACGCCTGATGCAGGCCGCCAGCTGGCTGGTCATGCAGAAGGCCGTGCGCGATGGCGACATGCAGCCCGAAGAAGCCATGGCTCCGAAGTATCGCATGGTGCGCGAGGCCCCCGCCCTTGACGCCGGTGCGCAACGTGGATTGGGCCTGCCCGACACGTTCCTCAGGCTGGTCGAGGAAAGCGAGGCGCTGTTTGATCGGATCTGCCGGATCGACGCGGAAATCTATGGCGACGGAACCCAGACGGAAAGCCCGGTCAACCAGCAGATCGAACGCCTGAAAGCGGCCGCAGAGACGGGTGCCTTTGACCCACTCCAGGTCTGGCGCAAACTGCGCTAGGCGCGATCTTGCGGTGCCCAGATCCATTCGCAATCTTCCCTGTAGGCCGGCTCGGTGGGGCGCTGGTCGGGGAGGTCGAGTAGCCTCTGCTCTCGTGAGGCTACCCCTCGCCCGGCGTCAACGCCGCAGCGGGCCTACCCATGCGCGCGAGCCCGCGC
>CAZVES010000065.1:0-15224 GCA_964625835.1 uncultured Hyphomonadaceae bacterium
CTCCTCAAGCCCCGCATCATGATGCTGGTGGTGTTCACGGGATTTGTGGGCATCGTGGCCGCGGGCACCATGAGCGGGCAATCGGTACACCCACTCATGGCGGCCGTTGCGACCCTGGCCATTGCGCTGGGCTCTGGCGCGGCGGGCGCGATCAACATGTGGTACGACGCCGACATTGACAGCGTGATGAAGCGCACCTCGACACGGCCGATCCCTTCTGGTGTGGTGCCAGCCGACGAGGCGCTGACCCTGGGTCTGATTCTTTCAGGTGTGTCCGTACTTCTGATGTGGATGGCGAGCAACTGGCTGGCTGCGGCGCTACTGGCATTCTCGATCTTTTATTACGGCGGCATCTACACAATGTGGTTGAAACGGACCACGCCGCAAAACATCGTGATTGGTGGCGCTGCTGGCGCTTTCCCGCCGGTGATTGGCTGGGCGGTGGTGACCGGCAACACGTCGCTGGACGCCTGGATACTCTTCGCCATCATCTTCTTCTGGACGCCGCCGCATTTCTGGGCGCTGTCACTGCTGGCCCACAAGGAGTATGCGAGGGCGGGCGTGCCGATGCTGCCCGTCACCCATGGTGCCCGGGCTACCCGCAGGCAGATCGTTGTCTACACCCTCGTCCTGTGGGCTGTGTCGCTCTTGCCCGTCGCCACCGGGCTTGGCGGAGTGGTTTATGGCGTGGCTGCACTCTTGCTGGGCGGGGCTTTCCTCGCCCTGGCCCTGAAATTGGCGCGCACAGAGGCGGGAGAGGCAGCCGCGGCGCCAAGCGACCACAAATCTGCCGCAGGGCTGTTTGCGTTCTCCATCCTATATCTATTTGCAGTGTTCACCGCCGTCCTCGTGGAACACCTGTTTGGCCTGTACTGGCCCGTTATGGAGTTGTTCTGATGCCTGAAAATGAAGAACTCGAGGTCCGCCCGCTGACAGCGGAAGAGGCAAAGGCACGTGGCAGGCGCAACATTTGGCTGGCGCTCGCCCTCGTTGCGTTTGTGGTCATGGTGTTGGCCGTCACAGTGGTGCGCCTCAGCCAGAATGCCGGTATGCCGGACGGGGGCTTCTGAACCAGAATGACGACCAATCTGCGAACCGCTCTTCTTTTTGTCGGCCTGCCGATTTTCATGCTGGGCCTGTCGTTCGCTTCCAAACCTATTTACGACACGTTTTGCCGTGTCACCGGCTTTGGCGGAACCACCCGTGTTGCCACTGAGGCACCTGACGCCATCCTGGCCCGGTCCGTGGATGTGCGCTTTGATGCCAATGTGAATGGCGCGCCTCTGAAGTTTCGTCCCCTGGAACGGCAGCATGGCATTCGCCTTGGCGAACACGGCCTCGCTTTTTACGAGGTCACCAACACATCCGCTGAGCCTGTGTCGGTCATTGCGAGCTACAATGTTACCCCGCACAAGGCGGGCCCCTATTTCTCCAAGCTGGAATGCTTTTGCTTCGAGGAACGCATCATTCCGGCAGGAGAGACCAAGACGCTCCCTGTGGTTTTCTTCATAGATCCGGCCATGGATCAGAAACGCCTGATGGAAGACGTGCGCACCATCACACTGTCTTACACCTTTTTCAGGACAAGCGACTGGGCGGGTGCGTCCTATGATACCAACCTGAATTAGCTGGTTGGCAATGGCTCCGGTCGCAGTCTAAACAGGCGCAAATAAGCATAAATATTTATGGCGGAGCGTCACTCCATGGCCCACGGTGAAGTCAAACACGACTACCATCTCGTAAACCCGTCCCCTTGGCCACTGGTGGGATCTGTCGGGGTTCTCACCCTCGCCATCGGTGCGGTCATCTACATGAAGGGACTGTTTGGCCTTGAGCAGGGCACGCTCTGGCCGATGCTGATCGGCTTTGCCGTCATTCTCTATACCATGGTCGGCTGGTGGACCGATGTGGTGAAGGAAAGCCGCGCGGGCGACCACACGCCTGTGGTTCAGATCGGCCTTCGCTACGGCATGATCCTCTTCATTGCCTCGGAAGTGATGTTCTTTGTGGCGTGGTTCTGGGGTTTCTTCGAGTTCGCGATCTTCCACGATGCAAGGGTCGGCGACACCTGGGACGCGGCCAATCCGATCTATGCAGACGGCCTGTCACGCTTTGCTGACTGGCCACCGGCCGGTGTGGAGACATTCGACCCGTTCCACTTGCCCCTGATCAATACGCTCGTGCTGTTGCTGTCGGGAACGACGATCACCTGGGCCCACCACGCCCTGCAACACGGCGACCGAACCAGCGCGCGCAATGGCCTGATCCTCACCATCGTTCTGGGTGCTTTCTTCTCCTACCTTCAGGTGCTGGAATACAGCCACGCCCAGTTCACCTATGACGGAACCCTCTATGGCTCAGCCTTCTTCATGGCGACCGGCTTTCACGGCGCCCATGTGGTGATTGGCACGATCTTCCTGGCGGTCTGCTTGTTGAGGCTGATGATGGGTGGCTTCACGCCGGAAAAGCATTTCGGATTCGAAGCTGCGGCCTGGTACTGGCACTTCGTTGACGTGGTCTGGCTCTTTCTTTTCGCCTTTGTCTATGTCGTGCCGTTCCTGGTGCTGGGCGCGTGACAGGACCGGACTGGACCGGACAACAGCTGCAATGAGCTTCCGCCCCTTGCCAGTGATGACTGTGCTGACCCTCGCCGGCCTCGTCATCCTGGTCATGCTGGGGAACTGGCAATACGAACGCTTCACGGATAAGCGCTTCACGGTGCCTGCGCAACGGTTACCCACTGAAGAAATCGCGGGAACCGTGCCGGACCTGGGGGAGGTTCGCGTCCAGCATGTCTACGGACTGGCCGACTCCGAGCCGATCTGGCGGCGCTATGTTCCCCTCACACTCGACGGAACCAATGAAACCGTGCTGGTGATGCGCGATGCGACGGGCGGTCCGCGGCCCGTGCCCATGCGCTTGGCCGCCGGTGAGAGGGTCGAGGCCCGCGGACGGTTGTTCGAGCGAGACAGCCGGGCGTCCGCGCGTAACCGGCCGGAACTGGACACCTGGTATGTGTTCGACCTTGTGGGGCTAAGGAAGAACTATGGTCTTGGCCCCAATGTTGTGCGCGTGGCCGAGCCGGAACGCATCATAATCCGAAATGCAGACGACCTGACGCGAACCCGCCAGACTGATAATCCGTACGGTGCGCCGCAACCAATCGATGACCTGCCGCCGGAGCGTCATTTCGGTTATGCGATCACATGGTGGGGGCTCGCAGTGGCTCTTTTTGTGATGTATCTCGTGTTTCATGCGTCGCAGGGACGGCTTAGCTTTCGGAGCCGCTGAATGAAATATGTATCGACACGTGGCGGCAGTGAGCCTGTCGGTTTTCTGACAGCGTGTCTGGCGGGCCTCGCACCCGGTGGCGGCCTCTACGTCCCACAGTCCTACCCCGATGTTGCCAGGCCGATTCCTGCAGAGGCCTACTGGCAAGTGGCTGCTCGCATCCTTGGAGCCTTTGCGGCCTCGTCTGTTTCACAGGACGAAATGGAGGCGCTTTGCCGGTCCGCCTATGCCGATTTCGCCCACGCGTGCGTTGCGCCGCTGACGCAAATCGCGCCCCGGCGCTTCCTCATGGAACTGCACCATGGGCCGACACTTGCCTTCAAGGATGTGGCGATGCAGTTCATCGCGCGGCTTTTCGATCTTGCGCTCGAAAAGGCCGGCCAGCGCATGACGATTGTCTGTGCCACAAGCGGTGATACCGGGGGTGCGGCAGCTGCGGCGTTCGCCGGGTCGGAACGTGTCGACCTCGTCATCCTGCACCCCCATGGCAGGATATCACCTGTCCAGCGCCTCTTCATGACGACGACGGGCGCAGATAATGTTCACAATCTCGCGCTTGATGGCGATTTCGACACCTGTCAGGCCATCGTCAAGGACCTGTTTGCCGACCCGGCATTCGTCGAGGATGTCAGCCTTTCCGGGGTCAACTCGATCAACTGGGCGCGCATAGCCGCCCAGTCCGTGTATTATGCGACCGCGCAGGCGGCCTTGGGCGAGGGCCAGCCGATCAGGTTCATCGTTCCGAGTGGCAATATGGGCGACGCACTGGCCGGATATGTCGCGGCCCGGAGCGGGCTTCTGGACGGACTGGAGCTCGTGTGTGCGGTGAATGAGAATGACGCGTTGCGCGAGGTGTTGCATTCAGGCCACATGTCACGCCTGCAGACAAAACCAACGCCAAGTCCCGCAATGGACATCACCGTGCCCAGCAATCTGGAGCGGGTTCTGTTTGAAGCGAGCGGACGCGATGCAAGCGCCATTTCAGCGCTCTATGGTGGTTTCAGACAGTCGGGCCAGGCGGATTTGCCAGAGACAATCCGCGGCCCGCTGGGTTGCATGGGCCTGTCTGCACGCGCGGTCAGCAATGGCGAGACCCTTGCTGAGATCGAGCGGGTGAGGGCCGAAACGGGCTGGCTTATTTGTCCCCACACGGCGGTTGGGACATCGGTCTCCCGAAGCCTGCCGGAAAGTGATGCCGTGGATGTGGTGCTGGCGACCGCACATCCGGCGAAATTTCCCGAGACCGTCGAAGCGGCCACCGGCCTGACGCCCGAACAGCCAGGGCGATGCGAAGGCGCGCTTTCCGGACAGGAAGTCTTTGAAAGGCTGCCGGCGGAGTTTTCCGCCGTGCGCGGTCGCATCCGGTCCCTGGCCCGTTCGGGATGATGCCTCCTGCGGCGCGAGAGACCAGTCTGCGAACCGAGCGGCTGCTGATCCGGGCGCCGCTAAGGGGGGACTACAATGACTGGGCAACTGGGCGCAGGATCAGTCGCAAACATCTCGAACCCTGGGAGCCACGCTGGCCGAGGGATGCGCTGACACGTGAGGACTGGAACAGGAGACTCAAGGCCTGGCGGACCGGTTGGCGAAACGACAGGGCCTATGTCTTCCTCATCTTCGAGCTTCGCGATGGCCATTTGGTCGGCGGAATATCGGTGACCAATGTTCGCCGCGGTCCGGCCCAGTCCGGCGCGCTAGGCTACTGGCTTCTCAGTGAGGCCACGGGTGCAGGCTACATGGTCGAGGCGGTCGATCATGTGACGCGCTGGAGTTTCGATTGCCTCGGCCTGTTCAGGCTGGAGGCGGGAACGCTGCCTGAGAACCTGAAATCAAGGGCCGTGCTTGGTCGTTGCGGCTTTCTCGAGGAGGGCACGGCGCGCGCGTATCTCGAGATCAACGGTCAACGGCGCGATCATGTGCTATACGCCTTGCTGAAAGGTGATTGCCCGGAATGAACCAGACTCCTTCGCGTCAGGCCTATGAGGGGGGTTGGCAGTGGGATGCCACGGCCCGTCGCCTGTCCTTCGATCTTTCGGAGAACTCGACCCTGCCAGAGCTTCGGGGCGTGTGGTCCGTCGATGGTGTGTCCTCACTGCTCGACGGGTTCAGCCGCAAGAGGCTCCAGCACGGGCTGGAGAAAGGCAACATTTCTGTCAATTGTGCCCTGAGACTGGCCGACGGGCGCGCCTTCCAGATTGTTGGAGCCTTTGTGGACGATGTCCTGGCCCAGGGCGTGCTGCTTTCTGGCGTGGCGGCCTCGATCTGTGGAGGCATGGGCGAAGGGCCGGGGCCCGCACTTGAGCCTGTCTATCAACCCATCGTGTCCTTGGCGTCTGGCAAGGTGGCAGGGTTTGAGGCCCTGGCCCGCTGGAATGTCACCGCAGACCAGTTCCAGGCATCGAAGCGGTATGATGATGACGGACTGGCATCAAACATGCTGATCCGCGCAGCCGAAACGCTCGACCTCTGGCAGCAGGCGATCGGGCGCGGAGACCTGTTTGTCCACGTCAACCTGAATGGTCGCGACCTTGAACATTCCGGACTGGTCAGTTTTGTGTCGGCCCTGATCGATGGATATGGCTTCCAGCCGGGGATGTTGCGCATTGAGCTGACCGAGCAGGCGGCCCTGCGTGATGCCGGCGAGGCCCTGCGCATGGCCCATGCTTTGAAGGATTGCGGGGCGGGCCTGATCCTGGATGATTTCGGGTCCGGCCATTCGTCTTTCAGTTGGCTGGCTGACCTGCCTGCCGATGGGTTGAAGATCGATCCCGACCTGATCAACCGCCTCGGCGAGCCGCGCACGGACGCCATTCTCAGGGCCGTGTCAGCGCTTGCCAAGGAACTGGGGATGACCATCACGGCGGAAGGGATTGAGGCGCTGTGGCAACTGGAGCGGCTGTCAGGTTTCGGCTTCGACTATGCCCAGGGTTATGCGCTGGGCCACCCACTCAGTCGCGAGGACGCCTTGCAGAGGATCGCACCGCGCGGATGACCCGTCCCCGCAAAGCTTCAGGCGCGGCCCGGCATGGATTGCAGCCGCCCGGAAGGAATGCCGATAAGGTCGAGTGCGTGGCTCCATTTTTCCCCATGGTCTTCACCGAAGAGAATGTCGGCATCGGGCTTGCCGATGAGCCATGCGTTTTCCTGCAACTCCAGTTCAAGCTGGCCCGGTCCCCATCCCGAGTAGCCCAGTGCCAGTGTCGACTCACGCGGTGGCTGATCTGAGGCGATGGCCTGAAGGACATCACGGGTCGCCGTCAGGCAGACATCGGTGGTGACGTCCATGGTTGCGCCTTCGCACTGGTAGTCTCCGCTATGCAGGACAAATCCGCGATCGCTCCCGACGGGGCCTCCGTCGAGCACCGGCCGCCTTGGCACCTCAATCCGCGATTCGACTTCGAGTTGCTCCAGCAGGTCAGGCAGGACAAGGCCATCCATTGGCTTGTTGAGGACCAGTCCCATGGCATAGTCCTTATTGTGCGCGCACACGAGAATGACAGACCGTTTGAAGCGCGCATCCCCGATGCTGGGCATCGCGATGAGGAGCCGTCCTGCCAGGCTGTCGATCATGGTTTGCCTTCTCCGCTCATGGCTTAAGGCTGTGCGAAAAGGCCCTCCTTGGCAACCCCGCAAGCCAAACGCTTGATTGCCGGGCAAGCCCTCCCATCTGGCCTTGAAGCAATGCGATTTCAGACCCGGAGGAAACTACATGGCAATTCGTGTCGGCGACCAGATTCCAGAAACGACATTCATGGAAATGACAGCGGACGGCCCGCAACCGCGCACCACGGCAGAGATTTTCTCTGGCAAAACTGTAGCGCTGTTTGCCGTTCCGGGGGCGTTCACGCCAACTTGCTCGGCAAAGCACCTTCCCGGCTTCGTCGAAAACGCCGCTGCGCTGTCGGCCAAGGGCGTTGACGAGATTGTCTGCACGTCGGTGAATGATGCTTTCGTTATGGGAGCATGGGCAGAGACGTCCGGAGCCGCAGGCAAGGTTCGCATGCTCGCAGACGGCAATGGAGTCTTTGCCAGTGCACTGGGCCTCGAACTGGATGCGAGCGGCTTCGGCATGGGCCAGCGGTCCCAGCGTTACTCGATGCTGGTCAAGGACGGAAAGGTCGAACAGCTGAACGTGGAAGACGGCCCGGGCTTTGAAGTTTCCAGCGCCGACTACATGCTCGCCAGACTCTAGGTCACCGGCCGCGACAGGAAAAATGGCCCGGCGGAGGAATGCCGGGCCATTTTTATTGATAAGCGGAAAGACTCTCCCCATCTATACATCAGGATAAATGAATTGGGAGGGCCAGGCTTGGAACCGGTTATCGTCTTCGTTGTGCTTTTAGTTGTGGCCATCGTGGCCCTGGTCAACGCCTTCAAATTCGTGCCCCAGGGGTTCAACTACACCGTCGAGCGATTTGGCAGGTACACCCGCACGCTCGGGCCGGGCATGCACACCATCATACCCTTCATGGACCGTGTGGGCCGGAAGATGAACATGATGGAGACCGTGCTCGACATCCCGACACAGGAAGTCATCACCAAGGACAATGCCATGGTGTCATGTGACGCCGTTGTTTTCACGCAAGTTATTGATCCCGTTGCAGCCGCTTATGAAGTCAACAACCTCGACAATGCCATCACCAACCTCGCCTTGACGAACATCCGAACGGTGGTCGGCTCCATGGATCTTGATGCCGTCCTGTCGAACCGGGATGAGATCAATGCGCGCCTCCTCACCGTCGTGGATGCTGCGACCAATCCTTGGGGCGTGAAGGTGACCCGTATCGAAATCGCAGACCTCAGCCCGCCAGAGGACATCACTGAGGCCATGGCGCGCCAGATGAAGGCGGAGCGACTGAAGCGCGCGGAAATCCTGACGGCAGAAGGCGAGAAACAGTCTGCAATCCTCAAGGCGGAGGGGCAGAAACAGGCACAGATACTGGAGGCAGAGGGACGACGTGAGGCGGCTTTTCGCGATGCCGAGGCGCGTGAACGCGAAGCCGAGGCCGAAGCCAAGGCGACCGCCATGGTGAGCCAGGCCATCGCCAAGGGAGACGTCAACGCCATCAACTACTTTCTAGGACAGGCCTATGTTGAGGCCTTCTCAAAACTGGCGAGTTCGCAACAACAGAAGACCGTCATCATTCCGGCGGAGTTTTCCTCGCTGCTTGGAGCCATTGAGGGCGTGCGTAGCCTGACCGACGCGGCGGCTGAGGCTGCATCGGTAGCAAGCCGCAGGCCTGCAGTTCCGGGCGGTGAGGTCTAGGGAGGTGACCATGGAAAGCCTTCAGGATTTCCTGTGGCCGGTCACGATCTGGCATTGGCTGGCCGTGGCCGCGATCCTTTTCGCGATCGAGATGATGCTTGGCACGTTTGACCTGCTTCTGATTGCGCTGTCCGCCCTGGTGACGGCTGCCTGGGCGGCGCTGGCGCCGGGAGATCTTGGTGCCTGGGAAATGCAATTGCTTGTGTTCTTCGGCTCTTCTGCCGCCCTCATCCTTCTTGGGAGGACCGCGTTCAGGGGGCTGCGCACGGGCGGGCCGGGCGAGCCGTCCCTGAACAGGCGAATGGAGCGCATGCGCGGCGCACGTGGAAGCGCTGCCACGACATTCTCCGCTGGCCGGGGGCGTGTGCGCATCGGCGACACGGAGTGGTCTGCGGAAAGCCAGGACGGCGCGCACATCGAGATCGGCCAGAGCGTGGAGGTCATGGACGCGCGCTCGACGGTTGTCATCGTGCGCCCCGTCTGACCGTTCAGAAAAGGTCGCCCTGGTCGGTGGCGGTTGATCCAGCGGCCTTTGCCTTCCTTGTCGGTTTTGGTCGGCTGGTCTGCGATTTCGTGGGTGATGGGGCTTTGTTGCCCTCCGGTCTTGCCGTGACTTGGCCATCGGCAAACTGGAGTTTGATACGGGCGGTGTCAGCCGCCTGACGGGCTGACCTGATCACCGTGCCGTCCGTCGTACGCACCAGGGCAAAGCCCCGCTGCAGAACAGACTGGTGGGAGAGGGCATCCAGCAGCTTGGCGGACGCCTGGAGCCCCGCGAATCGATCTATCAAAATCCGCTTCAGCGCGGGACGCGCGCGCACGGAGGTTTCCGTCAGCCGGCGCCGGGCGCGTTGGGTTTCAATCCTCAACGGGGCAGGGCGCAAGCCACCGGCTGTTTTCGACAGCGACAGCCGTTTGGCCTGTGTGGCGCGGCGCAGGCCATTGGCCAGTCCGGTTGAAGCCAGAACCAGATTCTGACGCGATGCCTGCACAAGGGCGACGGGCGGGGGAAGTGCAAGGCGGGCTCGTTCCAGCCGTGCGCGCTGTCGCTCAACCAGCATCGAGACCGCGCGGGGTAGCCCGCCGCTGGCATAGTCAAGCCTTTGCCTTGGACGCTCGACCAGTGCCTCGGCACGTGGGAGCCTTGCTGCGCGAAGCACTTCGCGTCCGGCCTGAACCCGGCGGTTCAGGCTGCGCTTGAGCCGCTCTCCCAGTTCGCCGGTCTGGAGCAAGAGTTCAGAACGGACAGGCACCGCGATTTCTGCCGCACCGGTGGGGGTCGGCGCTCGGGCGTCAGACACATAGTCGATCAATGTCGTGTCCGTCTCGTGGCCCACCGCCGAGATGAGGGGAATACTGCTTTCAAAAGCGGCCCGGACGACATTCTCTTCGTTGAACGGCCATAGGTCTTCGATCGAACCTCCACCCCGGCCCACGATCAAAACGTCAGGCCGGTTTGCGCCGGACATCGCGTTGAAGCCCCTGATGCCGGCCTCGATCTGTGCTGCGGCAAGGTCGCCCTGGACGAGGGCTGGCCACACGATGACCCGAACGGGAAAGCGCTCGCGGATGCGATGCAGGATATCCCGGATCACGGCACCGGTCGGGGATGTCACCACGCCCACCGTCGAGGGCAGCTTCGGGAGTGGCTTCTTGTGAGCGGTGTCGAACAGGCCTTCCGCTGCGAGCTTCTTCTTTCGCTCCTCGAGCAGTGCCATGAGAGCGCCGGCGCCCGCCGGCCGCATGGATGACGCGATCAGCTGGTAGTTGGAGCGGCCTGCATAGATTGACAGCTTACCCTCAGCGACCACTTCCAAGCCTTCCTCGGGCCGAAAGGGCAGGGCGCTGACCTGGCCTTTCCACATCACGGTGTTCAGAACAGACTTTTCGTCCTTGATATCGGCATACATGTGGCCGGACCTGGCGATGGTGACGCGACCGAGTTCACCGCGCACACGCACCCGGTCAAAACTCGTTTCTATGGTGCGCTTCAGATTGGCCGCGAGTTCCGAGACCGTGAGTTCGGGCGCATTGGTGGAAGCTGAATCGGCCATGCCGATGACTATAGGCCCCGCCTTGGCGCTTGGCATCACCCGTGGATGCAATTCCACCTATTCGACAAGCCAGGCCTGCGGCGCTAACAGGATGAAAACGCATCAAGGCTCCAGACCATGCCGACACTCAAGAGCAAGATCGACCTCGCTTCGCGCGAATTTGCAGCGAAGGCCGAGGCTATGGATGCGCTGGTGAGGGATCTCGAAGAGCGCAGCTGGGCGGCCGCCCAGGGCGGCTCCGAGCGAGCCCGCCAGCGCCATCTTGAGCGTGGAAAGCTCTTGCCGCGCCAGCGTGTCGAGCAACTCCTCGATCCCGGCACGCCTTTTCTCGAAGTCGGCGCGCTTGCGGCCAATGGCATGTATGACGACGAGGCGCCCGGTGCCGGGATCATCACGGGTATTGGCCAGGTCGAGGGTCGCCAGTGCATGATCGTGTGCAATGATGCCACGGTGAAGGGCGGGGCTTATTTCCCGATCACCGTGAAGAAGCATTTGCGCGCCCAGGAAATCGCCGAACAGAACCATTTGCCGTGCATCTATCTGGTGGACTCAGGCGGGGCGAACCTGCCTCACCAGGCGGAGGTCTTCCCGGACAGGGAGCATTTCGGACGCATCTTCTTCAACCAGGCAAACATGAGCGCGAAGGGCATCCCCCAGATCGCCTCGGTCATGGGTTCGTGCACCGCGGGCGGCGCCTATGTGCCGGCAATGAGCGATGAGACGGTCATTGTCCGCAAGCAGGGCACGATTTTCCTCGGCGGGCCACCGCTCGTGAAGGCGGCAACGGGCGAGGAAATCTCGGCCGAGGACCTTGGCGGCGCTGATGTCCATGCCCGCCAGTCCGGCGTGGCCGACCATTATGCGGTGAGCGATGAACATGCCCTGGCCATTGTCCGCTCCATCGTCGCGACGCTGAACCAGCCGGCGCCGCAGACGGTGGGCCTTTCTGAGCCCCTGGAGCCCCTCTACAGCCCCGAAGAGCTCCATGGCCTTGTGCCGACCGATGTGCGCGAGCCCTATGATGCCCGCGAGGTGATTGCGCGGTTCGTGGATGGGTCCGAGTTCCACGAGTTCAAGAAGCTCTATGGCGAGACGCTCGTGACAGGCTTCGCACGGCTCTATGGGATGCCCGTCGCGATCCTTGCCAACAATGGTATCCTTTTCTCCGAGAGCGCCCAGAAGGCCGCGCATTTCATTGAACTGGCAGACCAGCGGCGCATCCCGCTCCTGTTCCTGCAGAACATCACCGGCTTCATGGTCGGCTCGAAATACGAGGCTGGTGGCATTGCCAAGGACGGGGCCAAGATGGTCACGGCCGTCGCCACAGCCAGCGTGCCGAAGCTCACCCTGGTCACAGGCGGCAGTTTTGGCGCCGGCAATTACGGCATGTGCGGTCGGGCCTATTCGCCGCGCTTCCTGTTCCTGTGGCCGAATGCGCGCACGTCTGTCATGGGCGGCGAGCAGGCCGCGTCAGTGCTGGCCACGGTGAAGCGCGACGGCATGGAACGGCGGGGCGAGACCTGGAGCGCTGAGGAGGAGGACGCCTTCAAGGCCCCGATCCGCGCGTCCTATGAGGCCGAAGGCAATCCCTACTATTCCACAGCGCGAATGTGGGACGATGGCATCATCGCGCCGCGCGATACGCGCCGTGTCCTGGGTCTGGCGCTTTCGGCCGCGCTCAATGCGCCGCTGGCCGAACGCGGGTTTGGTGTCTTCCGTATGTAGTCCTACGCATACAGGGAAGGCGTCCCTCTCACCATACTGAGAACCATCAGAATGGAGGAGGCCGCCATGGCGAAGAATGTCTGCATCATCAACGCCCATCCCGATCCATCACCGGAGCGTTTCATCCATGCCATCTGCAACGCTGCCGAGGCGGGCGCACGCGAAGCTGGCCACACTGTTTCCAGGATCGATATCGGGTCGCTGGACGTATCGCTTCTGACATCAGCGGAAGAGTTCGCCGAACCGCCTTCCGGGCCGATACAGGAGGAGCGGGCGAAAATCGCCGCCGCCGACCATGTGTTCATTGCCTTTCCGCTCTGGCTGGGCGCGATGCCGGCCAAGGCGCGGGCTTTCTTCGAGCAGGCCGCACGGGCTGACTTTTTCATTGTCCAGGAAGGTGATGACCATGGCTGGCCGGTCCAGCTCATGCAGGGGAAATCGGCCCGGGTGGTGGTGACGATGGGCATGCCCAGCCTGATCTTCCGGTTCGGAATGGATGCAGGTGCGCTCAAGGCGCTGGAACGCGCGCTCCTTGGCCTGTCGGGGTTCAACCCGATACACCACACGGTGATTGGCGGGGTCGGCGCCAAGAGCGAAGACGACCGGGCCAAAATCCTCTGTGACATGGAAGAGCTTGGTGCGAAGGCCCGCTAGGAGTTGCCCGGCTTCACGCCATGGCAAGATTGCAATAGTTCTAGGAAAAACGCTCAGCGGAGCCCGCGAACATGCAGACCTATGAAACCATTTCCCTAGACGCCACGCTTGCAGGTGTGGCGATTGTCACTCTCAACCGGCCTGACAAACACAATGCCTTCAATGCACTTGTTGTTCAGGAACTGGCCGACGCCTTCGACAATTTGCGCGCTGAAACCCAGCTGCGCATGGTGATCCTGCGCGGCAACGGGAAGTCCTTTTCAGCGGGCGCTGACCTGAAATGGATGAAAGCGGCCGCCGACTATACACGGGCGGAGAATGAAGAAGATGCGTTTGCACTCGCGGAGATGCTGCGCGCGCTCTACGAACTGCCTCAGATGACACTTGCCTTGGTCCAGGGCGCGTGCATGGGCGGAGGTATGGGACTGGTGGCCGCCTGTGACGTGGCGGTGGCGATGAAATCGGCCACATTCCGGTTCAGCGAAGTGCGGCTCGGCCTGACGCCTGCCACGATCAGTCCGTTTATTGTCCAGGCAATTGGTCCGCGAATGGCAAAAGCCTTGTTTGTCACTGGTGAAGCATTCGATGCGGCCTATGCCGAGAAAATCGGACTGGTGCAGTATGTCGTGGACGATGCCGATGGCTTGGCGGACATGGAAGAGCATCTTTCAAAAATGATGTTTGACACCGCGCCCGGCGCCGTCGCCGACGCCAAGACACTGGTGCGCGACGTTGTGGGTGAAACGATCGACAGAGGATTGTCCCACGAAACCGCGAAACGGATCGCCGCGCGCCGTGCCAGCCAGGAGGGTCGCGAGGGGCTGGACGCATTCCTTGAGAAACGCCGCCCCGGCTGGGCGGAGAGCTAGGCCGTGACAATCTCCAGACTGCTGATCGCCAATCGCGGCGAGATCGCTTGTCGTGTCATGCGGACGTGCCGTCGACTGGGCATCGAGACAGTGGCCGTTTATTCCGATGCGGACGCATTCGCCCTGCATGTGCGCGAGGCGGACCAGGCGGTGCACATTGGCGCGGCACCCGCTTCAGAGAGTTATCTGGATTTCGACGCCGTGATCGACGCCGCCAGGGCCACGCGCGCAGCCGCGATCCATCCCGGCTATGGCTTCCTGTCGGAGAATGCCGACTTTGCCGAGGCCGTGATCGCCGCCGGGCTCATCTGGGTCGGGCCGAGGCCTGAGACCATCCGGGCCATGGGCCTGAAGGATGAAGCCAAGGCCATTGCCGAGGCTGCGGGTGTGCCGGTTCTGCCGGGCTATCGCGGCGAGGCTCAGGATGCTGTCACACTGGCGGATGAGGCAGCCCGTATCGGCTATCCCATCCTGATCAAGGCTGTCGCCGGCGGCGGGGGCAGGGGGATCCGCCTTGTTCACAAGAAGTCCGACCTCAAGGCTGCGCTTGAAAGCGCCGTGCGCGAGGCCGAAGCGGCTTTCGGTGATGGAAGGGTGATGCTGGAAAAGCTGGTCGAGCGGCCTCGCCATATCGAGGTGCAGGTGTTTGGCGATGCCCATGGAAACGTGATCCATGCCTTCGAGCGGGACTGCTCCTTACAGCGCCGGCGCCAGAAGGTGGTCGAGGAAGCGCCTGCGCCGGGCATGTCTGATGAGGCACGCGAAGCCATGACCCGGGCCGCCGTCGAGCTGGCCAGGTCTGTGAAGTATGAAGGCGCAGGCACGGTCGAGTTCATTGTCGATGGCGACGGGCCGGTCACGCCCGACAATTTCTTCTTCCTTGAGATGAACACCCGCCTCCAGGTCGAGCACCCCGTCAGCGAGATGATCACGGGCCTTGATTTCGTCGAGTTGCAACTGCGCATCGCGTCCGGAGAGGCATTGGGCCTTGCCCAGGAGGATGTGGAGATACATGGCCATGCCATAGAGGCGCGGATCTGCGCGGAGGACCCGGCAGAGGATTTCCGACCCGGCGCAGGGCGCCTGGCTGCCTTTGGCCCCCTTGAACTCGGCGATGACATGCGCTGGGAGACCGGCTTCGAGACGGGCGATGTGGTGCCATCTACCTACGACTCGATGATCGCCAAACTGGTGGTCTGGGGCGAAGACCGCGACGCTGCGATTGATCGTATGGCCGGTACGCTCGCCCATACACAGATGGCGGGCCTTGCAGGAAATGTCGGCTTCCTGGGCCGCTGCATCGTTTCGGAGGCATTTGGTGAGGCGAGCCACCACGTAAACTGGATCGCCGAAGAGGGCGAGGCG
>CAZVES010000066.1:0-15092 GCA_964625835.1 uncultured Hyphomonadaceae bacterium
CGGCCCAGTATGCGCGCATTCCGATCTTCGATCGCGGGCTGCTTTTCGCCCATTCGGTCTATGAAGTCACGGCAGTTGCCGGTGGCAAGCTGGTCGACAGCGCGGCGCATCTGGCGCGGCTCGAACGCTCGCTTGCCGGTATCGAGCTGACCCTGCCGCTGTCCCTTGACGAGATCGACGCCGTCCAGACTGCTTTGTGCAGGCGCAATCAGTTGCGCGAGGGAGTTGTATACCTGCAGGTGACGGCGGGCGATTACGGAGACAGGGATTTCAGCGGCCCGGGCCACCTGCGCCCGCGTCTCTTTGCATTCTGCCAGGCGCGCAAGCTGATTGACGAGCGGGCGCACCGGGGGATTTCCGCCATCACCGTGCCTGACACGCGTTGGGCGCGGCGGGACCTGAAGACCACCCAGCTGCTCAGTCAGGCGCTGGCCTATCGGGAGGCGGGCCGGGCGGGCGCGCAGACCGCGATCATGCATGAGAACGGTTTCGTGACAGAGGCGGCGTCTGCGAATGTCTGGGTGGTTGACCGACAGGGTCTGCTGAGCACCCGCGACCTGTCGCCTGCGATCCTTGGTGGGGTGACCCGTGCGTCCATACTCGGGCTCGGCACGTGTGACGTCGTAGAGGCGCCCTGCGCGTTGGAGCAGTTGCTGGCCGCCGAGGAAGTGTTCCTCTCATCGACCGGCGGCGTTGTGCTTCCCGTGGTGGAAATCGACGGTCGCCGCGTGGGTGAGGGTGCCCCAGGGCCCGTCACGCGCAGCGTCCAGGCTGCCTACTGGGACAGGATCGGCCTGTCGCCATAATGGCGAACCAGCACATCACGCACCTTCATTGAAAGTATGCCCGCGGCCAGGACAAGCGTCACGGCATTGGCGAGGATAACGGGCATGGCCATTATAAGGATGCCATAGGCGAGCCATAGGGCCACGCCTGTGCTGAACATGGCATACATGGTGAGCGACAAGCCGGCCGTGTTGCGGGTCTGGAACACTTTCAGCGCCTGGGGAAGGAAAGACGCGGTGGTCAGGCACGCGGCCAGGTTGCCGATGATGTCTGCAGGAAGCATGTCGCATGTCCATGGATGAAGGTGGGAGTGCGGAATTAGGGCACAAGCGGGCCCGCAAAAAGGCATGACTGCGTCATGCTTGGCATGCAAAATCGGGCGGGATGATCTGGTTGCGTTCGATTGCGATCTGTTCAGCTTGCAAAGCTGGCCTAGTTCATGCTGCAACGCAGCCATACAATTCTGGAGGGCTCCGATGGCCGATAGTGAAACACCGTTCCAGCACGCCCCGGACCGTCCGTGGATCTTCCGGACTTATGCGGGCCACTCCACGGCCGAGAAATCCAATGCGCTCTACCGCAACAATCTTGCGAAGGGACAGACCGGGCTCTCCATCGCCTTTGACCTGCCCACCCAGACCGCATTCGACAGCGACCACATTCTCTCGCGCGGAGAGGTCGGGAAAGTGGGCGTTCCCGTGTCCCATCTCGGCGACATGCGAACCCTGTTCGACCAGTTGCCGCTGGAGGAAATGAACACATCCATGACCATCAATGCGCCGGCGGCCTGGCTGCTGGCGATGTATGTCGCCCTTGCCGATGAGCGCGGCGATGACCGCGCGAAACTGCGCGGGACCACTCAGAACGACATCATCAAGGAATATCTCTCGCGCGGCACCTATGTGTTTCCTCCCGAGCCTTCCATGCGTCTGATCGGCGACATGATCGCCTGGTGTTACACCGAAGTGCCCAAGTGGAATCCGATGAATGTGTGCTCCTACCATTTGCAGGAAGCGGGGGCGACGCCCGAGCAGGAACTCGCCTATGCGCTGGCCACGGCGATTGCGGTGCTCGACACGGTGAAGGCAGGCGGCCAGGTGCCCGACGAGGATTTTCCGATCGTCTTTGGGCGGATCAGTTTCTTTGTGAATGCGGGCGTCAGGTTCGTCACGGAACTTTGCAAGATGCGGGCATTCGTGGACCTCTGGGAAGATATTGGCCGCGAGCGTTACGGGGTTCAGGATGCCAAGGCGCTGCGCTTCCGCTACGGGGTGCAGGTTAATTCCCTTGGCCTGACGGAGCCCCAGCCGGAGAACAATGTCTACCGCATACTGATCGAATCGCTGGCAGTGACCCTGTCGAAGCGTGCGCGATGCCGCGCGCTTCAATTGCCGGCATGGAACGAGGCGATGGGCCTGCCGCGCCCGTGGGACCAGCAATGGTCGTTGAGACTGCAACAGATTCTGGCCTATGAGACGGACCTGCTCGAGTTCGAAGACCTGTTTGATGGCTCACATGTCATAGAGGGCAAGACGGAAGAACTGAAGGGTTTCGCGCGCCAAGAGCTGGGCGTGATTGACGGCCGCGGCGGGGCCACCCAGTCGATTGACTACATGAAGGAGCAACTCGTCGCGTCGCACATGAAGCGTGTGCGCGGCATCGAGACGGACACTCAGGTCGTTGTGGGCGTCAACAAGTACACGACCACGGAAGACAGCCCGCTCAGCGGTGGTGAGGACACGATTCAGACCGTCGACCCGGCCGTCGAGAGCGCGCAGGTGCGCGCCCTGCAAGCCTGGAGAGCAAGCCGCGACCAGGGCGCGGCCGATGAGGCGATCCGCATACTGAAGGAGACTGCCAGCCTTGGCGGCAATATCATGGAGCCTTCGATTGCCTGCGCCAAGGCCGGGGTGACCACGGGCGAATGGGGCGGTGCCCTGCGCGAGGTGTTCGGCGAGTATCGCGGCCCCACCGGCGTGGCCATGGTGATTGACACCGGCGGCGATGAAGAGATGGAGTCGGTCAGGTCCCGCGTCGACGCGCTATCCGAGAAGATCGGTCGCAGACTGACCTATGTCCTTGGAAAACCCGGCCTGGACGGACATTCAAATGGCGCCGAGCAAATTGCCGCGCGGGCCCGGGCGGTCGGTATGGAAGTCGTTTATGACGGCATTCGGTTCACGCCGGCGGAGATCGTGCAGCAGGCGGTCGATGCCGGCGCCCATGTCCTCGGGCTCTCCATCCTGTCAGGCAGCCACCTCGACCTCGTGCGCGAGACGATCGCTGAAATGAGGAAGGCTGGACTTGATCATGTTCCGCTCGTTGTGGGAGGAATTATTCCGCCTGAAGACGGTATGGCGTTGCGCCAGATGGGCGTTGCGCGTGTCTACACACCGAAGGACTTCAAGATCACCAACATCATGGGTGATGTTGTCGATCTGGCGGAAACGGCGTGGCTTGCACCGGCCGGGTGACAGGGTGAACGGTTTGTAAACCAGACGCTGCGAATCTTGCGCAATCCGGCGCAATCTGGTTCGCGAGCATTTCACCATGTCCCATCTGTCATTGTATCAGGAATTGCGCAATGTCAGTGCGAGCATCGGCGCGGAACCCTTGCTGGTTCAGGGCGGTGGGGGCAACAGTTCCGTCAAGGCGCTGGGCCGGCTCCTGGTAAAGGCGTCTGGCCACTGGCTAGTCGATGCAGCGCACACGGACATGTTTGCCGTCCTCGACCTGCAAGTGGCCAGGAGGCTGGCCTTTGAAGGGGAAGCAGATTTTTCTCCCGCACTGCGCGGCGACACAAGCCTGCGTCCGTCTATCGAGACAGCGATGCACGCCCTGATGCCCCAGCGCTGCGTTCTGCACGCCCACCCGATCGGGGTCATTGTGCGCACACTGATAGAGGAGGATTTCGGAGATATCCCTGTTCTTCCCTATACAAAGCCAGGCCAGCCCTTGGCGCGGGCGCTGAATACTCTGCTTGAAAAGGGGCCAGTCAACACAGTGATTCTGGCCAATCATGGCATCATCGTCGGCAGCAAGCGCCCGGGTCGTGCCGAAACGCGTCTGCGCGAGACCTGCCAGGCGTTCGACATGCCCGCAAGGGAGATTGAGCCAGTCAGCACCCTGTTGCCGGAACTGCCGGGCTACCGGCCGTTGGAACATCCTATGGCGTCGGCCCTTGCTTGCGACGACACCGCCATTGCGGCATTGACATCGGGCGCCCTGGTGCCTGACCAGGTTGTCTATCTCGCAGGCGCTGCGGCGCTTGCCCGCTCGGTCTACGCCGTGCCGAGCGCCATTGGCGAGTTTGGAGACCGGACCGGCACACTGCCCGGCATGATCGTGCTGGAGGGCCATGGAATCTATCTCAAGGAAGGCCTGCGCGGTGGCGGCCAGGCCCTGGCTGAAATGCTCGTACAGATCGCGCTGCGGGTGCCCGAAGGCCGCGACGTGCGCACGCTCACAGAGGCCGATGAGGCGCAACTGCGCAGCTGGGGTGCAGAGACACACCGCAAGATCGTCGATGCGGCGCGCACGGAGCGCCGATCTGCAAAGCGCCAGGTGCCATGACAATGATACGTCCACAGATCGTTATCCCTATGTCGGGATTTGGTGAACGTTTCCGGCGGGCGGGATATACCTTGCCAAAACCTTTGATCCCGGTCGATGGCAAGCCGATCATTGCCCATGTGATCGATATGTTTCCGGATGCGGAAGATTTCATCTTTATATGCAACCAGGACCACCTTGCCACGCCCGAATACCGCATGGCCGAGACACTGCGGCGGTATTGCCCCAAAGGCAGGATCGTCGGCATTGGCCCGCACAAGCTCGGCCCGACCAACGCTGTGCTCCAGGCGGCCGAGCACATTGACGAGGACCGCCCGGTCATTATCAATTATTGCGACTTCACCTGCTATTGGGACTATTCGGAGTTCCTCTCATTCCTTGAGGAAACCCAGTGTGACGGTGCCATTCCAGCCTATCGTGGATTTCATCCGCACTCGGTGGGATCAACCTTCTATGCCTATGTGAAGGAAACCGGACTCTGGATGGATGATATCCAGGAGAAGAAGCCCTGGACGTGTGACCCGATGAATGAGTACGCGTCGTCAGGAACCTACTATTTCAAGTCTGGCAGCCTCTGCCTGTCCGCCCTGCGTGCCCAGATGGCGCTCGATCTCTCGGTGGGCGGAGAATACTATGTGTCGCTTGCCTACAAGGTGTTGCAGGAGGCCGGCGCGCGCACGGCCGTGTACGAATTGCAGCACTTCATGCAGTGGGGCACGCCGGCGGACCTTGAGGAGTATCTGGGCTGGTCATCATGCTTTCGAAAGCTGCTCCTGGATGATGGTGGGCGCGCCCAGCAGCCGGGGGCTGTCATGGTGCCCATGGCGGGCCTGGGTTCCAGGTTTGCCGATGCGGGTTATGCCACGCCCAAGCCGCTCATCCAGGTCTCTGGCCGGCCCATGGTGATCCAGGCGACACGGGACCTGCCGGATGCTCCGGTCACGCGCTTTGTGCTGCGCAACCAGCTTCCATCGCTCGACGAAATTGTCCGCAAACTGAGGACATCCTTCGTCGAGGCGAGCCCAATCATGCTTGACAGGCTCACCGAAGGCCAGGCCATCACCTGCCTGGAAGGGCTGGATGGCCTTGCGCCCGACAAGCCCCTGACCATTGGTGCCTGCGACAATGGCATGCTCTATGACAGCATTGCCTTCGAGCAGGCGATTGCGCCGGGTGGCCCCGACATTATGGTCTGGACGGTGCGGGGTCATGGCGATGGCCAACGTCGGCCCGAACAATTCGGATGGTGCGAGGTCGCCGATGATGGCAAGGTCACGGCCATGCGGGTGAAACAGGCCCCCGATGATCCGGCTACGGCGCATATGGTGACGGGAACGTTCACGTTTCGCAGGGCTGGCGATTTTGTACGCTGCGCGGCGCGTCTCTTGGGGCGCGGCGGGCGTGTCAATGGCGAGTTCTATGTCGACAGCCTGATCGAGGATGCACTCGCGCTGGATCTCGACGTGCGCGTGTTCGAGGTCGACCACTATATCGGATGGGGCACGCCGAATGACCTCATGACGTTCCAGTACTGGCAATCCTGCTTCCACAAATGGCGCAGCCACCCCTATTCGATCACGAAGGACAGGCGTGTGCCGGCCACATCGCTCGAAAGGCTGGAGCGCGCATGTGCCCATGTGTCGCCGCGCCTGCCGGACGGGGTTCGCCCGGCCAAGCGGGCAAAACAGCGCCAGTCCGGTTTCCAGCCCAAACCGTTCCGGAACCTCTTCCTCAAGCGTACATGATCACTGATAGCTGGCCAGAACCTGGTCAAGCGTCGTCTCCAGGTCCTTCAGGGTCGAGACCTGGGCCATTGCCTTGCAATGGGGCCGGAACCGCGGCAGTTCGCTGTCGCCTGTGCCCCACATGGTTTCCGGTTCGGGGCTTAGCCAGATCGTGCGTTTGGCCCGGGCTGTCAGGTCACGGAATAAATCCACCCGCGGATCGCCATGGTTTGAGCGCCCGTCACCGAGAACAATGACCGAGGTCTTCCGATCGACCGCGCTGCCATATTCGACGCTGAAATCTGACAGGGCCTGCCCATAGTCGGTTGATCCCATGCCGTAGGTCTTCAGGATGTTCTCCATCACGCCCTCAAAACCTTCAGTGTCCAGAAGGCCCGTGACCTCGCCCAGCCGGCCGGAGAACGCAAATGCGCGCAGGTCGTCCACCGCATCGCCTAATGCGTGCAGCAGCAGCAGCAGGAACCGCACGTAATTGGCCACGGAACCTGATACATCGCAGATCACCACAATCTTCGCCCGTTCGCGGACTTTCTGTTTCCAGTGAAGCTGGAAGGGGACTCCGCCGAGGCCGGCATTGGTGCGCAAGGTCCGTCGCACATCAAGCTTCCCGGCCGCCTGCTTTCGCCGGCGCCGCGAATGCCGGGTCGCAAGTCGCCGGGCCAGTTTTTCGACCAGGCCCTGCATGCGGGCATAGTCGGCGCGGTCAAGGGCGCTGATCGGTTTCCTTGACAGGAAGTCCTCGCGGAAAGCCTGGGTCGCCCCGACACCGAAAATGTCAAACTGTTTCTCAGCATGCGCCCTGGCGCGGCCCAGCATCATGCGGCGCGCCTCGATCAGTTCATTTGCCTCTGCGTCGCCCTCAGGCGTCTTCTCTTGCAGTTTTTCAAGGAGTTGGGCTTCCATCGCCTCAACGCCCAGCTGTTTCAGCATCTGTTGCGCGTAATAGGCGGTCTGGGTGGAAAAACGGATATCCCGGACCCCAGCAGCCTGACCCGCCCGCTCGATGGCCGCCTCGATGGCACTCTCGTCGCCTGAGCGCACCAGTTCGAGCAGGTCTTGCGGCCCCTCAGGGTCTGTCGCGGTGGGTTCGGTTTGCGGCTCCCCTTCATGGCGTGCAGGTGCGCTCCGGGCAAAATAGAGGTCGAACAATCTGTCGAATGCGGCATCGTCGACGGCAGACTTGGCCACAGTGGGCCTGAGGGCTGATTTCAGTGCCGACCTGTCGCCATATCCCACAACCGCCAGGGCCCCGGCCGCATCAATCGCCTCAGCCGGTGAGACCTGCACATCGGCAGAGCGCAGGGCGCGGATGAAATCCGTCAGCGTGCGCGTTGCGCTCACAGCGTCCCGCCCTCTCTCGCCGAGCGTGCAAGGGTGGTGATCCGTGGGCTGACGGCCTCTATATCGCTCTCATACTTCAAGAGCACGTTGAGGGTCTCGCGCACCCTGTCCTCGCCGAGCGCTTCAACATGCAAGAGCATTAGCGCGCGCGCCCAGTCGACGGTTTCGGAAATCGAAGGTCGCTTGCGCAGGTCCTCCTCGCGCAGGGCCTGCACGAATGCCACGAGCTGGTCCAGCAGCGTGTCTTCGATGCCCGCAACGCGTGCGGCGACGATCTCGCGCTCGCGGGCAGGATCCGGAAAGCCGATAAAGAGATGAAGGCAACGTCGCTTGAGGGCATCGCCAAGCTCTCGCACCGCATTCGACGTCAGCACCACGATCGGGGGCACCCTGGCGGCGATGGTCCCGATCTCGGGTACGGTGACCTGATAGTCCGAAAGCACTTCCAGCAGAAAAGCCTCGAAGGCCTCGTCTGACTTGTCGACTTCGTCGATCAGGAGAACCGATCCGCCATCCTGCTGCATGGCTGTCAGAAGGGGCCTTGGCTCAAGGAAATCAGTAGAAAAGAACAGGTCTTCGAACTGGCCCAATTGCTGGGTGAGGGCGTCAAGGTCGCCCTGGCCGAGCACCTCATTCAGCCGGTCCTTGAGGATCTGGGTGTAAAGAAGCTGCTTGCCGTATTTCCACTCATACAGGGCCTTGCCTTCGTCCAGGCCTTCATAGCACTGCAAACGGGCCATGGGCACATCCAGAAATGCGGCCAGGGAGCGCGCAAGGTCCGTCTTGCCGACCCCGGCCGGGCCTTCAATCAGGACCGGCTTTCGCAAGCGGTGTGCGAGAAAAACCGCCATGGAAATGTCGGGTGTTGATATGTAGCCGGCCTCGGCGAGCCCCTCCGTGATGGCTTGCGGGGATGCCAGCCTGGCATATTCGCTGTGGTGCAAGGGCTCTTCTTCCATAGCCCAATGCGTAGGTGAGCCTGGCGGATGGGGCAAGTTTGCCTTTGCGTCAGCCTTACGAACGCATGGCACCCTGCAGCACCCTTTGAACCGGGGCAAAGGTGCGTCGGTGGATCGGGCAGGGGCCGAGCTTTTGCAGCGCGACGCTGTGGGCCCGTGTGCCATAACCCTTGTGTTGGGCAAAGCCATAGCCCGGATAGCGTTCGTCTGCAGCGGCCATCCAGGCATCCCGGGCCGTCTTGGCCAGGATTGAGGCCGCGGAAATGCATCCCTCAGTCAGGTCGCCTTTGATGATTGCCCGTGCGCGGCAGGGCATATCCCCGGGCAGGTCATTGCCGTCGACCAGGACCTCGCCCGGCTGTGTCTGAAGCCCATTGATTGCGCGGCGCATGGCGAGGTGAGTCGCTTGGCGAATGTTGAGGGCGTCAATCTCGTCTGCGCTCGCCCAGCCAATGCTGGCCGACAGGGCGTGGGCCTTGATCTCGCGGGCCAGTTCGGCGCGCCGTCTGGCCGACAGTTTTTTCGAATCCGTCAGCCCCCCAATTGGCCTGCCGGGGTGCAGGATCACCGCAGCGGCGCATACCGGGCCGGCCCAGGGCCCTCGCCCCGCCTCGTCGACGCCGCATATCCTTGCTAGATGTGACACGAACAGATCCTTGACCGGATTCGCAGGGAGAGCGCCATGGGCCAATGCATCAGGATGGACAGGACAGGCGGGCCGGATGTGCTGGAGCTGCGCGAGCTGGACCTGCCCGAGCCCGGGCCGGGCGAGGTGCGCCTGGCCGTGCGCGCGGCCGGGCTCAACTTCATCGACATCTACCACCGCACGGGCCTCTACCCGGTCAAGCTTCCCTTCGTGCCCGGCGTGGAAGCGGTGGGAGAGGTTGAAGCCACGGGGCCCGGCGTGGAGCATGTGTCGCCGGGCGAGCGCGTCGGGTATCTTGGTGGCGGCGGCTATGCCACCCACCTCAATGCGCGGGCGGACCGTCTGATCCCGCTTCCCGATAGCCTGGATTTCACAGACGCTGCCGCGGTGCTTCTGAAGGGTCTGACGGCTTGGATGCTGCTTTTTGAGGTGCGCCCCATGGCGGCGGGCGAGACCGCATTGGTCTGGGCGCCGGTGGGAGGTGTGGGATCGCTTCTGGTGCCCTGGGCGCGCAGTTTCGGCGTGCAGGTCATCGCCGTGACATCGAGCGAAGACAAGGCGCAGAAGGCGAAGGCCCTGGGGGCCCGTCATGTGATCCTTCGCAATGGCGATGATGTCGCTGGCAAGGTGCGTGAGTTGACCGGGGGAAGGGGTGTGGATGTGGCCTTTGACAGTGTTGGCATGGCCAGCCAGCAGGCCAGCCTGGCCAGCCTGAAGCCGCGTGGCTGGTGGGTGAGCTATGGAAACGCCTCCGGGCCGGCCGCGCCGGTTGCCCCCGCTGAACTGTCCAGGCTGGGGTCCCTCGTCATGACGCGGCCGGGACTGTTTCACTTTATCGCGGACCGCGGCGACCTCCTGCGCGGCTGCGAAGCGGTGTTCGGTGCCCTGGATGCGGGCACCATTTCGGCCAGCGTCCAGGAGACGTTTTCAATTCAGGACGCGCCAAAGGCCCAGGAGCTTCTGGCGTCGGGCACGACCAAGGGCGCGCTCGTCCTGGTGAACTGAACAAGGCTCCTGCGCGGATGGATAGCCAATCGGACCGGAAATCACTTTAGTCGCGCCGGGCGTGGTCCGCGCTTTGGTTTGACCGGGGCATCGCCACAAAGGAAAAATCAGCGTCCAGCAGGAGCGCGGGATCAATGTAGAAGTCGCCTGACCGCTCATCATTGGAGGCATTTCGCCATTTGACTGCCCAGTGCAGGTGCGGGCCCGTCGTGCGACCCGTGTTTCCGGTCTCGCCCAGTTTCTCTCCCCGCACCACCGTCTGGCCCACGGCGACATCAATGTCGGACAAGTGCATGAACACCGAGACCATGCCGTGCCCGTGGTCGAGGAATATGGTTCCCCCCTCATAATAAAGGTCGGGATCTGCCAGTGTGACCACTCCGCCGGCCGGCGCGAAGAGCGGCGTGCCAATGGGCGTGGCAATGTCATAGCCGCGGTGAACGGAGACTTTCTCGCACGGTTCGCCCGTTTCTGCGCTGATGCCGATATACTTCCGGGCCGGCCCGAAGGGTGAACTCGGCGGGCCGGCCGCAGGCCGGGCAAAACCGTGTTTCCAGTCATTGCCCGCATGGAATGTCGCAAAGGCATTCTGCTTGATCGCCCAGCTGCGGCCGGCATGGTCTTTCTGCTCGGGTGTGCGCGCATCAACCTTGTCGCATTCAAGGCCTTCGATCACCCGAAAGGCGTCGTCGCGCGGGGCAATCGTCAGCGGAACCTGCGAAACCAGGCCCTGCATTTCCGCGCGCACAACCAGTTCAGGCTCCGCATCACGAGCAAGACCGAAGACAACAAGCCCGTCGTTTCCGGCTTGCGATGAAACGCTGCCCAGGGAAAGACGCGCGCCTTCCGGTGCATTGCAGACCACGACCCCGCCCTGCTTCAGTGCGCCGCCGCAAACGATCTCTCCACTGGCTGGCATGCTGGCACCCGTGTTCCAGAAGCCCAGCCAGGTGAGAAGAACCCCGAAAACCGCGTCATGTATCATGCCAGTCTTGTCCTATTGCGGGGCCATCCGTTGGCTGGCCGCCGATGCATCAACATAGGCCTCTTGCAGGTCGACACTCCAATACCGGAGAGCCTGAAGCGGGATCTTGCGACCAGTGACCGCGCAAAGCACATAATCTCCAGGCTCCAGTACCTGCAGGTCACCGTCAAGGTAGCGGACACTCGCCAAACCTGGCTCATTGGGTCTTTTCGTCAGCATCCCCAACGGATGCCTGATCCGTGCGGTCTTGTGAAGTGACAAATCCAGAAAGTTTGTGTTTTGTTCTGCGGAACAATTGTGGTACAAACTTGTGCATGGCAAGCGAGGACGCTTGCGTTTTTGGCTCAGTCATTGACAGATGGAGAAAACTCATGGGCAAACCATCACTGAAACTGGTGGACGAGGATAGCGTCGTGGACAAGCAGAAAGCGCTGGAAACCGCCCTTGGCAACATCGAGCGGTCCTTTGGCAAGGGCTCGGTGATGCGGCTGGGCGACAACAAGGCCCTGGATATCGAGGCGGTTTCAACCGGTTCCCTTGGCCTTGATATCGCGCTTGGCATCGGTGGATTGCCGAAAGGCCGGGTGGTGGAGATTTTCGGTCCTGAGAGTTCGGGCAAGACCACGCTCGCGCTTCACGTCGTGGCCGAGGCCCAGGCCAGCGGTGGCGTGTGTGCTTTCGTTGATGCCGAGCACGCCCTTGATCCAGTCTATGCCTCTAAACTCGGTGTGGATCTCGATGATCTTCTGGTGTCGCAGCCGGACACGGGTGAACAGGCCCTGGAGATCTCTGACACACTGGTCAGGTCTGGTGCGGTGGACATTGTGGTGATCGATTCCGTGGCGGCCCTGACCCCGCGCGCTGAACTGGAGGGCGAGATGGGCGACAGTTTACCCGGTCTCCAGGCCCGTCTCATGAGCCAGGCCCTGCGAAAACTGACGGGTTCGATCTCGAAGACCAATTGTATGGTCATCTTCATCAACCAGATCCGGATGAAAATTGGCGTGATGTTTGGAAGCCCGGAGACGACAACGGGCGGGAACGCTCTGAAGTTTTACTCTTCGGTGAGGCTCGACATTCGGCGCATCGGGTCGATCAAGGACCGTGACGAGGTGATTGGCAACCAGACCCGCGTCAAGGTGGTGAAGAACAAGGTGGCCCCGCCATTCAGGCAGGTCGAATTCGACATCATCTACGGTGAGGGCATTTCCAAGACCGGCGAGCTCATAGACCTCGGCGTCAAGGGGGAAGTGGTGGAGAAATCCGGCTCCTGGTATTCCTTCAACGGCCAGCGAATTGGGCAGGGGCGGGAGAAAACTCGGCAATTCCTCAAGGAAAATCCACAGATTGCCCTGGAGATCGAGGAATCAGTCCGCCACCAGGCTGGCCTGTTGACGGAAGAAATGCTGACGGCCGGAATGTCTCTGGAGGCAGAACCTCCGGAAAGCGAGGCTGGCTGACCGGACGCACGGCAATTTGGTGATCTCGGTCAGCTTGACTATATCACGGGTCTGGCAAATCCGGCTTGTTGTCAGAGGGATTAACGACCATGACCCGCGTGAGCGAGATACGCGAAACCTTTCTGTCCTTTTTCGAAGGCAAGGCGCACAAGCGTACGTCCTCTGCGCCACTTGTCCCCGAGGACGACCCGACGCTGCTTTTCGTGAATGCAGGCATGGTGCCGTTCAAGAACATCTTCACGGGTGCTGAGGCTCCTTTTGCACCCCGGGCGGTCTCGTCACAGAAATGCGTGCGCGCCGGGGGCAAGCACAATGATCTCGACAATGTCGGCTACACGGCCCGCCACCACACCTTTTTCGAGATGCTGGGTAATTTTTCCTTTGGGGACTATTTCAAGGAGGAAGCGATCGCCTACGCGTGGGCGATGGTGACTTCTGAGTTGGACCTGCCAAAGGACAAGTTGTTGGTCACGGTCTATTCCGAAGATGAGGAGGCTGCGAGGCTCTGGAAGGCCATTGCAGGCCTTCCCGATGACCGGATTATCCGTATACCGACGAGTGACAATTTCTGGTCCATGGGCGACACCGGGCCTTGCGGGCCGTGCTCTGAAATTTTCTACGACCATGGCGACGCGGTCCAGGGTGGCCCCCCAGGCTCCCCCGGCGAGGATGGCGATCGGTTCATCGAGATCTGGAACCTGGTTTTCATGCAGTATGTTCAGGCTGACGATGGATCGCGCAAGTCACTGCCCAAGCCGTCAATCGACACGGGAATGGGGCTGGAGCGGATCGCGGCCGTCCTGCAGGGCGTTCACAACAATTATGACATCGACCTGTTCTCCAACCTGATCGCTGCGGCAGAAGACGTCTACGGAGCGAAGGCGAAGGGCCAGTCCCTTGCATCATTCCGCGTCATTGCGGACCATTTGCGGGCGTCGAGCTTCCTGCTGGCGGACGGTGTTTCCCCCTCCAATGAGGGGCGGGGCTATGTCCTTCGTCGGATCATGCGCCGCGCCATGCGACACGGGCATGTTCTCGGCGCGCGCGAACCTGTCATGTATCGCCTCGTCGGTGCTCTGATCGGTGAGATGGGCGATGCATTCCCTGAACTGCGTCGGGCGCAATCGGCAATCGAAGCAGAACTCGAGCAGGAGGAGGCCCGTTTCCAGCGCACCCTCGGGCGTGGTCTGAACCTTCTGGATGAAGCAAGCGCGCAATTGGTGAAAGGTGACCGGTTCCCGGGAGAAACCGCCTTCAAACTGTACGATACATTTGGATTTCCAGTCGACCTGACCGAGGACATCCTGCGCAATCGTGGGATCAAGGTCGACAAGGAAGGGTTCGATACGGCCATGTCGCGCCAGAAGGCGGGGTCGCGGAGCGCCTGGGCCGGTTCTGGCGATACGGCGGGCGATGGGGTCTGGTTTGAAATTCGCGAACGCGTGGGTGCAAGCGCTTTTCACGGCTATGGGACCACCACCACTGAAGGGAAGCTTGTCGCGATTGTTGCGGATGGGATCGAGCAAGAGCGCATCGAAGGCGGCGAGGCCGAGCTCGTCTTCGACACGACGCCTTACTATGCGGAAAGTGGCGGGCAGGCCGGTGATCATGGCGAAATCCGGTTTGCATCCGGCGGGCGGTTCATCGTCAGGGATGTCCAGAAACGGGCCGGGGACCTTCATGTCCATGTCGGCGAACTCGTCGACGGGGCGGTTGCGATTGGTGACCAGGCCCGTCTCGATGTGGACGCCCAGCGGCGCACCCGCATCATGGCCAATCATTCTGCAACTCATCTCCTGCACGCGGCCTTGCGAAAGACGCTGGGCGATCATGTCACGCAGAAGGGGTCACTTGTTGAGGAAGACCGCCTGAGGTTCGACTTTTCCCATGGCGCACCCCTGTCTGAGGCAGAGATCGAACAGATTGAGGGCTCGGTGAACCGGGTGATCCGGCAAAACCGTGAGGTGTCCGTGGAGCATGCCACGCCACAAGCGGCCATCGAGGCCGGAGCGCTCGCCCTGTTCGGTGAGAAATACGGCGATGAAGTCCGTGTGCTGACCATGGGGCGGGACCTTGAAGGCACCGAAAGCCCCTATTCCGTGGAACTTTGCGGGGGCACCCATGTCGAGCGCACAGGCGATATCGCCGCCTTTACGGTCCTGTCAGAACAGGGCGTTTCAGCCGGCATTCGCAGGATTGAGGCCGCGACCGGGGAGGAGGCCCTCGCCCATCTGAAGGCCCAGGCCCGGGTCGCCCTGGACGTCAGCGAACACCTGAAGGTGCCGCTCAAGGACGTGGTGTCCCGGCTCTCGGGATTGCTGGACGAACGCAAGATGCTTGAGCGGGAGCTTGGTGATGCCAAGCGCAAGCTTGCCATGGCCGGGAGCACGGCCGCGGGCGTGGCGACGGGCCCGGAAGAGGTCAGCGGCATCCGTTTCATCGGGCGCGTCGCCGAGGGCGTGGGCGGGAAGGATCTGCGTGCGCTTGTTGACGAGGCGAAGGCCCGGATGGGATCGGGAGTGGCTGTTTTCGTTGGCGTGAATGACGGAAAGGCTGCCGTGTCGGTCGGGGTCACGAAGGATCTCGTGCCGG
>CAZVES010000067.1:0-14884 GCA_964625835.1 uncultured Hyphomonadaceae bacterium
GGCGTCGTGTTGGAGAGCGGGCCGGGCTGCCTACATCTGTCTTGAGATGAGCCACCTCTACCCCCTTGCCCGGTCCGCCGCAGAGGCCCTCGAGGCCGAGCGCCCCGCCGCACGCACCCGCCACGAGGCCGAGCGCCTTGCCAATGGCACGGATGTGCTCAAGCTTGCGACGGAATGGATATCAGTGGCTGAGGGCGAAGGGGAAGTTGCCGAAGTCCAGGCGAATGCCGGCCTCAGCCAGGGCTTCATCCAGGCCTATGAGGACGAGACGGGCAAGCCGGTCTACGCCATCACCTATTGGCAACTGGCCGGCCCGGCCGGAGAGCCCGAGGCCGCGTCGGCCCCGGCGCCGCCCCGCGAGGTCGTACAGCCCGACTCCAAACCGCAAAAGCCGCCCGCGGCGGACCACACAGACGATCTCTACTTCCGCAGCAAGCGCACCCCGCGCAGGGGCCGCAAGCCCTATGTCGATCCCCGCCAGATGGACCTCTTTGCCCGGCCCGACGGTCGCGGCTATGAGCACACCGAAGGCGGCGCCGTCATCAATGACGAGGAAGGCGACGGAACGACGTTTGGAGGGTGACGGTCTCAGGCAGCGGCCGGCCTGAAGGTCAGGGCGACGCCGTTGTTGCAGTATCGCAGGCCCGTGGGGCGCGGGCCGTCACCGAAGACGTGGCCCTGGTGGCCCTTGCAGCGCATGCAGTGATACTCAGTGCGCTGCATCCAAAGCTTGTTGTCGGGCTTGGTGTCGATGGTGCCGGGGATATGGTCCCAGAAGCTCGGCCAGCCCGTGCGGCTGTCATATTTTGTCGAGGCGTCGAACAGGGCGAGATCGCAGCCTGCGCAATGATAGACGCCCGGTCGCTTCTCATCGTTGAGCGGCGAGGTGAAGGACCGCTCGGTGCCCTCCTCGCGCAGGACGTAATACTGCATCTTGTCGAGGCGGGAACGCCATTCGGCATCGGAAATGGAGGTCCAGTCCTCGATCTCGCTGGCCGGGACAATGCTGGCTGTGGGCACAGATTCGGCCTGGGGACGGGCGCCACAGGCGGCCAGCAGGCCCGCGCCGGAAAGCGCCAGGAAGCTGCGTCGGGTCGGGGTCAGGCTCGGTGTGTGTCTCATGGCATCGGATTTAGTCAAACAGCACCTTTCGGCCAACTCACACCTGCGTCATTGCACCTGCCGGCCGATTGATTGCGCGGGCGATTTCGCCCATTGGCCTTGTCGAGACCCGGAACGGAGACATCCCATGGCACACTGGACCCTCGGCATCATCGGCGGATCGGGCCTCTATGACATTCCCGGCCTTCAGGACGCCAGCGAAGTCGCCGTGGAGACCCCATGGGGCAGACCGTCCGATGTGCTGCGTCGGGGCAGGCTCGGTGGGGTGGAGCTTGTCTTTCTTCCGCGCCACGGCAAGGGCCATCGGCTGACACCGTCCACCATTCCCTACCGCGCCAATATCGACGCGCTGAAGCGGGCCGGCGTGACGGACATACTCTCCTTTTCGGCCTGCGGTTCCCTCAAACAGCAATACGCCCCGGGCGAGTTTGTCGCCGTGCACCAGTTCATCGACCGCACCTTTGCCCGGGAAAAGAGCTTCTTCGGGCCGGGCATGGTGGCACACGTTTCCATGGCACACCCGGTGTGCGAGCGCCTCTCCGACCTTGGCGCAGAGGCGCTGGCGGCCACGGGCGCCACGGTCCACCGCGGCGGCACCTACCTGACCATGGAAGGCCCGCAATTCTCCACCCTGGCCGAGAGCCTGCTTTACCGACAGTGGGGCTGCGATGTGATCGGCATGACCAACATGCCCGAGGCCAAGCTCGCCCGCGAAGCCGAACTGCCCTACGCCACCCTCGCCATGGTGACGGATTATGACTGCTGGCATGAGGAGGAGGACAATGTCTCGGTGACGAATGTGCTGGAGGTGATGCACGCCAATGCAACCGCCGCCCGCAGCGCCATTTCCGCATTGTGCGAGACCCTGTCAGCCCGCGCGCGCACGCCCTCGCCCCAGGCAATCGAGACCTGTCTTGACCACGCGCTGATCACATCGCCCGAAGCACGCGACCCGGCCCTGCTGGCAAGGCTTGACGCAGTGGCCGGACGTGTACTCAATCAGGGGTAATCGACGCTCGGCGTGGCTTTTGCTAGAGAGATGCCACGTCATGGAGGGACGGCCATGTTTTCAGTAGAGTTTCAAACCGGTGCCCTGCTTCTCATCGTCATTGCGGCGCTGACCATCGCGTTCATCAACTGGCGCGACCGCAATGACCGGAAGGAAGTTGAATGCCAGGTGCTGGAAGGGGTCGGCCATGAGCTGCGCCAGAACCTCCAGCGCTTCATGGCGGAATTGGCCGCCATTACGCGCGACGAGCCCGTGGCTGGCGGGGAGCTGATGGTGGTGCGCCACCCCCAGCTTGATGCGGTGTACGCCCAGAACGTACCCGCCAACCGCAATGCACTCTCGGTGATCGGGGCTACCTACCAGAACCTGCAATCGCGCAAGAATGACATACTGAACGCGGCCCAGCAGGGACAGGACCTGAATGTGGCCACACCTGCCGCAATTGACGCGGTGATCGACGCCATCGTGATCCTCTATCTCTGGGAGGAACATGGCGGGGCCAAGCCAACCGAGGCAAACTCTACCCGTTCCTGGCGCGTCCGCCAGTGGATGAAGGACCACGGCATGGCCTGGGACACGTTTCCGGACATGCACCTGCGCGACGCCGTGGTTGAACGCCTGCGCGCCTATGGCATGACGCTGACCCCGCGCCCGCTCACCCACACCGCCCACGAATACTATTCCATGCAGTATGACCGCATGGCCGACCCCCGCGCGCCCATGTGGAGACGCAAGGAGAAAAAGCCCAAGCCCGTGGAAATCGCCGAGGATGTCTCGCGCCCGATCCGCGATGGCGAACAGGTTGTCGTGGGCTGACGCGCAAGATGGACCTGAAATCCACGATCCGGACAATCCCCGACTATCCGAAACCTGGCATCATGTTCAGGGATGTCTCGACCCTGTTCGGCAATGCCGCGGCCCTGTCTGAAGCCATCCGCGCCATGTGCGCGCCCCATGAGGGCGACGGCGTCACCAAGGTGGCCGGGATTGATGCGCGCGGCTTCATACTGGGCGGCGCCATGGCCGTGCGCCTCGGCGTCGGTTTCCTGCCGCTGCGCAAGCCTGGCAAACTGCCCTTCCAGACCCATTCTGAGCGCTACGAACTGGAGTATGGCAGCGATGAGTTGCACATGCACATCGACGGCATTGAACCCGGCGACCGGGTGCTGCTGGTCGATGACCTGATCGCCACGGGTGGAACCGCGCAGGCCGGCCTGAAACTGCTGCGGCGGGGCGGGGCGGACGTTGTGGCCGCCAGTTTCCTGGTCGACCTGCCAGAGCTTGGCGGCGCCGACCGCCTGCGCGACCATGGCGTCGAGGTCCACGCCCTGATGGCGTTCGAGGGGCACTGACCTGTCGAGGCAACATCGAGCAGGACAAGCGCATTGCGGCCCTGGAAGCCAAGCTGACGAAAAACTAGAGCCCTAATCGGAGAGACGTGCCATGGCGATCACATTGTCCGAAGACCGGCGTGCGGCCCTGGCAGGTCATCTCCAGACCCTGTTTGCGGAAGACTTTGACGAGAATCTCAGCGCGTTCCGCGCCGAACAGGTTGTGGATGTCATGCTGCAAACCCTCGCGCCCATGGTTTACAATCAGGCGGTTGAGGATGTGCGGGCTCACCTGCAGGGCAAGCTGGATGACCTCTCCGGCGAAGTGCGCCTCGATGGCCCGATTGATTAACCCCCGCCTCGCGCGAGCCTGATCACATCGCCGTTCAGGGTGCTTAGAAACAAGGTGCTGTCTTCATTCACGCCCGCGCTGATCACCTGCCCCAGCGTGTCAAGGACGAAGCGTTCCTGATCCATAACAGGCTCTGGACACATTTTACGCGTCGTTACGAGCGGTCCGAAACTGAGCTGCGCCGCGTCCAGCGAGACCGAACCGTTGAACATGTTGCAACCGGTGGATCCGGACACGGCATTGCCGCCGGAAAAGACCAGTGTGGGCTCGGCCTGGGCCAGCATGGCCTGACCTGAAATGTCGAGAATGGTCCATTCGCTGGACTGGATGAGGCCAGCCAGAATTTCGGCCTGTTCGGCGGCTTGGGCGCGGGCCTGGCGCACCTGTTCAGGCATGTAGGCCGGAGCGCCGGCTTCGGGCACCTCGCCGCGAACGCAGGCCATGAGGACTAGGCCGCTCGCGGCCAGCAAGAGCGCATTCTTCATGTTCATCCTTTCATGGCAGCCGTGCAGGCAGAGACAGAAAAGGCCGCCCGGATGAGCGGCCTTTTGCATGGGGTCCAGCCTGTAAGCTAGTGTTCCACATTGCGCCAGATGCGCTTGTAGGAGAGCCAGAGGAGGCCGGCCAGCAGGGTGAGATAGATCATCACGGCCACGCCAAGCTCCTTGCGGTTGGTCTGCTTAGGCTCGCCGGCCCAGGCCAGGAACTGGGCCACGTCATAGGACATCTGCGAGACCGTGGCCTCTGTGCCGTCCATGTATTCCACGCGGCCATCACTGAGCTGTGGCGGCATGGCAAGAAAACCGCCCGGAGGCACTTCGCGCGGGTCGCCAACCCATTGCGGGGTCACGTCGCCAGGCATGTAAGGGTTGTAATACTGCCCGGTCGGCTGGGCGAGAACGCCGGAATATTCGTATCCCTCACCGAGTTCATACTCGGTGTTGAAGTCGATCGAGCCATCGCCCATCACATCCCAGGACGGATAGGCCTTGATCAGATTGTAGATATAGTTGGCCCCGCCATGGCGCGCCTTGGTGATCACCGACAGGTCGGGCGGATAGGCACCACCATTGGCCGCGCGCGCCATCTGCTCGTTGGCATAAGGGCTTTTGAACCGGTCCGACGGGCGGGCCGGCCGTGTGACCGGGTCACCGAATTCGTCCGGCGTTGCGTCGACAACCGTGTCCTGGGCCGCGAACGCCTTCACCAACGGGTTGTCATTCGCATTGGGATATTCGGGGTCGTAAAACGGGCCGCCAGGTTCACCGAGGTTTCGATAGGAGAGCAGCTTCATGCCATGGCAGGCCGAGCACACTTCGCGATAGACTTGGTAGCCCCGCTGGACGCTGTCCATTTCGAAATTGCCGAACACGCCTTCGAACGGAAAGCCGCCTTCCGGGCCGTGGGCATGCTTGGCGCCGCCGGCCGCATGGGCCGTTGCCGCCAGGGTGAGGGCGGCGGCTGCCGCCCCTGCGAGTTTGAGGAGACGTTTCATCTTCGATGGCTCCTATTCTGCCGGGGCCGGGATTGGCGAGCCTGCATCAGCGGGCTTGCGCGGCGTGCCCAGCACGGCCTGGTGGATCGATTCCGGTTCATCCTTCGGCCGCTCACGCAGACCAAGATAAGGCAGAATGATCAGGAAGTAGGCGAAGTAATACACGGTCAGCAACTGGCCGAGGTGGATGAAGCGGATCGCCGCCCCCTTCTCCACGCCGATCGATGCGCCTGCAGTTTCCGCAAGGCTGTCACGGAAAGCAGCCGCTTCAGTGTACTCGGCAAAGGTCCGCGAGGCCGGCAGACCAACCTCATCGGAATACTGGACCACGAGCTGATCTTCACCCAGCGGGATGAGCGGATCATCGGGGTTCACCGCACCGACCCAGCCCAGCAGGAAGGTGCACGCCACAAAGCCGAAGAAGAACTGGCGCGCGACCGGGCGGTAGCGCATCGACTTCACGCGGCTGGTGTCGAGCCACGGCACGACGAACAGCACCGCGATGGATGCAAACATGGCGATCACGCCGAGCAGCTTGGCATCAATCGGACCGAGGTCGAAGGTGATAGCGCGCAGGATCGCATAGAAGGGCAGCAAGTACCATTCGGGCACGATGTGAGCGGGCGTCACCAACGGGTTGGCCTGAATGTAGTTGTCGGCGTGGCCAAGCACGTTAGGCAAGAAGAAGGCAAACGCGCAGTAGACCATCAAGAACACCACGATCGCGAAGCCGTCCTTCACCGTGTAGTAAGGGTGGAAGGGCACCGTATCCTTCTTCACGTCCTTCACTTCCACCCCGGTCGGGTTGTTGTTGCCTGGCACATGGAGCGCCCAAATGTGCAGGATTACCGTGCCTGCAATCACGAAGGGCAGAAGGTAGTGCAGCGAGAAGAAACGCTGCAGCGTCTGGTTACCGATGGACGGCCCGCCGAGCAGCCAGGTCTTGATACCGTCACCGACCAGCGGGATCGCGCCAAAGAGCGAAACGATCACGTTGGCACCGTGCAGCGACATCTGCCCCCAGGGCAACATGTAGCCCAGGAAGGCGGTGGCGATCATCAGGAAGAAAATGATGCAGCCCAGGATCCAGAGCACTTCGCGCGGGGCCTTGTAGGACCCGTAATAAAGGCCGCGAAACATGTGCAGATAGACCGCCAGGAAGAAGAATGAGGCGCCATTGGAGTGCAGGTAACGCAGGAGCCAGCCATAGGGCACGTCGCGCATGATGCGCTCGACCGAGGCAAAGGCATCGTCCACCGTCGCCGTGTAGTGCATGGCGAGCACAATGCCGGTGGCGATCTGTATCATCAGGAAGATCGCGAGAATGCCGCCGAACGTATACCAGTAGTTCAGGTTCTTCGGAGTCGGGAAATCGACAAAGCTGTCATAGACGAGCCGCGGCAGCGGGAGGCGGGAATCAATCCACTTCTCAATGCCGCTCTTGGGCTCATAGGTCGACTGGTGTCCACTCATTCGGGGATTCCTTTCCTAGAGCGAGATATTGATGACTGTATCGGACACATAATTGTGTTCCGGCACGGGAAGGTTTGAAGGCGCGGGACCCTTTCGGATGCGCCCGGACGTATCGTAGTGGGAGCCGTGGCATGGACAGTACCAGCCGCCAAAGTCGCCGACATTGCCCTGGGCGGGGCCGACCGGCACGCAACCAAGATGGGTGCAAACACCGGACGTCACGAGAATGGCGGGGTTGAGCTCGCCATTGGGCAGGGCCACCAGACGCTCGTCATCGGATTGGGGGTCTGGCAGGGCATCGAGCCGCGCATTGCGCGCGGCTGCGATCTCCGCTGTCGTGCGGTGACGCACGAAGAAGGGCTGCCCGCCAATCAGGACGCGGATTTCACCGCCGACCGGTATGGAACTGATGTCCACTTCCAGGCTAGACGCAGCCTTGGTGTCGCCCGCCGGATTCATCTGGTCGATGAATGGCCAGGCGACCGCCCCGACACCACCCAGAGTGGCCACGGTGGCAGCGATATGAATAAAGTCACGGCGATCTTCATCGACGTGTTCAGTTTCGTCGGCTGTTGTCTCGGTCACGGTTTTATCCATCCTTTGCAGGGACAAGTTAGCGCGGACATACACCAAGTCAGCCCGCAATCCTTGCGGCGCAACGACGCAAAACAGAAAATCCCTGTGCGCCGAATCGCCTCGCTGGTTACGGTGTTTTTCTTAACACAGGCTAACCCCGGACCCGACATGACACAATCGCCCCGAACCGATACGACAATGGAACAGCGCAAACAAACGGCCCGGCTGTGGTTTGAGAGCCTGCAAGCCGACATCATTGCCCGATTCGAGGCGCTGGAGGACGAGGCCTGCCCACCGCTTTATCGTGGCCCGGCGGGGCATTTTGAGAAAACTCCATGGTCGCGCGGCGATGGCTCGGAGGATCTCGGCGGGGGCACGATGGCGATCATGAAGGGCCGCTTCTTCGAGAAGGTCGGTGTGCATGTCTCCACTGTCTACGGCACTTTCTCGGATGAGTTCAGCGCACAGATTCCCGGCGCGAAGGAGAATGGCGGCAAGTTCTGGGCGTCGGGCATTTCCCTGATCGCCCATTTGCACAGTCCGCGCGTGCCAGCCGTTCACATGAACACGCGAATGATCTGCACATCCAAGGCCTGGTTCGGCGGCGGGGCGGACCTGACGCCCCTGCTCGACTACCAGCGCCAGCAGGACTTTCCGGACGCGGTGGAATTCCACTCCGCCATGGAGAGCGCCTGCGAGGGCCATCCCGGCGCGGACTATCCCCGCTTCAAGGAATGGTGCGACGAGTATTTCCACCTGCCCCACCGCAATGAGCCACGTGGCATTGGCGGAATTTTCTATGACCGCCATGACACCGGCGACTGGGACGCCGACTTCGCCTTCACGCGGGATGTGGGCCGGGCTTTCGCAGACATCTATCCGAAAATCGCCGCAAGGCGCATGTTCGAGGCGTGGAGCGAGGACGAGCGCGAGGAGCAACTCATCCGGCGCGGGCGGTATGTGGAGTTCAACCTGCTCTACGACCGCGGCACCACCTTCGGCCTGAAGACCGGCGGCAATGTGGCGAGCATCCTGTCGAGCATGCCACCCGTGGTGAAGTGGCCCTGAGTGCTGGTCAGACGGGCGCGGTAAACTCGCGCAGCCAGTCTGCGAACTGGTCGGCAGTTATCTCACTGGCTGCGAGTGCCAGCATCTTCAGCGTTGCGTCTGCTTCGCTTGCGGTCGGCTGGTAGCCATTGATGAGCAGAAATGTATTGGCCGCCAGAAACGCAGCGCGCTTGTTGCCGTCAAAGAAGGGATGGTTCTTGGCAATTGCATGCGCATAGGTCGCAGCAATAGTGAAGAGGTCCGCTGTGGCGTCGTAGTAGGCCTTGTTCTTGGGTGCCTCCAAGGCACTTTCGAGTAGGCCCTCATCTCGGATTCCGGCCAGTCCGCCATGTTCTGCGAGGCCCTCCTCATGCAAGATCAGGAGGGACTCCAATCGCAACCATTTGTAGTCGGTCATTTCGCCAGTTCGCGAAGCGTATTGCGGTATTTCTTGGCGATCATGCGCCCGGCTTCGACCTGCTGGGCGACCTCTTCGTCATACACCTCGAGTTTGAGGCCCGTCGGCGTATGGATGAGGATCAGGAAATCGCCCTCCTCAATCTTCTGGCGTGCGAGGTCTTCCGCTGGAATTACAACGCCGAGGGAGTTTCCGATCTTCCGGATCTTCAGCTTGGTCATGGCGGGCTCCTTGTTACCACATGCGTTATAACACACCGTCCATATCGACGCCAATCGCTCGGAATGCTAGGACTTTCACATGACCACGGCGACGGCAGCGCGGCCTTCCTGGCTGACCTATGGGGCGATCATCGCCGCAGTCCTGGGCGTGGCCTATCTGGCCGGGCAGATTTCCACGGGCTCCGACGACGCTTGGTATGCCATGCTGAACAAGGCGCCGCTGAACCCGCCGGACATCGCCTTTGCCATTGTCTGGCCGAGCCTGTTCCTGCTCATGGCTGTGGGGGCAATCCTCGTTCGCCGCAGCGCGGGCAGTTTCGAGGCCGCGAGCGGGGCGCTGGGTCTCTTCTTTGCTCAGTTCATCCCGAACATGGGCTGGTCCTATGCCTTTTTCGGCTTCCAGCAGCCCGCCCTCGCCCTGATCATCCTCGGCACGCTCTGGCTCATGGTCGCAGCCATGATTGCAGGGTTCTGGCGCTGGTCACGCCTGGCGGCCTATCTCCAGCTTCCCTATCTCGCCTGGGTGAGCTTTGCAGCCTATCTCAATGGCTATGTGGTGATGGCGAACTGAGGCGGGCGAGCAATTCGCCCCGCACGGGCTGGAAATCATTTTCGATCCACCAGTCCTCAAGCGCCTTCAGCGTCTCGCCGATCTCCGGGCCGCTCATGCCAAGCTCGACAAGGTCCTGCCCCCTGAGCGGGAAGCTCGGCCGACCCCACCCATCCACCGCGTCATGGACGGCCTGCCAGGTCTCGCGGCCATCCTGCGCCATGGCGGTGTAGACACGGTCAAAGAAGGTGCGGTGTTCGAGCCGATAGGCCGCCGCGCGGGCCTCCTGCGGGGTCATCTGAGGCGAAAGGGCGACATCGGCCCCGGCCCAGGCCATCAGCCGGTCGCGCTCTGCATTCGACAGGCGCAGCGCATTCACCGCCCGCGCCGCTGTCAGTTCATCGCGCGGCAACAGCGCCAGCAGGCGCCGCATCGGGTCCCAGGGCGAGTTCACGACCTGGAGGAACGCACCAAACCGGGAAGCGCTCGCTCCGGGAAGGATCTGGCCCAGAACGCCGACCGCTTCCATCGCTTCCAAGGCCGCAGTTGGGTCCGGCGCGCGCAGCAGCTTCTCAAACTCCTTCCAGATGCGCTCGGCCGCGATCCTGGACAAGCCCGCCTTCTGGCGCGCGCAGGCCGCCTGGCCCTCGGCGTCTATTCCGGCACCGTACCAGGCGTTGAAGCGATAGAAGCGCAGGATGCGCAGATAATCCTCGCGCAGGCGCTCGTCGGCATCGCCGATGAAGATGACCCGGCCCGCCGCAGCATCTTCAAGCCCGCCGCCGACCAGGTCGTGCACAGTGCCGTCGGCTTCGGCATAGAGCGCATTCAACCGAAAGTCCCGCCGGGCGGCGTCCTCGGCCCAGTCCTGTGTGAACGCAACAACAGCGCGCCGGCCATCGGTCTCCACGTCCCGGCGCAGCGTGGTGATCTCATAGGGCTGGTGGTCTGCAATCGCGGTGATCGTGCCATGCTCGATACCTGTGGGCACGGCGCGCAGGCCTGCCGCCTCGATGGCGGCCACCACTTCCTCCGGCGTCAGTTGCGTAGCAATGTCAATGTCATCGACCGGGCGGCCCATCAACGTGTTGCGCACGCATCCACCAACAAACCGCGACCCGCCAGGCCGGGCTGCATCAAGCGCCGCTATCACGGCGCGGGTCGGCGCGCTGTCCAGCCAGTCTGCGCCTTTCAGGTCAGGTGCCACCATTCTCTTCGCTGTCGGGGCTTGCGTCCAGGTCGGGATCGATTTCAACAGCCGTTTCGGAAGGGCCGGTGAAATCACCAGCCGGCGCGCCAACATTTGTCAGGTCACGCTCGCATGGGACGCTGCGTGCAGGAATGATCTCTCCATTCTCAAAGCGCGCGGGTTCATGGCACATATTGGGTGAGCGGTTTTCACCCAACGCAAGGTAAGCGAAACCGCCGAGCATCAGGGCCGCGCCCAGTCCGAAAAGCATACTGATCGGCCAGGTCTTGCGACCGTCAGCCTCTGCATCCGATAGCAACAGCCGATAGAAGGCGTAGCCAAGGAACGGCAGCAGGAAGAGTGTCAACTGGATGACAATGGTGCGTGCCACAGTGGTGTATCTCCTTCAGGACTCAGGCGGGGTCGCCGCCATACAGCTCCAGATATAGTGTTCGAATGATACCAGCCGTTACCCCCCATATTCGAAAACCGCCATGGGGCATTTCGTAGTAGTGGCGCGTTTGCCCCTTCCATGTGCCGGACCGACGGTCATGATTGCGCGGGTCCATGAGGAATTCGAGCGGGGTTTCGAACACGGCGGCAACCTCGATGTCGCAGGGAACGGGCCGGAAATCGGCTGGCAACAGGGCCAGCACCGGCACGATCCTGAAACCTGTTCCGGTTACATAGGGCGCGCCCCGGGCGATCAACTCGGCGCGGGCCGGGTCCACACCCACCTCTTCATGGGCCTCGCGCAGGGCCGCGTCGACTTCGTCAGCATCATTCGGATCGACCTTGCCACCGGGAAAGGCAACCTGTCCGGGATGTGTGGCCATGGTGTCAGGGCGCTGGGTCAGCAAGGCAGTGGCCCCGCCGGCCCTCGGGATGAGCCCGACCAGAACACCTGCAGGCCGGATCACGTCCACCTGTTCAGACGTAAGGAACTCGCCATCGCCGCCTTCCGGCAAGCGAGCGATGCCCTGCACCGGGTCAAGCCGGTCATGGGCGCGCTCAATCAGGTCGTCGAGGCTCGTATACACCATGGCGGGCATTTAAGGTCACGCCGCAGCGGAGTCGAATGCCACATGCAGGCCCGGCCCTAAACGAAGTCTGGCGCCTCGTCCTCGGCAAAAAGCTCATCCTTTGAGACCGACTTATCGGTCACTTCGGCGACTTCCAGGATGTGGTCGACCACCTTGTCCTCATAGATCGGCGCGCGCAGCTGGGCCATCGCGTTCGGATTCTTCTGAAAGAAGTCGATCACCTCACGCTCCTGTCCGGGGAACCTGCGAGCCTCGGCGATCAGGGCTTGCTGGACTTCCTGTTCGGAAATCTGGATTTCCGCCTTGCGTCCGATTTCAGCGAGAACCAGACCGAGGCGCACTCGGCGTTCGGCAATCTTGCGGTAGTCGGCCTTCAGTTCATCTTCTGGCTTCGCTGCTTCTTCCTCATCCAGGCGGCCGGCCTCTTTCTCCTGCTGGAGCTGGGCCCAGATCTGGTCGAACTCCTGGTCGACCATGCCGGGCGGCAAGTCAAAGTCATGGCCCTTGTCAAGCGTGTCCAGCAAGGCCCGCTTGGCCTTGGCGCGCGATGCCCCGGTGAATTCACCCTGCAGCTGGTTGGTCACCAGCTCGCGCAGCTGCTCCAGGCTTTCCAGGCCCAGACCCGTGGCAAATTCATCGTCGATCTCAGCCGTCTTGGGCGCGCGAACCTCTTCGACCTTCACCTCGAAGACGGCTTCCTTGCCGGCCAGGTGCTCGGCATTGTAATCCTCCGGAAAGGTGACGTTGAGGTCCTTGGACTGGCCCGCTTTCACGCCGACCAGCTGTTCCTCGAAGCCCGGAATGAACCGGCCCTGCCCGATCACGACTGTGGCACCCTCTGCCGATCCGCCCTCGAATTCCTCGCCATCGATCTTGCCGACAAAGTCGATCACGACGGCATCGCCATCGCGCGCCTTTGCGGTCTTGCCGCGCGCCTCATACTGCATGTTCTGCTCGGCCAGCCGGCCAATGGCCTCGTCGATATCCTCATCTGGTATGTCGCAGACGGGCCGCTCGATCTTCAGCGTGCCCGGGTCAACGGGCTCGAAGTCGGGCATGATGTCGATGTTCATTTCATAGGCGAGGTCGGCCTGGCCCTCCAGGACCGGTTCGATCTCTCCGTCGAGCTTCACGTCCGGCTGGCTGGCCGGGCGGACATCGGCGTCTTCGATGGCCTTTTCATTGGTCTCCTTGACCAGTGACTCGATCATTTCGCCCATCAGGTCCTTGCCGAACATCTTCTTGATGTGGGACGGCGGCACCTTGCCGGGGCGGAAGCCCTTCAGGCGCATCTGCGGCTGGATTTCCTTGATGCGCGCGTCCAGCTTCTGCTGAAGTTCGTCCCGGCTAACCCGGATCTGGTAAGAACGGCTCAGGCCTTCGACCTTGGTCTCGGTGACTTCCATACTCTTCATCCCTGGTCGGGCGCATGGGCCTGCCAACCCACAGCGCCCCGACTTTCTGGCCATGCTGGTGAAACAAAGCGCGGTCTATGTCATAGCGCGCAAGGCATGTCCATGCACAAGCGCGCTGTATTGCTGCAGTCGATATGGCGGGGCACATCGCGCGCCCGGCGCGTCCGCCGGCAAGGTAAGATACGACCCGGGCGATCAACCGGAATTGGTGAGCCTCGAGGGCAGATTCCCACAGGGTTTGCGGTCAGGCCGCGGCACCACGGGGCGGGCGCGGCGTGTTCACAAGCGTGGCGACCCAGTGGAATGCCGCGACCAGGAAGAGGTCTTCATGCACCTGCATCTGGCGGCTGAGCAGCAGGGCACCCAGGAACGCGCCGATGCACCATGGCAAACGCCAGCGCAGCGTGAAGTAGTGCACACCCCCGAACAGCAGCGCGCTGAGTATGGATGCCTGCCAGACCGCAGCGCCCAAGCCTTCAAGCAGTGCGGGAATGGCGAGGCGGAAGGCCCACTCCTCCCAAAGTGAAAGCGCCCCAAGATAGGCGACCCAGCCCAGCCTCGATACGCTCCAGCGCCGGTCAACCCTCCAAGCATAGGCGTTCAGGACGAGGAAAATCAGCAGAAACCCGCTCGCGTAACCGAGGGGATTGGACAGTCCCCGCCCAATCCCCTCGAAAAAGAGGGTCTGGAATCCGGGAATGGCGAAGAGCCCCAAAGCGAGCACCAGTCCGGGCAGTCCGTGGCGCAGGAACACCTGGCGAAAGTGGAGCAGCCTGTCTCCCGTGAAATCCTTCTCGCGCTGTAGGCGCCTCTGGCCAGAGGCCTGCATGGGTTTTTCTGTGTTCAGCAAGTGCTTCGATGCCTTTCCAGGTTGCTCCTTCAACAGGATAACCGCTCTTCAAGGGTCGAGGGTCTACTGCGCCTGTGGATTGGTCCGCGGCGAAGACCCCGGCAGCAAACGCGTGGACAACGCGATCAGGGCGCACCAGAAGGTGATCCAGGTCAGGTCGATCAGGATGTCCCCGGCCGGGTTCTCGGCGATGATGAGGAGTGCCGAAGGCAACAGAGCCCGCTTCGCATTCCGTGTTTCGAATTCCCCATGCATCCACATGCTGGCCGTCCACATCGCGGAGCAGCGGGAAATTCAGCTCCCAAACCTGATGGAATTCAAGAATGGTCCCGGGATCTTCATTGGTCACGCCCCAAACGGCGATGCCGAGGTCTTTAAACTGGTCCTGAATGTCACTCGGTTTCACGAACTGTCATTTGCAAAGCATTCGCCAGATAACTTGTTGGTTGGAGACCGCCAACAGTCAATTGGGCCAAGCCAGGGTGTCAAGTGTCTGCGGGAAGCCGTCCTGGTCACTGGCCGCCTGCGTGCCAATGGCCGGCCCCCGGTTCGTCGAATACTCCGCACCCGCACCCTACCTGCACGCATCCAGCTCAAGTGGCACCACCAATGCAAAGGCACCAGTCTTCAGCCAGCCGGCCAATTGCGCGTTCCGCGTCCCGAAGCCATCTCGCTCTCCCACAATCGCCTCAGGGTCGCCATCTCTTATCCAGCGCATTGCCAATAATCGTTCACCCTGTCACCCCACTCCACCGCAGCCCTGAGCCCATTTCATGTAAGCGAAGCGATACGG